>JBKPOB010000210.1:0-19263 GCA_046732875.1 Verrucomicrobiota bacterium | reverse complement strand
GTCCAATCATGGCGGCACTTAGCGGCGCCGCTGTGGGGGCGGCGACCGGCGGTGTCGTCGGCGGTTTAATTGGACTTGGTATCCCCGAAATCGAGGCGAAGCGGTACGAGGAGAAGCTAAAAAACGGCAATTATCTAATCGCAGTACACGCTGAGGAAAACGAAGACGTTGATCGGGCAAAGCACATCTTCGAAGATGCGGGCGCTGAGGATGTCAGCACGGTCAGCGAAGCATCAGTGAAACGGTAAGGTGCGTAATTATTCGAGTAATAGGGAATCGCTTGCCGATATGGTTAGCAATAGGTGAACGATAGATCTAACACAGCTTAATTGGAGTAAAATGCCGAAAGAGAACACAAGCGATCAGGCTTTCGAAAGGCCAGACCAGAATCTGACAACGCTGTTTAGTCGTTTGACAGACGACGTGACTGAGCTCTTTGACGCTAAACTGGAGCTCTTAAAAACGGAGTTGAAGGAGGAGGTGGGCTCCTACGTAGGTGGAGCTTCGTTGATGCTCGCTGGGCCAGTTGTAGGAGTAGTTGGCTTTGCCCTTTTAAATTTAGGGATCGCATTCTTCGTCTCTATGCTATTCGATAGCGCAGACTTGAGCCCGGCCGTTCGCTATGGGCTTGGCTTTATCGTGACCGCGTTGTTGTATCTGGTTATTGGGGCCATCATTATTCTGATGGCAAAGAACCGCCTCGCCAAGCAGAGGATTATTCCAAAGAGGAGTGCGCTTGAACTCAAGCGCGATAAGCAGTGGCTGCAGGAAGAAGTGTAGTTGGTTATTTGGGATTCAACAAAAAGGAGGAAAAATATTATGATAGAACAAACAACATCACAGGACGCACATAAGAAAGGACTTCAACGCCAAATTAGACGGACGAGTGACTCAGTGAGAGATACCGTTGAACAGATACAAGACACAGCAGAACAAAAGTATCAGGCGGTTAAAAAAACAGTTTCGGACGTACTTGATTACCGGGAAGAATTCCAAAAAGAGCCAGTTGTTTGGACTGTCGGTGCACTCTCCGCAGGATTTGCCGCCGGCTATACTGTCGGTTACTCCCACAAGCTCGCCAAGAACAAGAAAGGCTCACAGTTTGCTAATTTCGCTGACACCGTCGTAAATGACCTGTCCCGGCTGGGCCAACGCTTTGTTTTGCCGGAACTCAACGCAAAGATAACGGAACTATTCGGATTTAATTTTGGCGGCTTCTTACAGCAAATTGGTGGAACCGAAAAGCAGATTAAAACAAAACGTTTGCAGAATCGGCGAAGACAAAAGCAAACAAAAAGAGGACGAAAGAAGAAATCGTCGTAGCCGATTGACAGCGCGCTCGGCGGCTGCGAACTGCAAAGGCGGGGAGATTAAGGCTCGTGAAAGCGATCTTATCGGACGTTCCCTTTTGAAAGAGAAGCTGCATAACCGTCCAAGGTATGCGACAGCCTAGGCAAGTGGAGTTCTTTCTACGAAAGGCATTCAAACTTTTCTGCGTCGTTCCAAAGATGCGACTCTTGGTTTTACGACGCGGCTGGCGATTAACACCAAATTGCGCGGTATAGGTGAAATGACGGAACTTTCGATTGACACAAAAAAGAAACGAGTTCGTGTCCGGCTCGAATTGGTAGGCGAAAAAGAACCGATCGATGTTGAAATCATCCGCTATAGCTTGAAAGTAAAAGGCGAGTCGACTCACCTCACGATTGAAGAGGCGACGTCATCGCGTCAGTGGCTGACGGTCGCTTTGCGTGAGTTTATCGTCGGCCAGGATCTTGCTGTGCCCGCCAAAGCGGTCGCATTGCTGCAATTGTTAACTTAAGGCCTTGCCCCTGTGATGGGGAACTCCTGTTACGGTTGCGAAGTGTTGAACTGGTTCTTTTAGGTGGCGATAGCGAACTCCGATTGGCCAAGTGTGCTTTTATGTGCAATGAACATTTAGGGCGACTCGCCGGCATTAACACAGTACGCAATCGTGCATCTGCGATAAATCTGTGCCATGTTTTAATCGCAGCCGGCCCGGCCTTTTAGCTTTCGCCGCTGCGCCTACGTCTCTTTTCTCGATTAACTAGCGCGATGCCGCGTTTGAATCTTTCAAACATGTGTGAGCCGGACTCGTCGCATGCGCGAAGAATTATTTTTTTAAGCGCGGCCGTCCCGATCTTCTTGTCGACATCTATCAAAACGAATCCCCATGCGTATCTCGGCAAACAGAGCATAACGTCAAGCATTCCTTCGATGTGCTCTGGTGTCTTGCGATGGTGCATCCCAATAATCTATCGCTTGCGACGCAGGCGTCAGATTGCGTTTTTGCAATAATTTGATTCAGAAGGAGCGTCGTTTTCTCTGTACGACGCAAGCAACCAAACAGCGACGCATTTGCGAAATTTATGTAGAGACAGTTGTTAGGATTTTCCCTGAGTCGCTTGCTTCTGATTGTAGCAGGGGCACTTGGAAAAGACATAAAGAACCTCATTACGGCACTCAGAGTCGTGTCGTGTCGTCATTTCAATTTCAGACGATTGCTGAGGAGCATTCAGCACTTGCCCGAGTCACCGTTTACTGGCGCGGGACGGCTTCGGGCGCTGGCGCGGCTTGGAACAGGACACGGCTACGCGAAGGGGCCATTTATCCCACCATGACCCGCAGGCAGGCAGGCTGCCTTATACTCTTGATCGTTTCTCTGTCGAGCGGTTTCACTCGTAATCGACATCCCTTGCCACCAAGGCGGAAATCCATTACGCAGGGCACTGGTTCTGTATGGTAAACAACCGTATAAAATCCTGCAGGAAGCGAGAGCAAGGCTTCAACCACAATATTCATGCACAAGTTCGGATTATCTCTGTAATTTGCTTCCGAGATTTTTACGATGCGAGTACAGACTGCCTTTGAGCAACTGTCGCGCCAAGGATACACGGCCATGCCGACGAGCATGCCGGCAGTGATTGCCTCGATTTTACGGTTGCGACGTTGCGACGTCGCTCACTGTGCGGCGGCAAATCCTGTTCGCTCACTAACTCTTGATACGGGTTTTTGCGACCCAAGTTCCCCAAGACCGCCGAATCGGTTAATCAAATCGATTACGATCACGAGTAAGAGCATGAAGACGAAATGAAAACAGTTTCCCTCCCGGATGGCGAACGCGTACCCACGCTGGGTCAAGGCACGTGGCGCATGGGCGAGAAAAAGCGGGCGCACAAGGATGAAGTCGCCGCATTACGGCTCGGAATCGAGCTCGGCATGACATTGATTGATACCGCCGAGATGTACGGGGAAGGCAGCGCGGAAAAAGTCGTGGCTGAAGCAATCGAGGGTCAACGCGATCGCGTGTTCGTTGTTACTAAGGTGTATCCGCATAACGGGTCGCGCTCGGAATTGCCAAAAGCATGCGAGCGCAGTCTAAAACGCCTCCGGATCGACACGATCGATCTATATTTATTGCATTGGCGAGAAAGAAACACGCGACTAGCGGAAACAGTCGAGGGATTCGAGAAACTTCGGGGCGCTGGAAAGATCAGACGCTGGGGCGTCTCAAACTTCGATGTCGATGACATGAAAGAACTTTCGTCGGTTGAAAACGGCACAAACTGCGCTGCCAATCAGGTTCTCTACAATCTGGAAAACCGGGAGATCGAATCTGGTCTCCTGCAATGGAGCGGAAACAACAAGATTCCAATAATGGCTTACTCTCCGATTGGCCACGGGCGTGGTTTACTTGAGAACGCGGCGCTAAAGCAGATTGCCAAACGCCATGACGCGACCACGTCCCAAATCGCGCTCGCGTGGGTGCTGCGTCGTCCAGGAGTGATCGCAATTCCCAAAGCGGGCAAGGAAAAGCATGTTCGTGAGAACGCGCGATCAATCGAGATCAAACTTGCCAGCGAAGATCTCGTGGAGCTCGATCGGGAGTTTCCGCCACCGAAATCCAAAAAATCATTGCCAATGCTGTAGCGGGATTGCCGTGCCTATAAACAGCCGCTGGAAATAAGCTTGACGCCAATGTCAGCTATAGGTTACACCCAGGGCGTTCTTTTAGCGAAAGGAGCGCCCAATGAACACTTTCCTTCGATCTCTACTCTTCATTGCATATGTAACTGCGATAAATGTCGTGTCGGGCATTGCACTCTCGGTCCGAGCCGACGTCGTGACGGACTGGAACAACGCTGCACTCGATGCGATTCGCGCTGGTAACACCGCGCCGCCGATCGCTTCCCGCAGTCTCGCTATTCTTCACGCCTCAATCTACGACGCCGTGAACGGCATCGCCCGCACATATGAACCTTACTTGGTGCAAAGCGCAGTGCAGGCCAGTGCATCGCGTGAAGCTGCCGCAAGTGCGGCGGCGCACGAAGCGCTCGTCAACTTATTCCCGGCTAGCAGATCCCGCTTCGATGCACTTCACGCCGCAATCCTCGCTACAATCCCTGAAGGAAACCACAAGGCCAATGGCATCGTGTGGGGCGAATTCGTCGCGAACCAAATTCTCGCTGCGAGAGCCGACGATGGTTGGAACGCGACCGTGCCGCCGCCAGGCGGCTCCGGCCCCGGCGTTTGGGTACCGACTCCTCCTGCATTCCTTCCTTATGCGCTACCCCAATGGGGATTCGTTACACCCTTTGGAATGAGTAGCAGCTCGCAGTTTCGTCCGCCGGGGCCGCCATCTCTCGACAGCCAGCAGTACGCGGACGATTACGAAGAGGTCAAAGAACTTGGCGCGGCAGTCGGCTCGACGCGCACGGAAGAGCAAACCGAGATCGCCTTGTTCTGGGCCGATGGCGCCGGAACCGAGACACCTCCCGGCCACTGGAACAGTATTGCGCAGGTCATCGCCGATGAGCGCGGCAACACGCTGGAGCAAAATTCCCGGCTGTTTGCCTTGTTGAACATTGCAATGGCCGATGCCGCGATTTGCGCCTGGGATGCCAAATATGAGTTTCACTTCTGGCGGCCGGTGACGGCGATTGCCTTCGCCGAACCAGAACTGAACTGGATGTCCTTCATCGTGACACCGCCCTTCCCTGATTACGTCTCCGGCCACAGCACGTTCAGCGCTGCAGCTGCGACCGTGCTCCCATTATTTTACGGCACAGAAGATTTGCCTTTCACCATCGGCTCAGATTTTCTTCCCGGCGTGTACCGCAGCTTTCCAACCCCCTTTTCTGCGGCTAGCGAAGCTGGCGACAGCCGGGTCTATGGTGGCATTCACTTCCGAACAGCAAGCGAAGATGGCCTGCAAGCGGGTATTAGCATCGGCGAATGGACCGTTACCCATTATCTGCGGCGGACGAATCGCTCGCGGCATTGACACTGACCTTCCCAGCTCAACGCCACGATTAGCCGCTGTTAGTCTGGAAAAATATTGACCGGCATTAGAAATCCCGGTTCGATAGGCTACATGAAACTAAGACGTATTGGATTAACTCTGGCGTTTTCCTTTTTGGGAGCTGCTGCGTGCTTGGCTGCCGACCCACACATGGGTACTTGGAAGCTCAACGAAGCCAAATCGAAGATCACACCTGGCACTTTGAAAAACACGCAGGTTGTTTACTCAAGCATGTTCGGGCAAGTGAAAATCAAGGCAGATGGCATCGATGCGAATGGTAAACCCTCGCACACAGAGTGGTCAGGGAAATTCGACGGGAAGGATTATCCGGTAACGGGTGATCCAAACTCAGACGCTCGCTCCTACACGAAAGTAAATGAGCGCACACTGACGACTACCAACAAGAAAAACGGCAAGGTTACGGTCACCGGTCGGATTGTTGTCTCTGAGGACGGCAAAGGCCGCACCGTCACCTTGAACGGAACCACTCCCAAAGGCAAAAAGTTCAAGAATGTAGTCGTCTACGACAAACAGTAAGTGGGCGGACGATCTCGGCGATTCTGCAAGTTCCGCTTCTGAATGCGCCCTATTTAATGGTTGCAGTTGAACGACACGATCAGCTGTCAGCTTGAAAAAAGTTTAACCAAATAAAGATCCGGATTCGATGGAGCGCATGAAGATAAAAACGATCGGATTGACTCTGGCATTTTGCTTTTTGGGAGCCGCGGCGTGCTTGGCTGCGGATCCGCAGATGGGCACTTGGAAATTGAACGCGGCAAAATCAAAGATCACACCCGGAACCTTGATATTCAATACAATCACCTACAAAAGCATGTTCGGTAAAGGTGGAAGGGCAAGGCATCGACGCAGACGGTAAACCCGTGCACACCGAGTGGATTGGCAGCTTCGATGGGAAAGACTATCCCGTTACGGGTGACCCGATCTCCGACGCTCGGTCGTACACGAAGGTGGATGATCGAACGTTGGATCTAACCGTTAAGAAAGGCGGAAAGATTATTGACACTGTTCGCATGGTCCTTTCAGCCGATGGCAAAAGCCGCACTGTCACCGTTAGGGGAACCACTCCGAAAGGTAAAAAATTCAAGAACGTAGTCGTTTACGACAAACAGTAAGGCTGATTACAGACTACGGACCACGGGCGACAGACCCTTTTAGGTCAGAGATTTCCGTTCCAGAATCGATTCCAATGGGAGATCGGGATCAAGATGATTGGAAGCCAGCCAGTCGCGATTGAACAGCGTTGATTGGTATTTATGGCCAGAATCGCAAAGAACGGTGACGATGGTTTGACCTGCGCCAGACTCTTTGGCGAAGCGCACAGCACCGGCCACGTTAATGCCGCTCGATAAGCCAAGGAACAGACCTTCTTCGCGCAGGAGCTGGTAAACGATCGTTAGGCCAGTCTGGTCCGGAATCCGATAAGCTCGATCGACCTTGATGCCCTCAATGTTCTTTGTAACGCGGCCCTGGCCTATTCCTTCTGCAATGGAATCACCATCATTCGTTTCCAGATTCCCATTGGTAAACCACGACCACATCGCCGCGCCATAGGGATCAGCGCAGACGATCTGAATCTTCGGATTTTGTTCCTTGAGGTAACTGCTGACACCGGCAAGCGTGCCGCCGGTGCCGACAGCTGCAACAAACGCACTGACTTTGCCTTCGGTTTGTTTCCAGATTTCAGGCCCTGTGCCGCGATAATGCGCATCGCGATTCGCGGTGTTATCGAACTGATTGGCCCAGAACCAGCCGCGCTCCTCTGCGAGACGATGCGCAATGTGATTGTAATTTTCCGGATCCTTGTATGGCTTTTCGGGCACGGCTTTTACGTCTGCACCGAGGGTGCGAAGCAAATGCATTTTCTCCGGCGACTGATTATTCGGAATCACAATAACAGTGCGATAGCCTTTGGCGCGTCCGATCACGGCAAGACCGATTCCCGTGTTACCCGCGGTACCCTCAACGATTGTGGCGCCGGGTTTAAGCCGACCCGCTGCCTCCGCGTCAGTGATGATTCCGTAGGCGGCTCGATCCTTCACCGAGCCGGCCGGATTCATGAATTCCGCCTTTCCCAGAATCTCGCAGCCCGTCAGTTCGGACAGGCGCCTTAGTCGAATCAGCGGCGTGTTCCCAACGTATCCATCAACTCCGAAAAAGCGTTCGGTATCAACGCCCGAGTATTTCGCAGTCATGTAGTCTGAAGTCTCGCATCGAAATTGTTACGCCACTTGGTTTTTCGATAACCGTTTTTTGCGGCGTGTCGATTACGCCACGGGCGATCAAATACCCAAAGCGGACAACAACGTACTATATTGATTCACAAAAGCGGCCAGGTGCGGATGGGACGCTTCAAAGCGTTCGACGGATTGCCTCAGTTCGTGCAAGAATTTCTTGCTCTTTTCCGGTTCCTTCTGCGTGCGAATTGTTTCGTGGGCGGAAGCCTCGACCAAACGAGCAATGCTCCGAGCATCCTCATGATGAGTCTCTGAAACCTTGGCTATGGCTGGCTTGAGCTTCGACAGCAGTTCCAATAACTCGGCTTTCCTATCAGCCGGGATATTTTCGGCAGACTCAATAGCTGATTTGGTCTTCTCGATGTGCTCGTCAGTCATCTATGAACTCCCTCTTACCTTTTATGATCTCGATCACGTTGGAATGAGACGCGCTTGGAAACAATCTGCAATTTCAGAAATCCTCGCCGACCCCAAGCCGAAAAGAATTCCGCTTCGACTCTTCAAACCTATTAACGTTTCAACATTCCAACTCACCGCGCCCACTCGCGCGTTATTCCTGCTACCGAATCTTTTTTGATTTTGTTCTCAGCGCGAGTCCACTGGCCAGGGCATTGAGAATTTCCGGGTTCCCGAGCGCCCAGGCATTATCAATTGTCATTCTCCTGAAGCGCCACTTGTCGCGATCGCGCAACAGGTTGCAATCGTAGCGATTCATCAATAACGCATATTCCGATCCCCGGCGCGAACCCTCGCGCGGCATGAAATGCTGGGACAAAACGTAGGCATACAATGTAGCTGTATCGCCACTAATCTCGATTTGGAGATTGCTCACACTGTGACTGGTATCGAGCGGACCGATCAAGGGAAGAACCGCGTTCAGAATGGCGTCGCGACCAATCAATAGTGGAAAATCGATCTCGAGTTTTTTTCCCGCTGGTCTGAAATCGAACCGGCAATCCTCGGTCAACGCCGAGGCCAGCGAATCGGCATCACCGTAGTCCAGACCAAAAGCGTAGCGATGCAGGGCGTCGGCAATTTCAAATCGATCGTTAGCTAGTTGGGCGAGGTCCGTCTCCATCACGAGGACGTTCGCTGATCCATTCCGATACTCTAAGGTGTTGTCAAGATCGCGCTAGCGCCTCGATTCTCTTCCACTCCTCCGCACTGAGCTGGCATTTCTCCGCGGCCATGTTCTCCTCGAGGTGCGCGAGCGACGACGTGCCCGGGATCGGCAACATGACCGGCGATTTTTGCAACAACCAGGCGAGCGCGAGTTGCACCGCCGTCACGTTGTGACGTTTCGCTTCGGCTTCCAACGCATTGCCGGTATTGCGCAACGAAGGGTTCCTACTGCCGCCAATCGGCGCCCACGGAATGAATCCCATCTTTTCTTTCTCGCAGTAGTCGAGCGCAGCCTCCGACTCGCGGTTGGTGATATTGTACTGGTTCTGGATGCTGACAATCGGCACGACCTTTTTCGCCTTTTCGATTTCCGCCACTGTCACTTCCGATAATCCAACGTGCCGGATTTTTCCGGCATCCTGCGCCTTTTTCAGCGCGGCCAATGATTCTTCGACTGGCACCTTACGATCGATGCGATGCAATTGATAAAGATCGATGCGCTCGAGTTTCAATCGCTTGAGACTTTTATCGACGCATTGTGCTAAATATTCCGGCCGACCGTCCGGCACCCATTTTCCCGGACCGGGTCGGGTGTTGCCGCCTTTCGTCGCGATCACCAATCCTTTCGGATACGGATACAACGCTTCAGCGATGAGGAGCTCGTTCGTTTCCGGACCGTAAGCATCTGCGGTGTCGATGAAATTGACACCCAGCTCGACTGCGCGCCGCAAAACTTTCTTCGCATTCTCGCGGTCAGGCGGCCAACCCCAGATCCCCTCACCCGTCAATCGCATCGCGCCAAACCCGAGTCGGTTCACTAATAGATCGCTGCCCAGCAAAAATGTTTTCTTGCTCCCACTCGTGCCAGCCGCCGCGACTAGTTTCGCCAATCCACCGGTTAGAACGCCAACTGCACCGGCAGAAACCATTTCCAAAAACGTCCTTCGTCTCATCGGACGTAAAATATATTGGTGCTATTGACTCTCAACCCTCAGGGCGCCTGATTATTCGGAACAACAACAATGCGATAGGCTCCGCCCCTTTTACCTAGACCGCGATCATCTTCTGGCGCTTGCATCCAAACGGCCGCGCTGGCGCATCTCACTACGGTATGAGAAAGCGAGGGATCATTTGGTTTTGTGTGTCGTCTGGTTTCGTTGTCAATCTTCTCGCCAATGGAATGCCGATAAACCGAAGGTTGCGGACAACGGAACCGTGATTAACAACGTGACCATCATCTCTTCGGAGCAATCTGCTCCCCTCGCCTATGCCTCTGTTGTCATTCGCAATGGACGGATCGCAGAAATCGGGGCTGATCTTGTCGCGGGCCCGCACGCGAAACAGATCGATGGGTCGCGGCGGATTTTTAATACCGGGCCTGATCGATTCGCATGTTCACGTAGGCAACATGGGTCCACTCGATGATGATGCGATCGAGAAGCATCCCGAATTGCAACAAGCGTATCGCGCACAGTTGCCGCGATCGTACCTGGCATTCGGTTTCACGACTCTGGTCGATCTCGATCTCAAAACGACCACGCTCGATTGGTTCAATGAAGCACCGGTTCATCCGAACCTTTGCAGTTGTGGCCGTGGCGTTCGAATTATCGGCGGCTACATGACGTTGAAACCTCCGAAGGATGCTGCCGCGGCTGAAGCGGCGAACATCGTTTACGAACCAAACACGAAGCATTGGCCCGCCAATCTCTATCCTAACGACTACTCGCCAGTGCGCGCCGTTGCCCGGGCACAGGATGTCGGCGCAATTTGTCTGAAGGCTTTCATCGAACCAGGTTTCGGGGGCGCCGCACACTGGTCAACACCTCGGCCTGAGACGCTGTCGGGGCTATGCGACGAAGCGAAACGGCACGGCCTCGTCTTTGTCGTTCACGCAAATGCGCTTCAAAGTTGGCGTGCCGCGCTCGATGCGCACGCCGACGTGATCGCCCACGGGTTGTGGCATTGGCCGGGGGATCAACTCGACGCGACGCCGCCGCCAGAAGTCTACAAAGTGATTAGAGCCGCCGCTGACGCCCGTGTCGGCGTTCAGCCAACTTTGCGATGCACCTATGGCGATTTGTCGATCTTCGATAAGTCGTTGCTCGATGATCCGCGGTTCGCGGAAGTATTACCGCTTTCAGTCGTCTCGTATCTCAAGAGCGATGAAGGAAAAGCCGCGCAACGCGCGATGACTGATGAGTATCGGCAGGCCATCACGAACCTTTTCGGAAACAATGTCGATCCTTCCAAAGCAATGTCAGTCGGCGCGAAGCGTGCGCTTGCGCCACTGCGGATTATGTCGGCGGAAAATATGAAGCTTTTATTCGGCACCGACACGCCCTCGAACCAAGGAATTGGAAATCCACCGGGATGAATGGAACGCTTGAACTGGGGCACTGGGCGGAGGCGGGCATTTCACTTTCGCGTATGCTGCGCTGCGACGGCCGATAATGCGGCGGTGTTTGGAATGTCGGATCGTGGCACGATCGAAGTTGGAAAACGCGCCGACCTTTTGCTTTTGCGAAAAGATCCGCTCAAAACGATCGCCGCTTATGATTCAATCGAGGCCGTTTTCTTAAACGGCAATGCACTTCCGCGCGCGTCCCTGTTGCCAAAGAATTGAGCGTGGAGCAAAAAGCAAGGCTTAACAAGGATGAAACGGCCGCGACTACAGATTCGTGACTTCCTGGTTTTATCGTTCGCTTATTTTGCTAGAGTCGCACGGCCGTGAAAATTCTATTTTGTTGTGCCGCTGTCGTTTCGCTTTTTTTGCCGGTCTGTTGTTTTGCCGAAGCGTTCACAATCGAGCAGGTGCTAAGCGCCCCTTTTCCGTCCGGCCTAACGACTGCGGCGCATACGTCGCGCGTGGCTTGGGTCTTCGACAACAGAGGCGAGCGAAACATCTGGGTCGCGGACGCGCCCGATTTCGTGCCGCGACAGGTAACGCACTACAAGGGTGATGAAGGCCAGCAGATCGCGAGCGTGCGGCTATCGCCAGACGCGAAAACGATCGTCTACGCGCGCGGCACGGAGTTGAACAAGGAGGGGACATCGGCGAATCCGCTCAACCTACCGAACATGCCAAAACAACAGGCTTGGGTGGTCAATTCGAGCGGCGGTGAGCCGCGCTTGCTCGGTGACATGGGTTGCAGCCAAGAAGGCTGCGAAGATCTTCAGATTTCGCCCGACTCAAAAACGGTGGTTTGGCCGGCGAAGAAACACCTTTGGATCGCGTCGCTCGATGGCAAAAAGAAAGCCGAGCAGCTCGAGGAGTTACTCGGCGAAAGCGACATGCCGCGCTGGTCACCGGATGGAAAGCGGATCGCGTTTCGGTCGAATCGCAAGGACCATTCGTTTATCGCTGTGCTTGAGCTCGCGACTAAGAAGATCACTTATCTCGCGCCGACGACGAGCCGTGATGCGGGCCCACAATGGTCGCCGGAGAGCAAACGAGTGGTGTTCATTCGCCAGCCGGGCGCAGAGTCTAAGCGGCCGCTAATTCCAGAGTTCCCGCGGCCGTGGTCGCTCTGGATCGCAGACGCGCAAACGGGTGAAGGTCATGAATTGTTTCGCAGCGGAACGGCCAAGGCGGATTCGCTGCCTCTCTTCGCCTTTGAATCGCTCAAAGTTACCGATAACGGCCGGATCATTTTTGCTTCGGAGAAAGACGGACGGAATCATCTCTACTCGATTGGTGCTGATGGAGGTCCGGTGCGGTTGCTCACCCCAGGCGATTTCGATGTGGAAGAGGTCACGCTGAGCGGCGATCGGAAGGGCATCCTCTACACGTCGAATCAAAACGATGTCGATCGCCGTCACGTCTGGCGGGTGAGCGCGGCCGGTGGTGATCCCCAAGCCCTAACGAGTGGTGAATCGATTGAATGGAACCCTGTCGAAACGAGCGACGGCAAGGACGTTCTCTGCCTTGGCTCGACCGCGACGTCGCCATCGATGCCTTATCGCGTCACGCGGAGCGGCCGCGAATTGATCGCGAAGAACGTGATCCCCCCGGAGTTTCCAGAGGCGCAGTTTGCCACGCCCAGGCAGATCGTATTCAAAAGCGAGGACGGCCTCGACATTCATGGCCAGCTCTTTGTTCCGAAAAATCAGACTCAACGTGGACCAGCGCTGATTTTCACGCACGGGGGACCAATCCGGCAGATGCTGCTCGGATGGCATTACATGCAGTATTACTACAACGCCTACGGGATGAATCAGTATCTGGCCAGCAAAGGGTACACCGTGCTTTCAGTGAACTACCGGTTAGGCATTATGTACGGCAGGGCATTTCGCGAGCCCCCAAACTGCGTCTGGCGCGGCGCTTCAGAATACAAAGATGTTATGGCGGGAGCGAAATTTTTGCAGAACCTGGATAATGTCGATCCGCACCAGATCGGATTATGGGGCGGCTCCTATGGCGGATTTCTCACCGCGATGGGGCTGGCACGGAATTCGGATATTTTCAAAGCCGGCGTCGATTTCCACGGTGTGCACGATTGGGCGACTTTCTTGCCGATGTGGTCAGAAGAGGCAGAGGGCAAGAACGCCGGGGTTGCCCCAGACGCAAAAGAAGCTCGCGAGCTGGCCTTCAAATCATCGCCAGTCGCAAGCATCGCGAACTGGCGGTCCCCAGTCCTGCTGATCCATGGCGACGACGATCGCAACGTCCCATTTCAGCAAACCACCGATCTGGTCGAAAAACTGCGCGCTCAAAAGGTCGCGTTCGAAGAGCTAATCATCCCCGACGAAATTCACGACCTGCTCCGGTGGAGCGATTGGGTCCGCGCCTACCGGGCCACTGCCGAATTCTTCGACCGCAAATTGGCTGCCCCAGGCGAACGGCAATAAATCTGCGGTCAGGGAAAGAAGGAACACCGCGAATACATTAGGCTTCCGATTTCGCGCAACTTTGAACGTTTGATCGTTGCAGGTTACCAACATTGTGAACGATTCCAGCGAGATGCGTCTCATTTGCCTATTTGTTTTTGCGTTCGTGCTTATTTGTCGCGCGGAGGACAACGCGAGTGGCCGATGGGAAGGAGCAGTGCAAATTCCCGGCAGAGAATTGCAAGTGGTTGTCGATATTGCGAAGGCGGGAAACAGTCCGTGGCAAGGTTCTATTACTATTCCAGGATTGAATCTCCAAGGCGCGCCCCTGGTCGATATTGCAGTACAAGATTCAGACGCATCGTTTGGAATCAAAACCGGCCGCGGTTTGGACGCCGCTTTCAAGGGCCGCTTCGGCGCTGACGGGACGTTGTCGGGTGATTTTGTACAGGCGGCGAATCGGGCGGCGTTTATTCTCAAAAAAATCGGCGCGCCTCAGGTGGAATCGCCCCTTCACAGCACATTGGTCGCGAAAGAAATCGAGGGCGAGTGGAAAGGCGAATACGACATCTTTGGGACTCCGCGCTATGTCACGCTCAAGCTTGTCAACGGTGCGGAAAATAGCGCGACGGCCGAGCTCGTTGTTGTCGGCAAGAAGGTGAACAACTTGCCTGTCGATCTTGTTACGCAGGAAGATGATCTAATTACTATCGATTCCCATCAGACAGGAATCGGTTACGAAGGTCGCTTTAACAAGGAAACGAACGAGATCAAAGGCACGTTTATGCAGGGCCCAATCGAGCTACCACTAGTCTTGCGCAAATCGAACTGAGCTTGCTGATGAAAGTAGAATGCATTGGACGGACAGATATCCAGTTCCACTTACCTCTCCTGGCTCTGGTTCTCCTTCTGTTTTTAGTTCCAGGTGGCTTTTCTCACGCGCAGTCGATGTTTCGGGGTGACCCGGCGCATTCCGGTGTCTACGCCGGACAGGGACCCCGGCAGTTCCATCGCGTGAAATGGAAGTTCGCGACCGGTAATCGAGTCGTCTCCTCGCCCGTTATAGACAATAAGAAAATCTATTTTGGCAGCGATGATGGAAATGTCTATGCGGTCGATGCAGAGACCGGGCGTGAGATTTGGAAGCGTTCAACAAGAGGCCCGGTGCCTTCTACTCCGGCGGTCGCGAGTGGCATTGTTTATCTCACCAGTTACGACGGGAACTTTTACGCTTTAAATGCCGAGACCGGTGCAGTGAAATGGAAGTTCGCCACCGGTGGCGAACGGCGTTTTGAAGCGAAAGGCCTCCACGGCATGCAGCCAAAAAATCAAACCATTGCCGACCCATTCGATGTTTATCTGTCCAGCCCGGTTGTGGCGGATGGCGCGGTTTATTTTGGGAGTGGTGATGGCAACCTTTATGCGTTAGATGCAGTAACCGGTGATCTGCGCTGGAAGTTCAAAACCGGCGATGTCGTGCACGCTTCTCCTGCATCTGTAAGCGGCATTGTTTTTGTGGGCAGTTGGGACAGCTATTTTTACGCCGTTGACGCGAAGACCGGCAAAGAGAGATGGCGTTTCCACGGCGGCGAAGATCCGCTCATCCATAACCAGGTCGGCTTCCAATCGTCGCCCACAGTGATTGAAGGAACCGTTTACACCGGTTCTCGCGATGCGCAGGTCTATGCACTCGAAGCCACCACTGGCAAAGAAAAGTGGCGGTTCGATAACGCGCTCAGTTGGGTCAATACTTCGCCGGCCGTAACGCGGGGCAAAGTCTTCTTCGCCACCTCCGATTCGAGTCTCTATCACATGGTCGATGCTGCTACCGGCAAGTCGATTGTGCGACAACAAGGCAAAGCCTACATGTTTTCTTCGCCTGCGATTGCCGGCGACGTTGCTTTTATCGGAGTGTTGAATGGGACTCTGGAAGCGAGGGACGTGAATAGCGGCGAACTGCTTTGGGATTACCAGACGGACGCATCGAAGCAGAACAACGCTTGGGTCTTGACTGCAGATCGCAGATTCAATCAACCGCTTTTGTTTTTCGACAACTGGCGCGAAGCTCCTCTCCTTGCCGAGGATCGGCAAGTTAGCGTTGGCTCAATTTTCTCTTCACCGCTGGTCGCGAACGGCGTCGTTTACTTCGGAAGCACTGACGGCTTCTTGTACGCACTCGAATGACATCACGTCTGCGCGTGCTGTCGATTATGTCGACGGATGAATTGCGCCTTTTGATGTCAGAACGGCGGAATTCTGACTCCGTCACATTCATTCTCGTTCCTATTTGGACGTACGAAGGTAGGTTAAAAGCTTATCGTACAAGGCGAGCTGAATGCGACGGTCTTCCTCGTTAATCTCATGCACCTTAAGTTGGTCGGGAGACATGTGGCTTAGGGCATCGCGGAGTGCTTCGACACGTTTCAGCAACTCCTCGCGGCTGCCCTGAAGGAGATATCCAGGGGGACTGCTGCTTGCGAAGGAGTTTGCGAAGGCGATAACTTTAACTCCAGGCTGTAGTTGATACTGCGGGCCGCCCGTTAACATTGGTGTTTTATCGTCGTAGCTCGAATATTCGATAGTGGCCTCGCGAGGGTTCTTGCCAGGACTTCGCATCACCGCTGACACGTCCACAACCGCGCGGGCTTTGATGTCGAACTTCGTTCGTGTGAGCAAACGCACTTCTCTTACAGAGCCAACATAAACGACAGGCGCCTTTCTCCGCACGCCTTCTATGAAGCTGCGCAGATTGGCGGCCGTCATCTCGCTCGTATCAATCGTCATGACGAGGAAAACCGAAACTAGTGCAAGTGGCGCGACACTCTTCGTATCCATGTGATCTATCGACGTTTTAATTAAAGCTTGTGACATGCAACGAGCGAAAAATCACGCTGAGATCTTGTAACGATGTAACTTCAACCGCCGAAGATCACCAAATTGCAGTTGCGCGTTGGCCGCGTTCTGTCCACGCTCGCTGCGGTGAAGGAAGTAGCCGAGCCCGAAGTTCTGCCCGCGACGGGCGCTGCCCCCGGTCCGCAGGCGCCAATTCCCAAGCAGATCCGCTACATCATCGGCAACGAGGGATGCGAGCGCTTCAGTTTTTACGGGATGCGGAATATTCTGACGGTTTTTCTCGTCTCGTCGCTGCTGCTTTATCTGCCCGAAGCAGAACGCGCTCGGGGTGCGAAGGACGTTTTCCACACATTCGTCATCGGCGTTTACTTTTTCCCGTTGCTAGGTGGCTGGTTGGCCGATCGTTTTTTTGGCAAGTACAACACTGTTTTATGGCTGAGCCTAATGTATTGCGTCGGTCAGGCGTGTCTGGCGATGTTTGTCACGAACCGCATGGGTTTCTATATCGGGCTTGCTCTCATCGCGCTCGGGTCGGGTGGGATCAAACCATGTGTGGCCGCGTTTGTCGGCGACCAGTTCGATCAGACGAATAAACACCGCGCGAAGGTGGTGTTCGACGCTTTCTATTGGATCATCAACTTCGGCTCGTTCTTTGCCTCGCTTTTCATGCCACTTTTCCTGCGGCATCTCGGGCCGGCAGTCGCGTTCGGCGTTCCCGGCGTCCTGATGTTCATCTCTACCGCAATCTTCTGGTTTGGCCGCAAGCAATACGTAATGATTCCGCCCGCGCCTCCGAATCCGCATTCGTTCCTGCGCATTTCGCGAAGTGCAATCCTCTCCGGCCTGTGGGGCCAAGTACTCGCGGCGATCGGCATCGCAATGGCGATCGGATCTTTCATGCTCATCCCGAAATTCGGATTTGTGATCGCGGCTTGCCTCGCGCTGGTGGCGCTGATTGCCTTCGGCGGTCTCAGCGTTTGGCTGCAGCTCGATAGCGTGCGCGACAAACATCCTGCGGAAGCAATTGCTGGCGTGCGTTCGGTTTTGCGGGTGCTCGTACTTTTTGCGCTCGTCACTCCGTTCTGGTCGTTGTTCGACCAGAAGGCGTCGACGTGGGTGTTGCAAGCAAACGACATGACCAAGCCGAGCTGGTTTCAGCCCGCCCAAATGCAAGCCTTGAATCCAACGCTGGTGATGCTCCTAATTCCGTTCAACAACCTCATGCTTTATCCCGCGCTCAGGCGTCTCGGATATGAACCGACCGCATTACGGCGAATGACTGCCGGCATCGCGTTTGCCGGTCTCTCGTGGATCGTAGTTGGGACGATGCAACTGGTGCTCGACGGCGGCAGCGCGTTCACGATTACATGGCAAGTGCTGCCTTATGCTCTGCTCACGTTTGGCGAAGTATTAGTCGCCGCCACCGGTCTTGAATTCGCGTACAGCCAGGCGCCGCTTTCGATGAAAGGAGCAATCATGGCGTTTTGGAATTTGTCGGTGACAATCGGCAATCTTTGGGTGTTGGTGGCAAATGCCGGCGTGCAAAATTCCGCCGTCACGAAATTCATCGCGTCGACCGGCTTCGGCGTAACTGCGTTTCAAATGTTCTTCTTCGCTGTGTTCGCTTTTGCCGCTGCCCTCGCGTTCGGCCTCGTCGCCCGCGGTTATCCCCTGGTCGATCATTATCGCAAACAGGCGTTAACTTGATCTTTGCGGAATGTCTTTTGATCTGCAGCCACATCTGAAAGGCGAACTGATCGAGCTTCGTCCGATTTCGCCTAACGATTGGGTTGATCTGTTTGCCGTCGCATCGGATCCATTAATCTGGGAACAGCACCCCGAGAATGATCGTTACAAGCAAGAAGTATTCAAAAACTTTTTCCAAGGCGCTCTGGAATCCGGAGGAGCGTTTGTTGTGATTGATACAAAGACTCAACAGATCATCGGATCGACGCGATTCCATGGTTACGATCCTGACAAATCTGAGATTGAAATCGGATGGACTTTTCTCGCGAGAAAATATTGGGGCGGGCGTTACAACGCGGAAATGAAACAATTAATGCTGGCGCATGCGTTCAAGTTTGTTGAGAACGTTGTGTTCTTTGTGGGCGAAAATAACATGCGCTCGCAGAAGGCTACAGAAAAGATTGGCGGAGTCAGGAGCGGCATGGCGGAAAAGGTTTACGGAAACCGCTCGCCGTCGCGCAACGTGAGGTACGTAATCAAGAAGCCAGCGAAAGTTGAGAGCTGATACTTGAGGGGTGAGAGCATCTGTAAAGTTTGCGATCACGAGGAGGCGATCGCCAGTACGCGAGGCGTGTGCGCTCCCCAGAACTTTGGATTTGTGTTTGGGTTTTGAAAGAAAATTTTGCGGGTTTTTAGTTGACGAATTATAGGCGTCATTTATCTTGCGTATCCCGCGAAAGCGGACCGACTCCTGCGTGGCAGTCGGTGTTCTTCCGGCTCCAAGTCGAGCCGACCTTGGTCAGAGTATTGGCGAGGGTCGGGTTTTGTCTTGTACCGGCGGAACAAGAGCGATCTTTGACAGTTTGGTTTCCAATTTCCAACACGACGTTTCGGCGGTCATAGACCGCCGCTACAGAGGAAATTCGAAATGTGGTAGAGCAAGTCAGCAAACATTGAATTGTGCGTTATCTGTCGATCTTCTTTGAAATCAAAGATTTAGATCGGACAAACCCTGAGCTTTGGAGAAACCGCCGCAAGGTGGTGGCTACGGGCTCAGGCAATGAAAGTCAGGTCTTCAAACTTTCGGTTTCCCTCACGGGAACCGAGTCGTTTTTAACGGAGAGTTTGATTCTGGCTCAGAACGAACGCTGGCGGCGTGGATAAGACATGCAAGTCGAGCGAGATTTTTTCCTGTAG
>JBKPOB010000209.1:0-20397 GCA_046732875.1 Verrucomicrobiota bacterium | reverse complement strand
GCTAATTCGTTCTGATTGCCAAGGGTGCGAAGCAGAGGTCGAAGCGTAGATAAGTTCGCTACGTTCGCCGAGACCTTGCCATTGTAATGATAAGGCTGCCGCAAATTCAGACTGCCGGTCGCATAAAAAAAATCCGAATCGTTCAGACTTGCCCTACAATCGTTCAGATAAATGATGCTGTTTGAAATCGAACACTGCGTAATTAGTTGGGGAAAAACCAAGTCGCGCATCTTCAGGTTCGACCCGAAAATCGATATCTGGCCGTTTGCTGCCTGTTGTTTCCATTCGATTTGCGCCGTCAGTTGCAACGGTCCGCTCAATTTGTTCAGAGAATCCGCAACCCAGAAGTCGCCAAGTTCCGGCGCATTGAGCGCGACATCCAAATCCGCAGGTTGTGACGGAGCTTTGCCAACTTCGTCTGGAAGCTTGTAACGCCCGCGAATATTTAGTTCGTTCTGATTTCGTCGCAGACTGAATCGGTCCAGCCCGAGAAGATCATCGCTTCCATTTAGCGATCCTTGCACCGAATCAATGATGTGATCTCGATAACGTATACCGGCCAAATCGAAATCCATGGCAGTGCGAAGGTCCGCAAACCACGGCCTTTTAGCTGTAGTCGGGGGCGTCGGCCTCCGCCCAATATCGGGCGTCGCTATCGTTTTGGACGCGCGCAGCGTAGAGCTCAGTTTCTCAATTGTTCCCTCCGAAAACCCGATTGACTCCGCAGTCGTGCCAAGAGTTGCCTCTAACTTTGCATTAACAATGTCGATCTTTCCCGTGAACTGAGCCGAACCGGTCAATTGTACAGATGTTCCTGTCGTTAGTCGTTGAAGGTCGGGCACCGTTCCCGCAATTTCCAGAGTCGTCGGAGTCCGGCCCAAATCTTCGACAACGCCAGGCAACTCTATTGTCCCGTGAAGATGAAACTCGTTCTTGTCCTGCACTATGTCGGCTGACCGCAATATCGCTCTGCCTTGTTCTGCCGATAGTTCAGCAACAGCAGTATCGAAATGGATGGGAGGCGAATCCACAGTGGTGATCTGCAACGACAATGATCCAGTCCAGGTGCGGGGCGCATCAACTGTTCCGGCGCCGTCGAGAGTTAGCCGCTCGATTTCGCCGGACATAGAATGCTCCGGTAAGAGCAAAAATTTGTTCAACGATTCAGCGGCAATTTTCTGCGCGACCACGTTTGTCTTTGCATTCAACGAAGAGTCCGTTTCGATCAGTCCAACAGACGCCGACAATTGGCCTCCGCCAATTGAACAGTCGAGCTTCAGTCCCAGAGTTTTCGCGTCGATGCGCGATGCATCAATACTTAACAGACGGATCTGTTCCTGGTCGCTCAGAATCAGATCACGCAGAACAAGGTTCTTGTTTGTATAAGACGTTTGCCCTGAAATTCTGGACCAACCGTCACCAGATGGGAGCTGGAGTCTTTCGATGCTCAACTCGCCCGGACCGCGCGGATTCAGGTCAACATCGACATGTTCAATGACGAAATCGTTAGGCGTATCTCTCACAACGAGTGTTACGTCTGCCAGTCGAATTCGTTCTGGAAACGCCGAAGGCAATGTTAGCTTTTGTTTCGGACGCGGTTTGGACGGCGCAGCCCTGGCAGGATTCAACACAACCCGCGCGGAGCGCAGTTCGACATTTTCCAAGAGGTGAGAAAGCCCATGTTGCGCGAGTCCGAGCAAACTGTAATCGACATGTAGTTGGTCAATGTCGATCGATTCGATGGCAGACGCACCTGTGGGCAACGCGCGAAAATTTCGCACAGTCAGATGACTGAAAGGATTGCCTTCCAGCCGAAAATCGATCTTTAAATTTTGTCCGGCCGCATACCGCGTTACGATCTGCCGGCCAATCGCTAACAAGATTGGGCGATGAAAAACTACCAGCAGGGCCACACACACAGCGAGGCCAACGAAAATCCGACGCCAAAGCCCATGGCGCGTCACCTGTCCCTGATCTTCTTCAGCCACAGGCGGAGTCTATTGCCGGCCCGATAGGTAGCAAAGGGCAAATAGCCCTTTGTAGCCGGGATCGGCGAACCTGCTTGGGACAAAAAACACATGGGAAAAACAGCGAAGGCTCAATTTACAGCGCTCGCATCCAGCGCTGCTTTACTACCCTCTTCGCGAATGGCCCTCCAGCGTTGCTCACTACCGGGAGTCGTAGCCTCGATCGTATCGCCGTCGATCTTGCCGTGAAACAATTTGGGTTCAGTATTGGTTCCTTTGTTCATCATCCCCAATGTAAATGTAGCACCGTTGACCTTTCCTTCCCCAAGCAAGTCGCCGGTATCGCCGGAGTACACGCTGATTTTTTGAAATCTTTGATCCACGCGCACACTGCTTGGGACATCGCTGCTGCGGTCGCTGGTCACCTTCCAGTGCCCGCTGATGTTAGCGGGGACAACCCAGTAATAGGCATCGTAGCTTTGACCGTTTATCTCGGTTGTCTTGTGTTCGTCCGGCTGCCAATCGCCCATCATGAACGCGTGCGACACCACACGCGTGCCTGGTTTTGACTGGGCAAGGATCTGTGGCCGCAGCCGCACGTTCAATTCGCTCAAGAGATAAAGCGTGATGACGGTCGCCTCATGAAAATCGCTCTTAAACAGGTCCTGCTCGCGAAAAGCCACTTTATCTTCCACACCGGCTTTTTTCGCATTTTCCCTCGACTCGCTAATGCGTTGCGGATCGATGTCGATACCGACACCGCTAGCCGCATATTTTTTGGCGGCGCTAATAACCAGGCGTCCATCGCCCGACCCCAAGTCGTAAACGATGTCGTCCTTCCCAACCTTCGCCATGTCGAGCATGACTTCCACAAGCTCCTGGGGCGTGGGAACGTAATGGATGTCCGGCTCTTTTCGCGGCGCGGCCGGCGACGCCAGCTGCTCAGTAACTTGGGCGACTGGTAACAAAACCAGAGAAAGACTGGTCGTCTTAAATGGCGAAGTTTCCGCAGTAAGGTCGATGGCGGTGTTATCAAACTCAGATTGTGTCGCAGAATTCCGAGCTGCGAGCGCGTTGATAGTGAGTAAGACGATGGTGAGCGAAATAAGTCGTCGCTTCATGTCATGAATAAAACGGAGTGCAGGCGCGTCGCGGCCGCAGAGCATGGAAAAATGACCCCGAAGGCTTTCGGGGTTGAACTCGCATTTCTACCAGGCCGTTTGCGTGCGAGCGCGTCCGGCATCAGGCTGTTTGGAGCGGCACTTAATGAATCCGGACAAGCTTTTTGATTACCTCGAGGATAGGTTACCGGCTTCAGAGCGGGCCGCGCTGGAACAGCGACTGATCTCGGACCAGCAATTGCAACGTGAACTGGCGGTGGCTCGACAGATTCATGCGGGGATGCGCGGGGACTCTCGCGAAGTTCTGTTGCCTCCGCGACCAGATGTGACAGAGCAAGGCCGTAAAATGGCCCTCCGCGTAGGCGCGGCGTTCATCGTTCTGATGGCTGTCAACGTCGGCATCGGTCTCTGGTTAATCGCGAGACACGAAACAAAGAATCCGAATCGGGCGTTGCTCGAAAAGCAAATGCGAGAGCAGATCGCGAATTCGTTGGAGCATGCAGCGACGGCGTTCACCCCTGCGCCCCTGGGTGTTAGTGAAATTATGGTTCCGGCAGCGACTGGGAAACTGGAGGCAGTCGCTGACGAAGTGGTTGCCATCGCAACTCGATTCGGCGGTTCTGCTACGAAAGGTCTCGCGGACCACGGCCGGCTGAGTGTTCTTATCGATCTCCCATCAAATCGTGAGCCGGAATTTCGCGCGGCGATCTCATCGATCATCCAAGCGACTGAACGCCTGGCAACACCGGCTCCAACTCAAGAACCAGGATCGACGATCCCGGCTACAGCAGAGAAGAAGAGTTTCGTTGTGCAGATTGTTGAGCCGGCAGAAGCAAAGTAGCGCACGCGTCTCGCTTGCGATCTCTTTCTGCGCAGGCCAGAGGCTTGCGCTACATTCGCGGCGAGATGATCGCGGTCACGTTTGCTTTGCCATCGGAAAGCCAAGAATTCCTGCGTTCGTTAGGCAGTAAATCCCGAGGTGATCGCAACGGCATCCCAACCATCCGAGGCAAGATCGATGATCGCGTGGTTGAAGTTCTTCATACCGGCGTAGGAGAAAAAGCTTGCCAGCATCGCATTGGAAAATTTCTTCAGAACCAGCAAATCGATTGTTTGATCGGCAGCGGCTTTGCAGGAGCGCTGACCGATGATCTGCGAGTCGGCGATCTGTTGCTGGCAAAGAATTTTTCAACCGTTGATCTAGGCGAAAGATGGTCATCGCTTTCCAGTTTGCCGATTCATCTTGCAGATACGTTGACCGTGCCTGCATTAATCGATTCCAGTGAAGAACGAATGAAGCTGGCGCGCGCATCGGGAGCAGATGCAGTGGACATGGAAACGGAATTCATTGCGCGCGCCTGCGCCGCTCACGGGCTTCCGCTCCTTTCACTTCGTGTAATCAGCGATACGCCGCGTGAACTTTTTCCCGCTCCAATGGATGTCCTTTTCGACATCGAACGCCAGCAGCCTAACATGCTGAAGTTGGCAGCATACCTCCTTACACATCCAAGCCGTGTCCCACGCCTGGTTCAGTTCGCGCGACGGATTGCGCACGCACGAAAGATCCTCGCAAGTGCGCTAACTGCAGTCGTGCGGAACATCGAATGATTCCAGCGACGGCGCAGCGTGGCATGCGCTTCCAGCGCATGTCCCATCGGCAGGATGCCGATGCCACATCACTGCGCTGGCTCGATGTGAACGAGCACGTCAGCGATGCGTGAGTCGCTTTGCTGAATTGCGCTTTTTACTCGATGCGCAATCTCGTGGCCTTCGTGCACGGTGATCTTGCCATCCACTCCAACGTGAAGATCGACGTAGAAGTCCAATCCCATTTTGCGAGCGCGGCATTTTTCAACTTCGATGACGCCGGGGACCGTGCTGGCAACCGCGCAAACGGAGTTGACGATTGTTCGCGGCGCGGTGTCCATGATTTCGTAAAATGCAGGGCGCAGTAGTCTGACGCCATTCGCCGCGATCACCACGCAGGCGAAAATGGCAGCCCAATCGTCGGCACTTTGCCAGCGCTTGCCACCGATCAAAGCTACTGAAATTCCAATGAACGCAGCAGCGGACGTGAGCGCATCGCTACGATGATGCCAGGCATCGGTTTGCACGGCTGTACTCTCCACGTCTCGGCCGATACGGTTGGCATAACGAAACAAGGTTTCTTTTATTACGATCACCACGATCAATATCCCGAGCGTATACGGCGCCGGCGAATGATGCGGCAGAAAGATTTCGCGCACACTCTGAAGGGCAAGACCAACTGCGGCGGCCAGAACTCCAACTGCAACTATTACCGCAGCGATCGGCTCCGCCTTCCCATGTCCGTAGGGATGGGAAGCGTCCGGCGGGCGGGCTGCGACTTTCAGCCCGCTCCAGATGACAAACGAGCCCGCAATGTCGAGCCCGGATTCAATGCCATCAGCAATGAGGACGTAAGCGTGGCCGAAGTATCCGCCCAGAATTTTTGCCACCGCAAAAATCGAATTCACGATCATGCCGAAGAGGGCGATACGTGTACCAGTTTGCCAGGCAGACGAAGTCATTCCTCCAGGCGGCCGGCGCGTTTGCAGATTGTTCGCGGAGGAGTGAGGATGCTCGGGCGAGGACATCATGAAAACTATAAACGCAGCCGTGTACGAAACGCACGGAAATCCAGCGGATGTGTTAGGCGTCGAATCACGACCGTGGCCGACGCCAGCCACTGGCGAAGTTATCCTGAAAATGCGGGCAGCACCGATAAATCCAGCCGACTTAAATCAGATTGAGGGAAAATATCCGGTGCGGGCAGAGTTGCCGGCTACGCCCGGGTTCGAAGGTGCAGGAATCATTGTAGATGTTGGCGCGGGGGTAAAGGGCCTAACAAGTGGTGCCTTAGTGATTTTGCCGCACAACATCGGCACGTGGCGCGACGCCGTTGCAGTGAAAGCTGATGATTTGGTCGTCGTCCCTGCGGGTATCGAGCCGGTGCATGCGGCCATGTTGAAAATCAATCCCATGACCGCCTGGCGTTTGCTGCACGATTATGTGGACCTCGCACGCGGTGATTGGCTGATTCAGAACGCCGCGAATTCGGCCGCCGGGCGCGCGGTAATTCAAATTGCGCACGAACTTGGTTACAAGACGGTGAATGTCGTGCGGCGCCCGGAACTAATCGATGAATTGCGAGCTGAAGATGGCGACGTTGCCCTGGTCGATAGCGAAAATCTTCGCCACGAAGTGGAAGACGCGATTGCCGGTCCGCCGATTCGTCTAGGATTGAACGCCGTCGGCGGCGAAAGCGCGTTGCGTCTGGCAAATTGTCTTGCTCCGGGATCAACGCTGGTGACTTACGGAGCGATGAGTTTACAGCCGCTCAAAATTCCGAATGGCTTGCTCATTTTCAAAGATCTCCGTTTTCGCGGCATTTGGATTAACAAATGGTACGACAATGCAACGCCGGCGCAGCGGATGGAGGCATTTCAACATTTATTCGAGATGGCGAAACGCGGTCTGCTACAAACAAAGGTGGAGAAGGCTTATCCACTAAGCGAAGCCAAAGCAGCTGTTGGACATGCAGCGCGCGGCCAGCGTAGCGGCAAGATTATTTTCCAATTTGCGCCCTAGCCGCAGGGGTGTAGCCTCGAAAATAGTGCGTTCCTTCCGCCCCCGCATACTTCTTCTCGTTGGACTAGCCAGTTGTCTCGCCGTACGTCATGTCAAGTGCGCAACGGCTCCCGAACCCGGCGATTTGCGCGCCGCTGGGAAAGTTGAGTTCCCGATATCATGCGCGCCTTCTGTCCAATCCGAATTCTCGCGTGGTGTGGCGTTGCTTCATTCATTTTTCTATGAAGAGGCACGGCGCGTTTTCACCTCGGTAGCGGAGCGCGATCCAAAATGCGCGATGGCTCAGTGGGGAATCGCCATGACCTGGTGGCATCCGATCTGGACACCACCTACTCCCGATGAGATGAGAGCGGGCAAAGCAGCGATTGAAAAAGCAATGGCGATGGACGCCGGAACCGATCGAGAGCGAGGATTCATCACAGCACTTAATGTTTATTACAATACTCCGGACAGTTCGACCGCGGGTGCAGTTGGACAATCGTGTCATGGACCAGTCGGACCACGCGACCGCGTAATCGCTTACGAAAAAGCGATGCAAAAGCTGAGGGACAAGTATCCGGACGATTTCGAAATCCAGGCTTTCTACGCCTTCGCGGTTCTGGGTGTGGGCTACGCCACGCCTAACGACACGAGTTTATCGAAACAACTCGAGGCAGCGGCCATCTTCGAAAAGCTGTGGAAGCAAAGCGCAAACCATCCGGGTGTCGTTCATTACCTGATCCATTGCTACGATTATCCAACACTGGCGCAACGCGGATTAGCGGCGGCGCAGAGTTATGCTTCCATCGCGCCATGGGTGCCTCATGCTCTGCACATGCCCTCGCATATCTTCACGCGTTTGGGTATGTGGGATGAATCGATCGCCGCGAATGGAGCTTCGGCCGAAGCTTCCCGAGCATACGCGGTCATGCGTCACCGCGATGCCACCGAAGCCGAAGAGTTACACGCGCTCGATTACATGGCCTATTCTTATTTGCAAGAGGCTCGCGATCCTGAGGCGAAGAAGATTGTCGATCTTGCCGCCAGGGTGCAGAAGACAAATCCGGAGCTCGAATTTAGCGCGGCCTACGCGTTGGCGGCAATCCCGACACGTTACGCATTCGAACGGAATGATTGGGCGTCGGCGGCCACATTGACCGTTCCCAATCTCCCGCACTGGTCCTCTTTCCCATTCATGGAAGCTCTGATCGAATATGGTCACGCACTTGCACGCGCGCATACCGGCGATCTCGACGGTGCACGAAAAGCAATCGCCCGAATGCAGCAATTGCGTGATGCAACGAAGGATCCCAAGTTCGACTATTTCAAAAACCACCTCGATCTGCAGATGCAAGCGGCTTCGGCTTGGGTATTAGTAGCCGAAGGCAAAAAGAACGAAGCAATTGTGGTGCTGCGTCGCGCTGCGGATGCCGAAGATATTCTTGGCAAACACCCCGTTTCGCCCGGAGCGTTTGTTCCGATTCGCGAACAACTCGGTAGCCTGCTACTTGAAGCGGGCCAATCGAAAGAAGCACAACGGGAATTTGAAGCAGCACTCAAAATCTATCCGGGACGATTCCGAGGCTTGTATGGAGCGGCGCGAGCCGCCGAGCAAAACGGCGACAAGGAAAGTGCAAACCGCTATTACGCGAAGCTGGCGGCACAAACCACAAAAGCTGCGAGCTCGCGAGATGAATTGAATCACGTTCGCGAATTCCTCACCGCCCAAGCTAAGGCGACGGACCCTAAGAACGTCAGCGCTCGCGAGTAGGAAACGCTCAGGCGTCTTTCGTGCAAAACGATCAAGCCAGCCGCACGGCGCTACTGATCGCTGCAAGTCTGGTTCTTCTGCATCGCGATCCAAAATACTCGAGTCTCGTCTCAAGAACGTCAGCGAACTTGTGTGCTCGGATGCTCGAGGGGTATTCGGGACGAACGCGTTTGCTTTCAAGGATCGTACAACAGAACTGGTTTCGGCCGATCGCGAAGTTGATCGAGCGCCTAACGATCCCGGGAATCCTGCTCCATTACGCCTTGCGAAAGAAATGTGTCGCCGGGCTGGTGCGCTCAGCCCTTGTCAATGGAGTCACACAAGTCGTGATAATCGGCGCTGGTTTCGATCCGCTGAGTCTCGAATTACATCAGCAATTCCCAAGTGCGCAATTTTGGGAAATAGATCATCCGTCAACGCAGCGTCACAAACTGCGCAGCTTCTCCGAAATCGGCGCCGAACGAGTACATTTCGTCGCAATGGATTTGAGCGGCACCACCCTCGACGGCCAGGCGCTGATCAACGGTAGTTTTGATCCGACTCAACGCGCGGTCTGGATCGCCGAAGGCCTCTTGATGTACCTGACGCCGGATGTCGTTTCTTCATTGATGAAAACGTCGAAAAGTCTGACCGCACCCAGTAGCCAGTTTGTATTCACGTTCATGGAAAAACAAAGCGACGGCCGGTTTCGCTTCGATTCGCAAAGTAAATTGGTTGATTGGTGGCTGCACAAACGAGGCGAACCATTTCTTTGGGGAGCGACGCGGAGTGAAGTTGTTGACTTTGTGCGACCCTGGCGCGTCGCCCGATTTTTCGATCAGGATGATCTGCGCGACCTGACATCTGGAGTTACGGCCGGACCTATCGCCAGGGGCGAGGTAATTTGCCTCGCTGAGAGTTAACCGCATTGATTATATTTTCGCGTGCTTACGCGGCGTGAATTCATCCGCACGGCGGCGCTCTTCGCGCTTGCGCCACAGATACTAACAGAACCCGAACGAGAGATTTGGGTAAATGACGTCCATTCGCAGCTGAATCGCACCCGCGTTCGCGAGCTTCTGACGCCGCGTACCCGAGCCGAACTCGCGGAGATTGTGCGTTCGGCATCGCAAAAAGGCTTGCCCATCTCCGTTTCTGGCTGCAGACATTCGATGGGTGGCCAGCAGTTCGCGACAGACAGCGTTTGCATCGATACGCGTTCTCTTGATCGGGTGATTTCCTTTGATCAGATGCATGGCCTGATCGAAGCGGAAGCGGGCGTCCAATGGCCAAAATTGATTCGCACTTATCTGGACGCTCAAGGGAATAGCGCGAACCAATGGGGTATCGCGCAAAAACAAACCGGCGCGGATACATTTACGCTTGGTGGGAGTCTCTCCTCGAATGTGCATGGGCGCGGGTTAGCGATGAAACCGCTCATTTCAAATGTTGAATCGTTTACCCTGATCAATACCGATGGAAAATCGATTCGCTGTTCGCGCGACGAAAACAAAGAATTGTTTCGACTTGCAATCGGCGGTTACGGGCTGTTCGGGTTAATCGACAGTGTAACGCTTCGGCTCGTTCCCCGGCAAAAACTGCGACGTGTGGTCGAGGTGTTTTCCGCGAGTGATCTGCCCAAGCGTTTTGAAGAACGAATAGCGCAAACGTTTCTTTACGGAGATTTTCAGTTTTCAGTCGATGAAAAATCGCCGGAGTTTCTCCAACGCGGCGTGTTCTCCTGTTACGAGCCGATTGATAAGGACGAACCGATTGTCGCTAGAAAGGAGTTACGCGACGACGACTGGCTGGAGCTGCTGCGACTGGCTTACACGGACCGGGAGAAAGCTTTCAAGCGTTACGGCGATTACTATTTATCGACAAACGGACAGACGTATTGGTCCGACACAAATCAACTGAGCGCCTATCTGCCGAATTATGCACAGAAGCTTCGCGATCAGATCGGAGGAGACGAATCGAGCCTGATCATCACCGAGGTCTACGTTCCGCGACGCGATCTTCCCGAATTTCTAACGCAAGCGGCCGAGCTCCTGCGCTCGAATCGCACAATTGTCATCTATGGTACGGTCCGGCTAATCGAAAAGGATAATGAGAGCTTCCTGGCTTGGGCCAAAGAACCTTACGCGTGCGTTATCTTCAATCTGCTCACTCTCCACACACCGGGAGGTATTGAAGCCTCTGCGCGCTCCTTTCGTGGCTTGATTGATCTGGCAATACCACGCGGCGGAAGTTATTACCTGACCTACCACAAATTCGCGAAACCAGAGCAGATCCTCGCATGCTATCCTCAGTTCAAGGAATTTCTCGGGCTAAAAAGAAAGTACGATCGGACTGAACGCTTTCAGAGCGATTGGTACCGCTACTATCGGAAGCTCTTCGCGAGTTCGTGAACAAAGGAGCATAAAGCACCATCCCTTCATGCCCACCTTCGCCATCATCGCTCTGGTTCTAATTCTCGCGCGCGTCTTCACTGAACTGTTGCTGAGCCGGCTGAACCAACAGCACGTTCGTGTGCACGCGAATGAAGTGCCGCCTGCATTTCGCGGAATCATTGACGAGGCGACGTATCATCGCTCCGTCGATTACACCTTGGCCAAGAACCGCTTTGGAGATCGCGCAGGCGTGTTCGATGCAGTGGTGCTGATCGCAATTCTTTTCAGCGGCATATTGCCATGGGCATTTGAAAGATTCCGCGCGAGCGCCGGCTCGTCGATCTTGGCGACGGCTGGCTTTCTCTTCATCACGGGGATCGCATTGAGCATGCCCGACTTGCCGTTCGTCTGGTACAAGCAATTCAAACTGGAACAGCGATTCGGTTTCAATACCATGACAATGAAGACGTGGGTCCTCGATCGGGTGAAAGGATTTCTGCTCGCGGTGCTGCTCGGCTATCCGTTGCTTGTATTGGTGTTGAAACTGATCGAATGGACCGGCGTCAACTGGTGGATTTGGGCCGCGGCTGTTGTTATCGCCTTTCAACTGCTTCTACTGCTTATCGCGCCGGCGATCATCATGCCGCTATTCAACAAATTCACACCGCTGTCAGAAGGAACGTTGCGCGACCGCCTGTTTGCACTGGCGCAGCGCACCCATTTTCCCACGCGCAGCATCGAGGTGATGGATGGCAGTAAACGCTCACGCCACGCCAACGCTTTCTTTACCGGCTTCGGACGTTTTCGAAAAATCGTTCTGTTCGACACACTGATCGCACAGCTCACTGAGCTGGAACTGGAATCGGTTCTCGCGCATGAAATTGGCCACTACAAAAAGCGCCATGTAATTAAGCTGCTCGGCGTTTCCATCGCCGGCGTTGTTATGGCGTTTGCCGCGATCGCATGGCTGGCGCGTCAGCAGTGGCTTTACCGCGCGTTCGGTTTCACGTATCAGGGAGGCTTTGCTGCTGCTAATGTCGTTCCCGCGATCTTGCTATTTGCGCTGCTGGCAGGGACGATAACTTTCTGGTTTTCGCCGTTGCTACACATCTTGTCGCGCCGTTTCGAATACCAGGCGGATGCATTCGCGCGCTTGACGATGGAAGAGGCGCAATCACTCATTCAAGCGCTGCGCAAATTGAGCGAAAGAAACCTAAGCAATCTCACTCCCCACCCGGTCTACAGCGGGTTTTATTATTCGCATCCGACCTTGCTCGAACGAGAACGTGCACTACGAATAGGCGCTTGACACAGGCGCCACTACAACGTGCGCTGTCCTGAGATGCCGAAAGCAATCGTTGTTGGGGCGGGAATTAATGGTGTTACTGCCGCGATCGAATTAAAGAAACGCGGCCACCAAGTGATTCTGATCGATTCGGGATCATTGCCACATCCGCTCGCGGCATCCACTGACATCAGTAAAGCGGTTCGCGCGGCGTATGGAGCAGATGAAGACTACACACTGTTGGCCGAACGCTCGATCAAACTCTGGCGCGATTGGAACGAACAATTTGGAATCGAGTTGTATCACGAAGTTGGTGTGATGTTCGTACGCCGTGCGAAAATGAAGCCAGGCGATTTCGAGTACGACAGTTTCAGAATGCTACAACAGCATGGCCACAAGATTGAGCGTATGAATTCAGCACAACTTTGGAGGCGATTCCCAGCCTGGAATCCGGACTTGTTCCGAGATGGCGTTCTTGAGGTCGAAGCAGGCTATGCAGAAAGCGGCCGCGCAGTGGCGACGTTGATCAAACGGGCGAAGTCGTTAGGTGTTCAGATACTGGAGCGGCATAAATTCGAGGCGCTGGATGATGTGAGCGGTCGCATCACAGCCGTCATTCTGAGCGAAGTCGAAGAATCCCGAGGCGAAAGCTTAAGGGTAACTCAGCGGGATCCCTCGACTTCGCTCAGGATGACGCGAGTTGTTGGCGATGCTGTGGTCATGGCAACCGGCGCGTGGACTCCGTATCTACTGCCTTTCACGAAAACGTTCTTCCGCGCCAGTGGCCAACCAGTGTTTCACTTGAAACCTCGCCGACCTGATCGCTTTGCGCCTGAGCGCTTCCCGGTCTTTGGCGCGGACATTACAACGACGGGCTATTACGGATTCCCCCTCAATCGTGATGGGATTGTGAAGATCGCAAACCACGGGCTAGGACGCGAGATGTCCCCCGAATCGCCGCAACGGGCGGTTACTGCTGAGGACGAAGAAAACCTGCGCAAGTTTTTATCGTGGGCACTCCCCGAGCTCGCCGATGCGCCAATTGTTTACACACGCATGTGTATGTATTGCGAAACGCATGACGGACATTTTTGGATCGCGCGGGACCCAGAGCGCGAAGGACTAGTGATTGCCGCCGGGGATTGCGGGCATGGATTCAAATTCGCGCCAGTGCTTGGGGAAATTATTGCCGATGCCGTCGAGCAAAAATCCAACCCGATCCTGGAAAAATTTCGCTGGCGACCGGCAGTACCTTTGGGAAGCGGGACGGACGTTGCACGGTTCCGGGGCAAGCATGAATCGAGAACGCGATCCAAAGAATAGAGATTCTGAACAAAGTCGTGCCTATCGGCCGGCAACAACGTTGCGATACAATGTTTCGTACTGAGGGACAACACGATCTGGTGAGAACCTTTGGGCCACCCGAGCGTGGCTCTGTCGGCCGAGTTCGCGAACCAAATTTGGAGATTCAACCAACGCGTCCAACGCAGCAGCAGCTGCGGCCACATCGCCGAAAGGATATAAGGGACAAGAGTCGCCTATAACTTCCGGAATACCGCCGACACGAAACGCGACGACAGGTTTACCATAAAATGCCGTTTCGAGAATGCTCAGACCGAAGCTTTCGTATTCGGACGTGTAGAGCCCGGCATCCGCGGCCTGCAAATACTCTTCCACCGAAGCAGTGTTGCGGCGAACAATGACGATGTCGCGAAGTTCCAATTCGTCGAGTAGCGGCTCATAAGGATCGAAAGGGCCGCCGGCTAAAATGAACAATCGAAGTCGTGACCGATTTTTCGACATGGCAATCGTTCGCAACAGTAGATCGATCCGTTTAACTAGTCGCAAATTCGACATGTGTAGTACAAGAAATTTGTCGTTTACGCCCAGACCACGCCGGACTTCGTCGCGACTTCTCTTCGGTTTATTCGGAGCGAAGAAATTCGGAATCACTTCAATCTGTCGCTTCAAACGAAAAATTTCCTGAGTTTGAGTCCGAAGGCTCTCTGACACTGCTGTCACCGCGTCGGAATGTACGAGGGCATGCTCGATGGCAGGCCGATAATCGGGATCCTGCCCCAGGAGAGTAGTATCGCTTCCATGCAAGGTCGTGACGATTCGCGGAGCCGATTGTCCTACGATTTGCGAGGCTAAACAGGCGGCCAGCGCGTGGGGCACCGCGTAATGAACATGGAAAAGATCGAGCTGCTGAGAACGCGCTACTTCCGCCATTTTCACCGCAAGCGGCAACGTGTAGTCGGGACACGGAAACAAAGCATTGTCTGCAAATTCGATCCGATGGAAATGAAGTCCCTCCTGAGGCAGCTCCAGCCTAACAGGTTGCGCATAACTGAAGAAGTAAACTTCATGACCGCGACGCGCCAATTCCGACCCAAGCGCCGTCGCCAAAATTCCACTTCCGCCAATCAACGGAAAACATGCAATCCCAATTTTGAGCGGCCCCGATTCCATTACAGCTCCGTATAAGCCCTGTCGAAGTCAGAAATTTCGTCGCGCTTGATAAATTTCACGTGGGGAGCATCGGCCTTGTCGATGTAATGCTGCTCGCTCGCACCGGCGACGTAATGAGTGCATTGAATAACTGATTGCATCCAACGGAAACGCGTATCGCGGGTCGGGCTGATTTGCTCCGGACCGAATTCGCCTCGCGGAATCTCCAGAAACCGATCTCCTCCCTTGTGTAGCAAGAATTTTCCGTCGCGATAACGTGCGCGAACGATCTCTCCCTGGTAAGACTGATCGACAAAATAGTCTGAAACGGCGACAGCCTGCGCTCTGAATGCCGGTGCACTGGACCGCTTCACCTTTATACCTTCCAGCAATCCCATTCGCTTGTACATTTCGAGACAGAAGTCGGCAATATTCAGACATTTGATCTCCTTGAAGCGTTCGACCAGAGACCGCTCAACATAATTTGGGAGTTGGCGCGCCGTTTTCTCCTGCCATTCCGGGATGACGCGCTTGGCATAAAGGGGCGAAAATCGCTTTTGGATCTGATTTTCGAACTGAAAGTTCAGTGCTATTTCCTGGTTACTATTTTGATCTCGCAGAATGGTAATCGTCTCACGCGGGTCATGATCACTGTCGTGAAAGAAAAACACGATTTTTCCCCCGATCTCCTTTTGCAGACGCCGTGCCGCCGTAATCTTAGCGAACAAAAATCGCTTTGGAAAAAATCCGCACGGTTGCTGGCCGAAACAAATAATCGGGTGATCCATCGCCCAGGATAAATTTCACACCTCGACTGGAGCTTCGGTACCGCGAAAGATAGTTTGCTGCAGGACAGGCGCCACAATCAATACGGCCGCGCATCCAATAAAATTGTACCAGAGGTAACCAATATTCGTTGTAGCGAACAGGACAAAGACGAGCGTTTGGGCGAGGAGCGCCGCAAAGAACACGGCCGATCCGGTCACTCGACGAATGAAGAAAGCTGCCAGAAAGAGACCGAGAATGCTGCCGTAGAACACCGAGCCCAGAATATTGCCCGCTTCGATCAGGTTTTCGACCAAACTGGCAAACGAAGCGACTCCGATGGCAATCAACCCCCACGCCGCTGTCAGCGCTTGCGCCGCGACCACATAATGATGGTCGTTGGCGTTCGGACGAATCAACGGCCGGTAAAAATCAATCGCAGTGGTGGAACCGAGAGCATTCAGAGTTGCTGCCGTCGCCGACATGGTAGCGCACAAGATCACTGCGATCAGTAGTCCGACAATTCCATGCGGCATCTGTTGAAGAATAAAAGTAATGAATACGTAATCCGACTCTTTGCTTTTTGGATCGACTCCCGCTTGCACGAGAACTGTCTTGGTTTGATTACGCAATTCGCGCGCCTGCGTGTCGAGTTCGCGCAGTCTGGTCATGGCTGCATCACGCTCGTTAGCCGATGCATCGGAAAGAGTCCGAATGGCCGCCCGCTTTTGGGTGAAAATATTATCGAATTGGGTCTGCAATGTAGCTAACTGCGGCCCGTAGCCGTTTGTCATCGCTCGTTGGTACGCCGGCTGATTGAAATAAACGGGCGGCTTTTCGAATTGATAAAACATGAAAACAATCGCACCCAGCAGGAGAATGAAAAATTGCATGGGCACCTTCACCACGGCGTTGAACAACAATCCGAGACGACTCTCCTTGAGCGAGCCTCCCGCGAGATATCGTTGCACCTGCGATTGATCCGCTCCGAAATAAGAGAGCGCGAGAAAAAAGCCGCCAATCAGGCCCGACCAGAATGTATAGCGCTTGTGCGGATCGACCGAGAAATCAACCGCCTCCAGTTTTCCCATTTTGCCCGCGACCGACAACGTCCCTTGAAGGGAAAGATCGGGCGATAGCCGGTAGACCGCGACCGCAAATGCAATCGCCATGCCTACCAAAATTACAATCATCTGGTAGCGTTGGGTGATACTTACAATCTTGGTCCCGCCCACGACTGTGTAGACAATAACCAGTCCGCCAGCGAGCCAGATGGTCAGGTCCAGGCGCCATCCCAGCAAAGTGGAAAGAACAATGGCGGGCGCGTAGATCGTGATTCCAGCAGCGATGCCTCGTTGCACAAGAAACAGGAATGCGCCTAGTAACTGCGTTTTCCGATCGAATCGCTCGCCGAGATATTGATAGGCTGTATAAACTTTCAGCCGCTGGTAAATCGGAACGAAGACGGCACACACAACGATGAGCGCGAGGGGCTGCCCAAAATAATTCTGGATAAAACCGATGCCGCTCTCGTACGCCTGGCCCGGCATGGAGAGAAATGTGATAGGCCCCGCCTGTGTCGCGAGAACGGAGAGTCCGATTGTGGCCCAGCGAATACTCGCATCGCCTTTGAGATATTGACCCAACGAGGCGCTTCCGTGGGTTCGCCACAGACCATAAAGCGGAATCGCCAGAATCGTGGCGATGAGAACGAGATAGTCCAGCCGGTTCACGAAAACTGGATGGTAAAGAGGTAGAGAAGCACTACCTCGAATGCAAAAAGTGAAAGCGCCAGGCCATACGCTTTGCGCCAGGAACGCGTATCTGTTTTATCATCGCCGACATTCATTTTCCCAATGACAACATATTTGCGAATAATCGATAAGCTCCCGGGACACCGGCAGGCAATTGCCGAAACCAGGAATAAGTCGTGTAGATAAAGAAACCCTTGCCGAACTTTGCAACCAGCAACCCACCATCGAGCGGCTTTTCCTTTGGATCGTTGGACGACAGGATCTGTGTCCAGGCAGAATCCCATTTTTTAGGAAAATAGAGTCCGCGTTCCTGCACCCATCCGTCGAAATCTTTCGATGTGATCTTGTTTGGAGTGGTCATTAGCGGATGGTTTGGCGCGAGGACACGCACTTCCGCGTTCTCATCCGTGACGCGGTCGCGCGAGATTTCCAATGGATACGGCCCCAGTTGTTCCGTCTTTAGATCAGCCAGCGTGTTGTATTGCACGATCACAACTCCGCCGGCCTTTGCATAGGCAAATAATTCCGGCAACCAGTTGAAAATTCGCTCCTGCGTGTTGTACGCGCGGATCCCGAGCACGACAGCGGAGAACTGCTCGAGGTTCTTTGCAGTGATATCGGTTTCGCTCAAAATCTTCACCGAGTAACCGATCTGGCGGAGGCTTTCCGCAATATCATCGCCGGCGCCGGGAATGTAACCGATGCGATCGCCTTTCTTGCGAATATCGGCGCGAACCAGTCTTACTTCCGACGGTGGCATCAGCGTGTGCACGCCGATGTGCGGATAGGAAATGCGCACGCGCTCAAACGAATAATCACGCCCTTCGATTGAAACGATGGCTCGCAGCGTCCCTTCGCTATCGTGAGCCGGTGGTTTGACGGTAAACGTGGCCGCCGTTTCAGCGTTGGCTCCCTTCAGATCTATCGGTGCAGAGGCCGGATGGACTTCCCATCCCTCCGGCACAGCCAGTTTAAGTTCTCCTTTCACAGGACCGGCGGCAGCGGTGACATGTACTGAAACGGGTTTTGGTTGGTCCGTCGGAAATACCACCGCGCCATCCCCGATCTTGGTGAAAACGGGTGGCGCAATGACCAACGATCGTCGGACTTCTCCCGCCACAGGGTCAACCGTGCGGTACTTTGTATCCACGGTGTATCGGAGTTCCTGTCCGTTTACTTGCAGGATTACCTCAACTGGAAGCTCAGGAGGATTTTCAGGCAGGCCGATTAGCGTTTGATCATCAACAGCAAAGGCGCCAACCGATCCGGGTTTACGAAGCCAGTATGGCTGCGAATAGGGAGCTTCCTCTGGGATTTTGCACGGCAGTTCCTTCGTAACGAGCTCGTTCGATGGAAGAGCCGCGTCGATTTTCATCGAGTTGCCGGAGTAGGGAAATCGTACCTCCTGTAACGTGACTGGGATACCGGAGCGGTTAATTGCCTCCAGCTTTATTGTCATTGCTTGTCCTGGCGTCCGTGTCTCGTTGGTTGTCGACACCTCTACATGCAAGCCGAGACACGCGGCGATGATTTCGTCCAACTCGGATTTTTTTTCCGGGATCCAGGAATCGTCCTTAATTGCACTCATCGCCTGCCGCAGTTTCAACAGTTCAGGCACCGACGCTGCTGGATCAGCCGGATTGAACTGTGAAATGATCTGACGAAGTTCTGAAGCAATCGATTCCGAATGAGGGACGCGCGACCAGCTCGTATCGACACCTTCGAAAAGCGAGCTGGCCATGGGCTGTCCTTCCAACAGTTTGAAATATTCTTTTCGCGCTCCGCGTCGCGGCGGACTGCCCACACCCTGACTTTTGTGCATGGTCAAGCTAGCGGCCGCGATTTCAGTGTAGGCTTTCCCGACCAGCGCGTTGTAACCGCCCGCTTCCAAAACAGTCAGACCCGTCGGATCGAAAGGAAGATTTCGGTTCGAGAAGAAAAAAGGAGAAGTATTCCAAACCAGTCGCGTCGCGCTCCAGGGTTTTACGAAAGCCCGTTGCTCTGGAAAACGATTTGGGTCACCGGCGGCCGAGAATGCTTCTTGCGCCAGAATGGCTGACGCAGTGTGATGGCCGTGCGTCAATTGGTCCTCCGGACTGAAGCGGGTCACGATTACATCCGGTCGAAACTTCCGGATCACCCAGACCACATCTGACAGAACCTTGTCGTGATTCCAGAACTGCATAGTCTCTTCAGCTGTCTTGGAAAATCCGAAATCGATTGCTCGCGAGAAGAATTGTTGAGCATGGTCGATGCGCCGTGCTGCCAGCAATTCCTCGGTTCGAATAACGCCAAGGCGCTCGCGCAATTCTGGCCCGATCAAATTCTGACCGCCGTCCCCGCGCGTGATCGAAAGATAGGCGGCGTCATAGAGTGAGCCATTCGCCCACAACGCCATGAGATTTGTGTTCTCGTCATCGGGGTGCGCTGCAATGTAAAGAACCCGACCAAGCACGTTGAGCTTCTGTAATGCGAGCTGAATCTCGCCACCAGCCAGCTGGTCGGGAGACAACAGAGGTGGCGCATCGGCGGAATTGACCGTGCCCGCGACTGCGAGCATCGCAACGACAACTGCCGCGCGCCGACAGCGTTTAATGCTGTGGTGCATCACGCGTAGCGGCGCACTTTCCAGTGAGCGTCCCATCGAGGCTATCGTCCCAAGTCCGAGATAGCCGCGCTATTTATTGATGTCCTGCTTCGCTTGGAGGCGATCGATGAGCCCCTGGATAGCCTGCTTCTGTCCTTCACTAGGAGCGGCAGCTTGCGCCTGTTTCGCATCACTTAACGCGCCCGCAAAATCACCAGCGGCAGACTTGATACGAGCGCGCGCCAGATCTCCGTAAACGCCTTGTGGAAAACGTTTGTCGACCTCTTTAAATATCTCCATTGCTTCAGCTCCCTTTTTCTGATTCTGCAGCTGTCGACCATATGTATAGAGCTGCGGTGCACCCGCCTTCTCGAGAGCCTTATTCCAGATGTTTTTTGCCTCATCCGGACGATTCAGTGCCTTGAGGATATCCGCTTTGGTGCTGAGATTTTCGAACCTTTCCTCATTCTGAATTGAGGCATCGGCCCAACGCAACGCCTCATCGAGATTGATTTTTCTGGTCAAACAAAATTGCGCCGCTTGGTTCGGAGCTTGCCAGGCAAACTGGCCTGCGCCTTTCAGTTGAGCTCGAATATTCTGCAACGTCTGATCCGCTTCGTTGATAGAGACAGTAAAAGGAACACCTAATTTCTCCCACTTTAGCGTCACCGCTGTCGAAGTGGGCTTCAAATCCTCGAAATCAAATTCAAGCGCCTCTTTGCTCTCGGTGAGTGGC
>JBKPOB010000208.1:0-10351 GCA_046732875.1 Verrucomicrobiota bacterium | reverse complement strand
AGTTCACCAAGCTCTTCCAGCGTCAGCTTCAAAGACTGCACGCGTGGGAAGCCACTTATCTTCCGGAGGTAACGCAGCCGACTCCGGTCGCATTTTACATGTTCAGTGGCCCGGACTTTTTGTACGTCGATCAATTTTTTCCGAACGCTTCGGTGTACGTGCTTTGCGGGAAAGAATCAATGGGACCGCCACCTGATCCGTTGCGCATCCCAAATCTCGCTGGCGCGCTGGGAAACCTGGAAAACGCAATGAAATCCTCGCTGAACACGACGTATTTCATTACGAAAGACATGAAAGTCGATCTGCAAGAACAAAACCTGAACGGCGTGTTACCGATCCTCTATGTTTTCATTGTGCGCGCCGATAAATCGATAACGAACGTGACGTTTGGTTCGCTCAACAGCAACGGCGCATTTGAAGAGGCAGCGCCGGGAAAGAAAGGCGGCAGCACTCCGGGAGTGCGAATCCGTTATACCGACAATCCATCGGGCAATTCACAAACCTTGTATTATTTCACGACCGATATTTCCGATGGCGGCATCAAATCCGCGCCCGGCTTCCTGAAATTTTGTCAACGACTTGGCGTCGGCTCGAGTTTTCTGAAATCTTCTTCGTATCTGATGTTCGAGCAGGGTTTCACGACGATCCGCAATTTCATCCTCGAACACAGTACCCGTATTGTGCAGGACGACTCCGGAATCCCCCTGGCTTATTTTGATCCGAACAAGTGGAACCTGCGTCTTTTTGGCATTTACCTCGGCCCCCTCGATATCTTCAAACAACATTACCAGCCCCGGCTTCAGGAACTTTTTCGCCAAAGCAATCCGCCACCGGTTGACTTCGGATTCGGTTATCGCTGGAACTACAAGGAAGCCAATTTAATCGTGGCTGAACGGAAGTGACGCTTCTTAGAACCTGCGAAACCACGAGTAGGGAAAATCGTCTCCCGGGCAATCGGTCGGCCAACGCGGCGGATTCATTTCACGGTGTGGCCTCACAGGAATCGCGCCCCTGTCGGTCTTACCGCAACGGTCTCGTAGATAGCGTATGAGTTCCTCACACGAGTCGAGCTGCGCGCGCGTTGGCTGACCCCGATTGAAATCGCCAACCAGACAAATGCCGAGCGAAATGTTGTTTAGATAATCGCTGTGCACGTGCCCGCCATTGATCTGGCGGCGCCAGCGGTCGCCTACTTCGACCTGGCCATTTCCGGTGGATGTTCCGTTCCCGATCACGAAATGATAGGCGAGACCATTCTGCATCCGGCGCACACGCCGATGATAATAATCAAACACGCGCGCGTTCCCCTGCCGCGTTCCGCTATTGTGCACTACAATGAATTGCCAGCGACGCCGTTTCACCGGCGCGCGTCGGATTGCTTCGATAACGGATCTCGTCAGATAACGGTAGTTGCCCGAACTGCGAGACCAGGGCCAGAAACCTCGTCTCGGCGGAGGCGTTGGCGGAGGCTCGAGACCCTGATCCTCCTCGAGACCTGACTTTTCGATCACAACCTGAGCGCGTTCGCCGCTTGGAGCACGCGGACCTTTTTGTTCGGGCGACGCCACTGGTGTCGGCGCCGCAACTCCGATAGTCTTGGGCGCCGGAGTCGGGCGTTCTGACGCCGGAGTGCGCTCTTCTGCAGAGGCGGGCGGCGTTTTTTCCGGCTTTGACGTTTCCTCTTCCTTTCGCGCCGATTTGGATTTCCCCGCCTTTTTTGTTTTGCGCGAAACCTCCCTGGATTTCTTTGATTTCGGTTTGGGCGTCGGTGTGTGGTGCCGTTTTGATTTTAGTGAAGCGCTGGGCTCGGGTGTTTCGCGCGGCGTCGGCCTTGGCGTCGCCTCTGCTTCGTCGTCAGATTTTGGCTTTGCTTTGCGAGCACGCGGAGATTCTCGTGCGTCCGCGTTATCGCCGCCGGTCGACTCTTCTTTTGCTGTTTTTGCTTTGGGGATTGGGGACGGCGATTTTTTTTCTTTCGAAGAAGAGTTTGTTTTCTTTTGTGCCTCTTCGTTTGCCAATTTAGCGTGCGGAATCGCAGTTGGAGCTTTTTCCGGGGTTGCAGACGCCTGAGGTTTCTTTCCCGATTTGTTTTTCGATGCTTTTGCTACCGGGCTTGGAGACTTTTTAGGTTTTGGGAATGGCGAAGAATGCGTCTCGGTTCGCTCGGATTGGTCGCGCCGGCTGTTTTCTTCGTCATCGACTTGCGCGCACAGGAGACTTCCAATGATTACGCCAGAAACGAGCGCAGGTGTGACCCAAATGCGAAAGCGCACCACTGCGACGGAGCGTAACAGAGCGCGCGACGCGATCAACCAGATCGTTAAAAAAGTTAAAACAGTTACAAAGTTAAAAGGCAGCCACCGCTTCCTTTTTAACTATTTAACTTTTTAACTCTTCAGCTTGTCGCCACAGGCTCTGCCGGGGAAGGCGCAACCGCGCGCATCCTTTCGCCTTCACGCCGAAGAATGGCGTTTAACTTACCGCCCAGCAATAGCAGGAGACACGTGAGATACATCCACGTTAGCAATACCACGATGGACGCCAGCGCAAGATACGTCGGGTTGTAGCGATCATATCGCGCCACATAGAGCTGAAAAAGCTTCGTCGCGATAATCCAACCAACTGAAAAGAAAATCGCGCCCGGCAAAGCCTGGCGCACAGTCAAATAATTTTCCGGCGTCAGCAGATAGAGCGCGAGCGCGAGAATGACCAGAGCCACAAAGGTAAAAGGCAAATTGAGTGTGGTGATCCATGCTTGCAGCGGAAAGGCCAGCTGAAAATTGACTTCAGCAAGACCGGCCAGCCGTTCGCCAAAGACGATTGCGTTGAAGCAGAACACAATAACGATCCCAAACCAAAACAGCATGAAAAAGGAGATGATATACTTGGACCACCAATGGCGATCTTCCCGTATTCCGTACGTATGGCTGAGAGCGCGTGAAGTCGTCGCAATGAAGACAGTTCCGCAATAAATTCCGAGAATGATGCCCGCGTTCGCGAGCAAGCCGCTCGAACCCGTCACCACCACGTTGGCCATCGCAGAATCGAGAATGTCCTGCACTTTCGGGTCTGGCGGCACGAAGCTTTTGAGGAGAAGAAACATCCGATGCAACTTTGTCGGATCAGTGCCGAACAAACCCAGCAGATGCCAGAGAAACAGCGATCCGGGGGCCAACGCAAAGAGAAGTAGATACGCCATCTGTGCCGCTAGCCCGGTCGTGGTATCGGTTGCCGTTTCCCAAATCAGCTGCCGCAAAACGCGCCACAGAAATCCGAGATATTTCATCTGCACGGAGAGTTTACTTTGCCGGATGTAAATATCCATTAAACTCCGAATGCTTCGAGTAAACCTCCGCCTTCTTTACTTCATGAGGCGAGTTTCCCAATGGGAGTTACGATTGCCTGACCAATTGTGAAAAAACGAATATTGATCCTCACAGCGAGTTTCGGGGAAGGTCACAACAGCGCCGCGCGCGGAATTCGCGATGGTCTTGCTCGCGTTGCCCCGGAAGGGACGGAGGTGGAATTGCGCGATTTGTTTGCCGAAGCCTACGGGACGGTGAACGAGCTGGTGCGAAAAAGCTACCTGGCAGTCGTCAATTTCGTGCCGGGCGCATGGGGTGCCGTTTATCGCTGGCTCGAACGAAAGAAGGATTTCGATGCCGAATTCGCGCGCTTCTCGCGGCTCAAGGATCATTTCGCCGCATTACTCGAACGTTTTCAGCCAGACGTGATGGCTTGCACGTTCCCCGCCTATCCGAATGTACTCAGGCAAATTCAGGGACAGAACGCCGGATGCTCTCGGCCCTGCAAGATTGCTGTTGTAATCACCGATTCGATTACTATCAATGCAGCCTGGTATCGGTGCGACGCTGATTATTTCCTCGTTGCAAACGAGCAGAGTGCCTCCGTCTTGCGAGCAGCCGGAGTCGACGCGGAAAAGATCAAAGTGTTTGGCTTTCCCGTAAGTCCAAAATTTGCCGACTCCGCGAGGTCGAATCGTGTGCTGCCCCCAATCAACTCTGAGCGCCGTGTTTTGTATATGATTCATGCGGCCACCCGCGGCGCACCGGAACTGGCACAGCGACTCGCCGATTTGGGTGTTGATCTCACCGTGACGATCGGCCGCGCCCATACGCTCATGCCCGAGATCGAAGCTGCAGTCGGCGATAAGGCGAATGTCATCGGCTGGACTGATGACCTTCCACGCATGCTTCATGAAAGCCATTTGCTCATCGGAAAAGCCGGAGGCGCAACGGTACAGGAAACTATCGCTGCTGCCTGCCCGATGATCATCAATTACGTCGTCGCTGGGCAGGAGGAAGGCAATGCCAGGTTGATCGTCGAAACGAATTCGGGCGTTATCGCAAATTCACCGCGGGAAGTCGTCGCGTGGGTGCAGCGCGCATTTGCGGACGACGCAAAACAATGGCGCGAATGGTCCGCGAATATCAGCACGCTCAGCCGGCCGCGAGCCGCACTCGACATCGCCCAGTTTTTGCTGTCGCTATAGTTTGTTCTAACCACGAATGGAACACGAATGGACACAAATGTTTCGTGTTTATTAGTATTTATTTGCGTTACACAGGCCAGATTTCCTCACCGCCGCTGAATGTTCGCAGCACTTCCAGCTCTGGCGACAAAACGATCAAATCCGCATCCGCCCCAACCTCGAGGCGGCCTTTAGTTTCAAGGCCAATTGCACGCGTAGGATTTTCCGTTGCCATCATGATAGCTTCGTGCAGCGGAACGTTTACTTTCATCACCATCGTACGCACAAGATCGATCATGCGCGAAGAGCTACCTGCAAGCGCAGAGCGGTCTGCAAGTAAACAGACGCCATTCTCCACGACGCAATCCCTTCCAAAGAGCGCGAACCGCGATCCGTTCTGCAACCCAGCGCCGGCGGTCGCATCAGTTACAACACAAATCCCGCCAGAGCCCTTCGTGCGATACAACATTTTCATCAACGTTGCGGAAACGTGATGACCGTCGGCGATCAGTTCGCAACTGATACGCGGTTCGCTTAAAGCGAACTCCAACAAACCGCTAACGCGATAAATGCCGCGGCGACGCGCGCTAGACATACAGTTGAAAGTGTGGGTGACGCTGCGCATGCCATGTGCGAAACCTTCTCGAGCCTCCTCATCCCAGGCATCGCTGTGACCTCCGCTGACGCTGATCCCGCGCGTATGAAAATTCTCAATCGCCTCGAGCGCTTCTGGCAGCTCGGGCGCTATCGTGATTCGCTTAATCACGTCCGCGTAGTCGAGTAGTCGCCGGACTGAAGCTCGCGACAGGCTTTGAATGAATTCAGGGCGTTGCGCGCCGCATTTGGCCTTAGAAATGAATGGCCCCTCAACGTGAACACCGACAAGCTGTTTGATCAGACGGCGACAATCGCGAACGGCCTCTAAAACATCGGTAATGGCATCGAGTGGCGCAGTCGCCGTTGTCAGCAAAAGCGAAGTCGTGCCGCCACTTGAATGATAATCGCAGATCGCTCGAAACGCTTCCGTAGAAGCTTCCATCGTGTCGCGCCCAACGGCGCCGTGCACGTGAAGATCGATGAAGCCGGGAACGAGGAAATTTCCGCGAACATCAGTAATCTCCTTCCCCTGCTTGTGCGTCTGCGCACCGATTGCGATGATTTTTCCTTTTTCAACTTCGACCTCAAGACCATCACGAATTCCGTCAGGAAAAATCAAACGCGCGTTCGTAAGAATCATTTCGCTCGAGGTGCCAGGCTACGGATTCAACAGTCCCGCATACCAACGCAGAAACGCTCCGCCAAAAAACATCCAGCTCAGCGCACCAAAGGCCAGATAGGGGCCGAACGGCAGTTTGGCCGACCAGACTCGTTTTCCCACGACCAGCGTGATCAGGCCAACAATCGAACCAAGAAGTGATCCCGCGAAAAGACTAAACAACACTGCGCGCCAGCCCAGAAACGCGCCAATGGCAGCGAGAAATTTCAAATCGCCGCGGCCCATCGCCTCGCGAGGAATGACGAGTTCATTGGCTACGCCGGAAATCTGCGTCACATCATCGAGCATAAACAAGTGGCCTTGGGCAGTTACGCGATCGTAGCGAAAGTCCAGCGTCACATTCCCGTAGGCATGGTGGTCGATCCTGGCCTCGGCGCACTCAAGCAATAATCGGTCTTTTTCCCGGGCAAAATAGTCACTCCACAAACTTTCTTCGGTGCCTACTACGAGATCGGCGTCATCTCCGCGTTTCGTCCAGGTGAACGGTGTCGCCGCGTCGAATTCAATGCGTTTTCTCCCAAAAGCAATTTTGCCAGCTTCGAGAACAATCAACAGGATTACGTAGCCTAGGGCGGCAGCCAGCAGAGAACGTACGCATGCGGCAAGCCGCGAATCAGTTTCCATCAAAGCTGGCACCGCCACACTGCAAGCGACACCTGCAACAATCCCGCCGATTGTTACGCGGTCGGGAATAATGAAATGTTCGAGATCGATGAATGTTCCAACCATTAGAAGCGAAACAAAAATCCAGTGCGCAATTGCTATTTGCCACGGAAAGCTCTGCCAAACCGCCAGGAACAGCAGCGCAGTGATCAATTCCACCGCGAAATAACGAAAAGCGATTTTCGCACCGCAATTCGCACAACGCCCGCCGAGTAAAATCCAGCTGATTAACGGCAGGTTTTGATGCCAGGGAATCGGTTGTTTGCATGCCGGACAAAAAGAGCGACGCGGCTTGTTAATGGAAAGATCGGCAGGCCAGCGATAGATGCAGACGTTCAAAAACGACCCGACCGCCGCGCCGAGAACAAACGCAAACGCGTGGAACAGAAGCTCGTAAATAGGATGATCCACGCGCGGTCAGACATTACTGCTCCTCTCGGAATTGCAACTCTGAACCGAGGTACTGCAGGAAATTCGGTTCCGATATAACGCGCGAAGTTGAGTGGAAAGCGGTGCCCCTTGCGCGTTCCCATCCAAACCGGGCTTGGCCGCGAAGGTCATTGTGCCACCGCCGAGGGTGCCGACGAGTGGCTGACGCAACGAATCGACCCATCGCCAGGGATTGGTCACTCTGGTGATGGCCCCGTGCGTGAGCGCCCAAGCGAAAAACAGTGCGATTGCAATCGCAGCGGGGCTGACATGTCGTGTGATTTTTGATTTCATGGCTGTCGTTCGTTTGCTTTTCACTGGTTAGTTTTGAGTCTTCACTGAGGTACTGCAGGAAATTCGGGGCGATATAACGCGAAACGTTTGGACTCTTTTGAGAAACCGACCTTCGCTAACCTGCCTTTGCCTAAAGCTATGGCGAGTCGACAGGCTACGGGAGAGAAGCCATGGATTACCGCGCTTCGCGCAGGCAGCTACGGCGTGGCAGGCGCGGATGCACCGGATGAGGGCAAACGACTAAAGCAGAAAAAACCGAGAGAAGAGTCAAACAGAAGCTAACAAACAAAACGAAGATCAAGTTTTGCTCGAACCTGAAGTGCTTCGTTACCTTCGTTGCCTTTTGTTAAAACGACTTCCTGGGCGTCTATGACACCACGAACAAAGTTGTGGCGCCTAGTTCGGCGAAAAGCTCCGGACGTTCACGGTTGTTTTTCCTCGCAGAGCTTTTGGAAGCGCGGATCGCCACGCAGCGAGTCGAACATAGGATCGAGGCGAAGCAGCGCAGGAGTGAGTGGTACGTTCTCAGGTAGTGGGCCTGCGCAGGGTATTGAGAGAAGCTTCTGTAACGCGGCGATAGCGCGGTCGGGTTCGCCCGTTTCAGCCGCCACCCGAGCAAGGATCTGGATCGGAACGGCACCGACTAACGCGTCGATGTCGATTCGAAGAGTGGCCATGGCCCGTTCCGACAAAGCCAACGCGGCCTTCTTATCGCCTAGGCCCGCATTGGTTAAAGCGAGGATTTCGATGAGACTATAATTTTCCGGCTGTTCTTTAAGGAAAGATTCCAGTTCGATGCGTGCTTGTTGCCAAGTTACCTGGGCGCCAGCACGGTTTCCGCCGACCTCTTGTGCCCAGCCTAACCAAAAGCGCAGTCGGCCATTGATGTAACCCAACGCTGGATCAGGCTTGGCCAATATCTCCTGTAATCGAAGAATCATTTGTGCAGGACGGCGCTCCAGAATGGCCTGGTAAACCTGTGCTTCCAGGGCCTGAGTGTCGCCAGCAGCGGGGCGGAGCGGAGCGAGGAGCGCGGACGCACGTGGTAGATCGCCTTGAGCTTGGGCGATAGCCGCCTTGGTCGCGAGCGTGTCCACGTCGTCCGGTGTGATCTTAAGAACCTGGTCAAGCTTTTGCAGAGCTTCAGGAAAACGACGAAGGGCAATATAGGAAATCGCGTGCTGGATGAGAAGGGAAACATTGCGCGGATCGAGCCGCTCGGCTTCGTTGAAGTACGACTCGCTGCGCTCCCACTGACCGCGCCTCCGCGCGACATAAGCCAGCTGCTGAGGAATCCTGCTGCTGTTGGGAAGAAACTGACGTGCTTGCTCGAAGTAACGTACCGCGGAGTCATAATCCTTTAGACAGGCGTAGTAGTATTGCCCTTTGGCTAGTACAGCGTCGCCAAGGTTGGGCTGGAGAGTAAGCGCAGTTTCTGCTGCCTGCCGAGCCTCTTCAACCAGTGCGCGTGTTGGTTGAAGACTTTCTGTGAGATAGCCGCGCGCATCCACGTATGACAGCAGCGCCCAACTTAGGGCGAATTTCGGGTCCAAACGCACCGCTTCTCTGAGATATTTCTGTGCACCAAGGGCGTTGGCGGCTGTGTTATCGGTTTTCAATGCATAAGCTAGCCCACGCAAGTAGGCGTCGTAAGCCTCAAGATTCTCCGTCGGTTTGGCGGCGATCACTTCCTGCTCGCGACCGGTCAGCTTCGCATGCAACGACTCCGCGATTCCTTGTGCGATCTCGCTCTGAATTGCAAACACGTCCGCAAGATCGCGGTCATATGTCTCTCCCCACAACTGCAGGTGGGTACGCGTATCGACTAACTGCGCGCTAACGCGCACCCGATTGCCGGAGCGCTGGACACTTCCTTCTACCACATTCGCCACCCGAAGTTGGTGACCGATCTCCCGCAGATTGCGGGCAAGCCCGCTCTTGTACTGCATCACCGAAGTGCGGCTGATCACCTTCAGATCGGCGATCTGAGCCAGGTTCGTTAGAATTTCTTCCTGTACGCCGTCAACAAAATATGCGTTGTTCGGATCGCGGCTGAGGTTTTCGAACGGCAGAACTGCGATGGATTTCTTCGGCGACCGGAAAGCGCCGGCTTGTCGTGAAGCTGTGTAGCGGAGCACAAAAAACAAACCAACCGAAATCGCAGCAGCTGCGATTGTCACGTAGACCCACGCGGGGCTGCGCGAAAACTCTTTTGGCAAATCGTCAGCGAATTCCCCTCGCTTCACGGCTGCTTTTGCTCGCAGAGGTTTTGGAAGCGCGAATCGCTCCGCAGCGCATCGAACATTGGATCGAGCCGGAGCAGTGCAGAAGTAAGCGGCACATTTTCACCGAGCGCACCATTGTACGGTATCGACAGTATTTTCTGTAAAGCGGCGATGGCGCGATCGGGGTCTCCCACCTGTGCCGCTACCCGAGCGAGGATCTCCAGCGGAAAGGGACCATAATTGGCATCTTCCTCAATCGGGACCGCAGCCATAGCCCGTTCGGCCAGAGCCAAGGCGGCCGCTTTGTCACCAAGACCGGCATCGGTCAGCGCGAGATCTCCAATAAGTCTAGCATTTTCTGGTTGTTCTTTTAGGAAAGACTCCAGTTCGCCGCGTGCTTGTCGCCAAGTTGCCCCGGCAGCCGCATGGTCGCCGGTGACGTGTTGCACCCAGCCTAACCAAAACCGCAATTCACCATTGAAATAACCCAACGCTGGATCAGGGTCGGCTAGTATTTCCTTCAGCCGAGAAATGACCGGTGCAGGGCGGCGCTCCAGAATAGCCTGGTAAACCTGTGTTTCCAAAGCCTGGTTGAGGTCGGCCGCGGGCCGGAGCGGAGCGAGAAGCTGGGCAGCACGTGGCAGATCGCCCTGGGCTTGCGCGATAGCTGCCTTTGTCGCCAGCGTATCCATGTCGTCAGGTGTGATATTGAGGACCTCATCAAACTTACGCAGGGCTTCCGGGAAACGGCGAAGGCTCACATACGAAATCGCGTGCTGGGCTATTAAATTAGCGTCGCGTGGGCTAAGCCGCTCGGCTTCGTTGAAGTACGAGTCGCTCCGGTCCCACTGGCCTCGCCTCCGAGCCACATAGGCCAGCGATTCAGGAATCTGGCTGCTATTGGGCAAGAACTGACGCGCTTGCTCGAAGTAATGCATTGCGGTGTCGTAATCCTTCAGGCAGAAGTAGTGG
>JBKPOB010000207.1:0-20291 GCA_046732875.1 Verrucomicrobiota bacterium | reverse complement strand
GTCCCAAAGTTGCGCATCGGGAATATCGAAGACACCGCGCCAGAAATCTGGCTCGGTGAGGTGTTCCTCCCATACACCGAGGTGCTTGCGATAAAGTGCTGCGAACTCCGGCGCCATCCAGGTTTTCGTATGGACTCCGTTTGTGATGCTCGTAATCGGCACTTCGTGGATCGGAACGCCGGCCCAGACGTCTTTCCATAGCGATCGGGTAACTTCGCCGTGCAATTTGCTGACTCCATTGGCATGCCGGCTGAGCCGAAGCGCCAGGATGGTCATACTGAACGGGTCGTTTGGATCGATGCGGGTCTGACCGAACGAGAACAGCTCCTCGAACGGAATGTTCAGTTCCTTCGCGAAATTACCGAAATATTTTCGCATCATCTCGCGTGGGAACGAGTCATTCCCGGCGGGAACGGGAGTGTGAGTGGTAAAAACGTTGGCCGCCGCTACGAGCTGAAGTGCTGAATAAAAATCGAGTTTCTTTTCCACGACATTGAGACGAATTCGTTCGAGCGCCAGAAACGCCGAGTGCCCTTCGTTCATATGAAACACGGCCGGCTGAATGCCGAGCGCGGCGAGCGCTTTGACGCCGCCGATTCCGAGCATGATCTCCTGGCGCATGCGCATCTCGAGGTCGCCGCCGTAAAGCTCAGCGGTAATTAATCTGTCCTCGGCGCTGTTTTCGGGAATATCGGTGTCCAGAAGATAGAGACTTACCCTTCCAACGCGCAATTCCCAGAGCCTGGCAAAAACCTGGCGGTCCAGAATTCGTACTGAAATCAGCGGTTTCCCATTGCTGCGGAGGGCTTCGCGTATCGGCAGGTGATAAAAATTTTGATTCAGATTGATCGCTGCCTGAACGCCGTCCTTATCGATCTGTTGCCGGAAATAGCCGTGCCGGTAGAGCAGACCGATCGCTACGAAGTTTAAATCCAGATCGCTCGCCGATTTGCAATGGTCGCCAGCGAGTATGCCGAGGCCTCCCGAATAATTCGGAATCGATTCGTGAAAACCAAATTCAGCCGAGAAATAGGCGATCGGATTCTTGATCGCGCTTCCGGCCCCTGTCTTTCCGTAAGTATCGTGGCGCCCAAGATATTTTTCGAATTCCTCAAAGACCTGCTTTAGCTCGCGCAGGAAAGTTTTGTCCTGTGCAAGCTCTTCCAGTCGGGATTGCCGGGAAAGCTGGAGCATTCGGACGGGGTTATGATTTGTCCGGTTCCAAAGCTCGTGATCCAGATGGCGGAACAGCCTGCGCGCGGCCGGTTCCCATGTCCACCAGAGGTTGAAACTCATCTCGCGCAGCGGCTCGAGCGCCGCCGGAAGAATGGGAGTAACGCTATAGGTTTGAAAAGTCGGCATGGGAATTCCTGTAGCCGTGGTCGGCGACCACGGTCACTAAAAACTAAAGGTAACGAAGAAAAGCGAAGATTCTATTGCGAACGGTGTTGTCACAATTGAGGCGCTCCAAGAAGGCGAGCTTGTTCCGATGCGACGTCTTCTTCGGCTTCGCTCAGCACACGCTCCACCAGACGCGTGTAGCAAGTGTGCATTACCTCCGCGGCGCGAGGATCAGCCCAAGAAAGAAACCGGCGATTAGTCCGCACAGATGCGCCGCCATGCTGACCTGTGGTGTTGAAAGGTCAAAGGCGATTTGAATCACTATGATCATCACTACGTTTCCCAGGCGTTGCTTTGCCTGCGGTGCATGACGATGTTTCACTAAAAATCCTGCCCACGTGCCGACGATTCCCATGATGCAACCGGACGCACCAACGAGCTCGGAGGGTTGCACGAGACCGACTAACGTTAAACCCACAACACCCGCGCTGGAGGCGAGCCCGGAAATGAGATAGCACACGGCGAACCGGATTGTTCCTATGGATCGTTCAAGCGGCGGCCCGAGAATATAGAGCGCGAAAATGTTGAAAAACAGATGGGTAAAACCACCGTGTAAGAAGAGCGCCGTGAAAAGTCGCCAGTATTCTTCCTGGGCGAGGACATCATAAGGATCCAGTGCGCCCACTCGATGCAGGACTTCCGGATCGTTGAGATCGCCAACCGAAATCTCAAAAAGGAATGCGACCGCGTTTAATAGAATCAATGCGAGAACCCCCGGTGCGCTTCGGAGTTGGCTATGCCGAATACGGTCCGCGAATGGAACGGATGCGAAAGCGACCGGTTGGTTTTGGCGAGATTCCAACTGCCGAAATAATCGGACCTGATTGCGCAACTCAGCGCTCGGATGCAGAATTTGAAGAATTATTCCTAGTTTTCCAGCCGATCTATAGTCGTTCCGTGCGGCGAGCTCTGTCATTTTGCGCAGTCCAATCGCCGGAAGAAAGAGAAGGAAAACCCAGGCCAAACCGCCGATGTAACCAGCCGTAATAGGAACGAGAATCCACGCGACGGCAGTGATGGCAAGCACGACTAACGCGGCCACGCGCCAGCCATGATAAAGCGCGCCGGGACGCCACGCCCTGGCCAGCACCAGCAGCGGCGAAATCACTGCCAGAAAGAGAAAAATATGATTGAGATCCACAGATTGGAGTAAAAAGTTAAAAGAATTTCATCGGGAGAAAGGATGGTATCCTTCGCCAGACCTGTTGAGTCGTGAGTTGCTAAAGCGTTAAAGTAGCAAACACATTGTCATTCTGGGCGAAGCGAAGAATCTCTGATTAGTTCTTTTCGCAACCTCAAGGCAACGATTAGTGATGTTTCGCTTCGCTCAACATGACAGCATACGCTAGGACATTGTAACTTCTTAACCTTGTAACTCTTTTAACTTTTTTAACGTTCCAATATGGTTATTTCTGTCACCGATTATCTCGATGTCATTTCATCGTGGTGTTTTTGGTCCGAGCCAACGTGGGCGGAATTGAAGAAGCGTTATGACGGCCGCGTCGAGTTCCAATGGAAAATCGCGTTGATGGATCCGAGTGGCCTGCCAACCTCGCGCGAACAGGAGCAATGGTTTTACCGGCGCAGCGCAATGATGATGCGTTCACCCTTCATGCTCAACACTGATTGGTACGACCCCAGTCTGCCGGAGTGGCTAGCGGCGAATTGCGTGGCCGAAGCTGCAAAGGACTTTGGTTTCACCGATGATCATGTGCGCCTGGCGCTCTCCAATGCCGCTTTGCGTGAGGGGAAAAACGTGAGCGATTGGGAAATCGCCGCCGAGATTGGCGCGGCTGCCGGCAAAATTGACAAGAAAAATCTGCTAGAGCGTGCCCGGTCGTCTGAGATCGAAAAACGCGTTCGAGCATCGACTGCGGAATTTCATGCGCTCCAGGTGACGCAACGCCCGGCATTCGTGATAGACACGGAAATTGGCGATCGCGCCGTATTTTCCGGCATAGTGAAACTCGAGCCGCTGACAGCGACACTCGATTCGATGCTTGATGACGCCGCCGCGTACACCGTGCACAAGGCGCATTTTGGCGAGCCGCCAGCAAAATGAGCGGTGGAAGATTGACACTTGATTGTCATGAGATTCGCCTTGCCAGCGCAAAATTGTTGCCTACAACTTCCTTTCGGCTCGCGATTATTAACGAGCTCTTCGCCGCGGTGAATCGCAGCCGTGGCGAGGTAAGAGTGTCCGGGCGTTTGCAAAGACTGGCGACCGGAATTGCGATAAACGGAAATACGGTGATGCGGCACACTCCCGCCTCGCTGGTTAGGAGCTTGACTTAATCTGCAACCACAAATTCGTGTAAACGGTCGGATCCGCGCCCGAGAAGTCCGGGTTATTATGGGATCCACCGGCGAACAGCTGGGCGTCATGAAATTAAATGACGCCTTACGCAGGGCTCAAAGTCTTGGCCTTGATCTCGTGGAAGTCGCTCCCACAGCCACACCACCGGTCTGCAAGATTATCGACTTTGGAAAGTTTCGATACGATATTTCCAAACACACCAAAGATAAAAGGCCGTCCGGTTCGAAGCTGAAGGAAATCAAGTTTCGCGTAAACATCGACGATCACGATTATCTGACCAAAATCCGGCACGGGGAAGAATTCCTGGATCGAGGAAATAAAGTACGCGTGCAGTTGCAATTTCGCGGCCGCGAAATGGCGCATCAGGAATTTGGCATGCAACTCGTGGAGAAAGTTCGCGCTGATCTCTCGGGAATGTCGCAGGTGGAAATGGATCCGAAGATCACCGGCCGCAATATCACCATGACTCTGGCGCCTCTGCCGGCCAACCGGCGGAAGCGGCGTTTCACCGCGCCGGCAAAACCAGCTGAAGGACAGGGAGCCGCGATTTCATCAGCGGAACCGCAAACGTCCTAAAGATTACTTTGCGACTCGGACGGACTGCTCGGCATCGTCTCGCCGCGGGCAAGCCGATCCACCTTCGCAAAACAGGTGGAACGTGTTGCCCCTTGGCACCTCGTAGCGATATGGAGGCGGCTCTACGCGTTGGCACGAATTGCGCCCATGCCGGCTGACTAACTATTTTGGCTTATGCGGCGTGTGCGCACCCGCCGGGGAAGTCTTAGTGGAACCTGCCGGCGGCGGAGGAGGCGGCGTTGCCCTCATGGATTGCAGCGTTTCCAGGCGTTTTTTGCGGCTGACCGCTTCCTGATTTTTCGGATCAAGTTTTAGCACTTTGTCGGTGTCAGCCATCGAATTTTTGATATCGCCCTTAACCTCGTAAATGTAGCTGCGGTAAGAGTAATACCGAGCTTCGTTCGGCTTCAGCTTGATTGCCTCGGAATAGTCGGCCAGGGCTTTGTCCATGTCGTTCAGTTTCATCTCGACCGCTGCGCGCTGCTCGTAGATTCGCGCGTCTTCTGGAGTGATCTTTATTGCTTCGCCGTAGTCGTTGACGGCATCCTGAAATTGCTGATTGCTCGCAGCAGCGTACCCACGTTGCTGGTAAACAGCCGCGAGGTTTTGCGCGTATTTGTGGTCGAGCGCTGTCGCCTTGCGAAGCAAGTCGATCGCTTTGTCCCACTCCTGATTCTTGGAGGCTTCTGCGCCGTCTCGGGCAAGCTTGTTTGCTTCTTTGGCATCTTTGGTGGCTTGTCCCTCGGATAACTGCGCAGCGCAAAGCGCCAGGGCCGTAATGAAAGTAAAGACAAAGATTCTTTTCATAATTTCTTTTGGACGTTGATGTTCTTAAACAATTTCGAAGTTCGGACCGCGAACAATCCGGCGTAACTCAATCAAGTCTGCTCCGGGGATGGCGTCTGTTCAATGTCGATCTTTGGTTCGGACTCGGGGGAAGCAGTTTCATTGGGGCCTGGTTCATCGACGCGTGTAATTCGCACTGCGTGGCCATTGCCCTCATCGATTTCAATTAGCGCTCCATGTAAGCGCACCTCACCGCCGGCGACTGGAAAGGATGCCGGCAGGTTCGAGATGAAACGGTTCATGATCGGATCAATGGCGCGCCCAAGAATGGAGTTCACTGGACCGCACATCCCAGCGTCGCAGAGGAACGCGGTGCCGCCCGGAAAAATTTGCTCGTCGGCGGTCTGAACATGCGTGTGAGTTCCGATGACGGCAGAAACTTTTCCATCCAGGAACCGGCCCAGAGCGATTTTCTCACTGGTCGTCTCTCCGTGTACGTCCACGATGATATTCGTAGTCTCGTCGCGCATCTTCGCCACTGCTGCCTCGACCGAGCGAAACGGATTCTCCAAAATCGGTTGCATAAACGTGCGCGCTTGCACGTTGATAACGCCAATTTTTCCCTTGGCTGTATCCAGGACGATTGATCCGCCGCCAGGCGCGCCATCAGGATAATTTACTGGCCGCAACAAGCGCGGCTCGGTGTTGATGAACGCAAGAATTTCCTTCTGGTCCCATATATGGTCGCCTGTCGTGATGACCGAGACGCCTGCGCGTAATAGATCAATCGTGATTTTTCCCGTTATACCGCGCCCGCCGGCCGCGTTCTCGCCGTTAACGATGATGAAGTCCAGGGCGTGCTTCTCCTTTAGTTCCGGCAGCCTGGCGATCACGGCCGAGCGCCCCGGCTCACCAACGATATCGCCCAGGATAAGAACCGTTAGCATTCCGCGATACTAGACATGCTAAAGCACGTTGTCATCCCGAGCCGCGGAGACGGCGAGGGACCTCACACAAACTCAAAAGATCACGCATTTCATCTTGTGTGCTCAGTCAGCCTATGTGAGGTCCTTCGCTTCGCTTAGGATGACAGCGCGAAAAATCGAACCAGTAATGCTTCATTGCTTGCGACCTTGAATTACACAGCCCTGCTGACGTCCTGCTCGTTGTTCTTTACGCCTGCGTTGCAAGCGGTGGACAACGTCGGTGTCCTTGGAAGCAAGCCGAAATGGAGCGTCCTCGAACACTATCAGAAGACAATTACGCGCGATGAATTTACGCAGCTAATCCAGAATGTTTACTGCACACACGGATTTGCTCCGGATCTGATTGAAGTAAACACGGACACAGCGCGGATTTTGACCAATCGTGAGTCGCGAAGTTTTTTCACTTTACGGTTCGCAGAGAGCGACGCAGCGCGCAATCCAGTGCCGCGTCTTTGGCATCCCGCTAAATCCTTGCCCTCCGCGAAGGCAGACAAACCGCTCTCGCGCTTGCGCATTGCGCTCGACCCGGGCCATCTCGGTGGCGAATGGGCAAGGATGGAAGAGCGTTGGTTTCAAGTCGGCAGCACCCAGCCGGTTCAGGAAGGCGATTTGACGTTGAAAGTTGCGCGGCTGCTCGCCCCGCGATTGCGTGAATTAGGCGCGAAAGTTTTTTTTGTCCGAAATAGCAACGAACCAGTCACAGCAAAACGTCCCGATGATTTTCGGGAACTTGCCAGGAAAATTCTGATTAAGAACGGCGTGCCCCAGCCACGCCCCGACGCCCTTGATTCAAATGATCCGGAGAAAGAGCACACGATTCGCTGGCAGAGCGAAATCCTATTTTACCGTTACAGCGAGATTCGCCGTCGGGCGGCGCTGGTAAACTTCAAATTACATCCCGACCTCGTCCTTTGCCTGCATTTTAACGCCGAAGGCTGGGGTGACCCGAATAATCCAACGCTGACCGACATCAACCATCTTCATCTTCTCGTGAACGGCTCCTATTTACAGCAGGAGCTTGAATTCGATGACGAACGTTTCGAAATGATCCGGCGACTTCTGAGCCGCGCGTACGATGAGGAATTGCCCTTGGCGGACACCATTGCCGGCACAATGGCCCGCGAAACCCAGCTGCCGCCGTACGAATACCCTACCACGAACAGCACAACAAAAGTCGGCACCAGCGGCTACGTTTATGCACGGAACCTGCTCGCGACGCGGCTTTATCGTTGTCCGGTGGTTTATTGCGAGCCGTACGTGATGAATAGCAAAGACGCGTTCGCACGTATTCAGGCTGGCGATTACGGAGGAACTCGCAACATCAACGGCTTGGAGCGCAAAAGTATTTTCCGCGAGTACGCCGACAGCGTGACGGATGGATTAGTCGAGTATTATTCGAAAGCGCGGAAATGAATTTCATCTGTAGGGCGGTCTATGATCGCCGTTTCGTATGAATTCGGCGTTCACAGAGCGCCGCTACAGTTCACGCACGGCATCCCGAATATCGGCCATCGTCACATTCATCGCGACATGCGCCGAACCGATTCCAGGCGTCACCACGAAGCGGATATTTCCGCTTTCGAATTTCTTATCGAACTTCAGCGCATCGAAGATTTTCTCGCGTGCAAAATTCTTTGGCAAACGCGTTGGCAAATCGAATCGTCGCAGAAGGTCGGTTACTGCATCGCATTGCCTGCGCGGCAGGCCGGCTCTCTTAACCGAGAGTGCGCACGCAACGACAATTCCCAGGCTGAGAGCTTCGCCGTGTAGAAATTTCCGATAATTTCCCGCGCGCTCAATCGCGTGACCAACGGTGTGTCCGAAGTTGAGAACCGCACGTTTGCCACTGCGGTCACGTTCATCTCTAGCAACAATCGTCGATTTGATCGTGATGTTGCGCTTGATGAGCGATTGTAGAGCAAGCGCTTCGCTTCCCTGCCATGATTGAAGCCGCTTGAACATTTTCGCATCCGCGATGATCGCGTGTTTGATGATTTCGCCGAATCCCTGATTGAACTCGCGGCGAGGTAACGTTTTTAAAACATCCACATCATCAATCACAAGCGATGGCTGGTGCACCGCACCGAGCAAATTTTTTCCTTCAGCGGTGTTCACTCCGGTCTTTCCGCCAATTGAGCTGTCCACCATCGCCAGCAAGGTCGTGGGAATCTGGACATGTGGAATACCGCGGTGATAAATCGCCGCTACGAAGCCGGAGATGTCACCAATCATGCCGCCCCCGAGACCGATGACGAAAGATTGCCGATCCAACCCGGAGGCAGTCATCCGCTCGCAGATTATGCCGGCCTGCTTGAGCGTCTTCGATTTTTCGCCGGCTGGAATCGTGATCAACGTTGCTCTCAAGCCGGCTGATATCAGACTTTGTTTAACCCGATCAGCAAAAAGCGGCGCTACATTTCTGTCGGAAACAACTGCGCATGTCTTGCCAGGCAGAGATTTGCGTGCGCGTTTGCCGAACTGGTCAATCAAACCTGAGCCGACGAGTACGGGATAGCGATGTGTAGTGCCGCGAATTTCCACAGCGGCTACGGATACGGACTTTATGGAGTCCACTGACCCGGTTGGCCTGGCACGTTCGAAATCGTAATGGTAAATGCGGCCCATGTCATGGTTTCGCAATGCAGATCGCCAAAAAGCGCGTTGATCCGCTGCCGTGAAGTATGCGTGCCGCCAGTCGCAATTCCTCCGGGGGTGCTCGTTGCCGTGTTATTGCCATTTCCTACTACTGTTACGCCCGGGGCGGAAGAATTAGCCCAACCTGTGAAACTCACTGTTGCTCCGGAAGCTGGCGCAGGCGCGAATAATATAAAGCCCGGAGGGTTCGTAATTTTGGCAGCGGATATTGGGGCATTGTTTACATAGATATTAGGGTTGATGCCATAGCTGATTGGCGTTGAACCACCGCCTGCTTCCGAAGAGGTGCGCCTGTCGAAGGGCGACTGAAAAATTTTCCATAACGAGAGATATTTCGGCGTCAGTTGCGACATCCACGTTACGGCAGGGGTTACTGAACCAGGCAGAACAGCGTCGCTGTCATTCAAATAAGTCTGTGTAGCGATCCCAATCTGGCGCAGATTGCTCAGGTCCTTTGTCGCTTTGGCGCGCTCGGAAATACTCGTGTACATCGGATACACCATGGACATCAGAATCGCGATAATTGCCAGGACGACGATTACCTCGATCAGCGTGAATCCACGTAAGAAACGGGAGTTCCTAGTCATTGGTTCGCTCCGTGAGGAACGCATGATATTGATCGTGAGTCCGGAGCGAAAGCGAAAAAGAACTGCGCAGAAGGAAGTTGCTTGACAATCCACTTTCCAGTTTGTGTATGTAGATCATGCCAGACGAAGTGCCCACTCAACCTCCGCCTCCGCCAGGTCCCGAACCCGCGACGACGGCAAAATCCACATCAACGGGTTTACCTTCCAATGTGGCTGCAGCCATCGCCTGCATCCCTTTGATCGGCGGCATCATTTTTTATGTCCTCGAAAAGCACGATAGTTTTGTGCGCTTTTACGCGATGCAATCGATCATCTTTGGTTGCGCATGGTTTCTCTTTAACATTGTGTCCGCAGTCGTCCATGCGGTGTTTGGGGCAATTCCAGGTATCGGCGGGATTTTGGTGTTTTTCTGGGCAATCATCGCCGCGCTCGTCCATCTCGTCTTCCTGGTGATTATGATCATTACTATCGTAAAGGCGTTTACGGGCGTCCGCTGGGACATTCCCTACATCGGTCCGGTTGCGCGGAGACAGGTGGAAGGCGGCGTATAATTTGTAGGGCGTCTGTGTCAGACGCCTGGCGTTTCGCAGAAACGCCCTACGATCTGTTAGCTTCCGAGCAGCTTAAGCACCACTTCAGTCAAGATCAGTTCATGATCAAGCTGCGTTGTGACCAATTGAATATTTGCGGCGAGACACGCCTGCATGGCCTCAATCAATTGGGCCGTTTCGAACCGGCCCGCCTGTTGTGCGGCAATGCCGAGCGGGTAGGCGTTGACCGAGCCATCTTTTTTACGCGGCAAATGATCCGTTGCCTCGGCAGGCAGCCGGTTGATCGCCGAGATGAACTGGAACGGGGAATGCGGCCGTGGCAGGCGATGTCGTTCCATCAAATCTTTGGCGAGAAGCAAATTGCGGATCGTAGGAACGACCGCCACGAGCAAAATGCCGATGGCGCTTTCGCCTTGATCTAACAAACGTCGCACCAATTTCAGCGATAGTTGAAGATCGCGCGCTGCCAGCGCGTTACCCAGCTCGAAAATGACGCCCGCGCGCGAAAGCGGCACTAACTCCCGGACGAGTTCGGCCTTCACTCCGCGATCCTTTCCAAGAAACGTGTCGATCTTTTCCAGTTCGTTATCGATCTGTCGAGTATCGCCACCAGTGAGCAACACAAAAAGATCGAGCGCATCCTCATCAAATTGGAGTTTTCTTTTCTGCGCACGCTGCTGAACCATCTCAAGTGCTTCTTCTTCCCATCCGCTCCTGCCGGAATCGAGTCGGTCAAAAACCTGTACCTCCGCTTGTTTGAGTAGCGCCTTATAAAACGAACGGCGTTTATCCACATCAACTGCACTTATCAAAAGTGTGATGCCCGGGCCGAAACCGCTATCGACCAACTCGGACAATTCTTCCAAAGCTGATTGCACCGTTGCCGAGCGCGCTTTTTGATCGTCGCCGAGAAAATTAACGTTCTTTAACCAAACCACTTTTGTGTCGCCAAAAAAAGGCAGCGTTTGCAATGCCTCGATTGCCGATCTCACCCGCGCTTCGGCCTGATCGGCGTTATCGGCAGCGCCATCGATCGTTTCCAATCCGAAATCGCCTGCGTCCAGTGGCGTCAGATTAGATGCGAGCTCTGCGGCGACGCGTTTAACTTCCGCTTCATCGGAACCGAGTACGGCATAGATGTTTGCGCTCGCCGCTTTTGTTTTTGCCTTCGGCACTGCGACTTCATCGCATGCGGATAACGGCAATACAAGATCGCGTCGTTCGCGCATAACTGTGCTCCCCAGAGAACGTGTGGCCTGCCGGCGCGCGTTACCCTATTCGCCTGCGCTACGCTGCACCGCTGCTCGTGCGTATTCGCGATTTAGCTTGGCAATAAAACTGGCGCTAATTTCAGCTGGGCAAACCGCCTCACATTCGTAGGTGTTGGTGCAGTTGCCGAATCCTTCTGCATCCATCACGTTGACCATGCGCAGCACGCGACTCTCTCGTTCGGGATGACCCTGTGGCAAGAGCGATAGGTGCGAGACCTTCGCAGCCGCGAAAAGCATGGCCGATCCATTTGGACACGCCGCGGCGCACGCGCCACAACCGATGCAAGCCGCCGCTTCCATCGCCAGATCGGCATCATGTTTGGGAACCGGAATCGAGTTCGCCTCTGGCGCGGAGCCCGCGCGCGCGGAAATGAATCCACCCGCTTGCACAATGCGATCCAGCGAGCGGCGATCGATCACCAAATCTTTCACGAGGGGGAACGATCCTACCCGAAAAGGCTCAACTGTGATTGTCGCACCGTCGCGAAACTTTCTCATATAAAGCTCGCACACCGCGCTAGGATGATCGGGTCCGTGTGGTTCGCCGTTAACGGTGAGCGAGCAAGTGCCGCAAATGCCTTCGCGGCAATCCGAATCGAACGCGATTGGTTCCTTTCCGCCCTTGATCAAAGTTTCATTAAGAATGTCGAGCATTTCGAGAAACGAGGTGTTCGGCGAAATGTCGCGCACTTCGTAATCGACGAGTTTGCCTGGTGTTTTTGCGTTCGGTTGGCGCCAGATTTTTAGTTTAAAGTTCATTTTCTGACGTCATCCTGAGCGGAGCGAAGCGAAGTCGAAGGATCCCGCGGAGATCCCGAGGGTGCCCAACGGGATTCCTCGACTTCGCTTGGAATGACAAACGTGCCCTCACTTATAGCTCCTCTGCGTTAAGTGCACGGTTTCGAAATGCAGCGGTTCGCGATGCAATATTGGTCGCCGTCCGTCGCCTTGAAATTCCCAGGCAAACACTGCGGCATGGTTTTCGTCGTCGCGTAGGGCTTCGCCTTCCGCTGTCTGATGTTCTTCGCGAAAATGCGCACCGGCAGATTCGTCGCGCTCCAGGGCGTCGATACACATCAGCTCAGCGAATTCCAGGAAATCGGCAACGCGTCCGGCGCGTTCCAGGGACTGATTGAAATCGTCGCCGTTGCCCGGGACACGCACTTCGTGCCAGAATTGTTCTCGCAGTTCCGGGATTTGTTTGAGCGCCTCACGCAATCCTTTTTCGTGACGCGACATCCCACATTTGTCCCAAAGCAAGAGGCCAAGCTTTCGATGAAACGAGTCGACTGAGCGAGTGCCGTTGACGTTGAGGAGTTTTTCGATCCTGGCGCGAACGCTTTCCTCTACTGCCCGAAACTCTGGACAATCCGGCGATGGCCGTTTTCCCATCTGGCCGGCGAGGTAATTCGGCAGCGTGTTCGGCAAAACGAAATAACCATCGGCCAAACCTTGCATGAGAGCGCTGGCACCGAGCCGATTGGCGCCGTGATCGGAAAAATTGGCTTCACCAATTACAAATAATCCGGGCAGGTTGCTCATTAGATCGTAATCGACCCACAGGCCGCCCATCGTGTAATGAACGGCCGGGTAGATCCGCATGGGCACTTTGTAGGCATCTTCGCCGGTGATCTTTTCGTAGACCTCAAACAAATTCCCGTAACGCTCGCGGATTGTATGTTCTCCCAGGCGTTTAATAGCGTCTGCAAAATCGAGATAGACGCCGCGACCGCCTGGACCAACACCACGCCCTTCGTCACAGACTTCCTTTGCTGCGCGCGACGAAATATCCCGCGGCGAAAGATTGCCGTAGCTCGGATATTTTCGCTCGAGATAATAATCGCGATCGGTTTCAGGGATTTCGCGCGGCGGCTTGTCGCGATCCTCTTTGCGTTTCGGTACCCAGACACGCCCATCATTCCGGAGCGACTCGGACATCAGGGTGAGCTTTGACTGATATTCGCCACTGACCGGGATGCACGTGGGATGAATCTGCGTGAAGGCTGGATTCGCAAAGACTGCGCCTCTTTTGTATGCGCGATATGTGGCTGTGACGTTGCAGCCGCGCGCGTTGGTCGAGAGATAAAAAACGTTTCCATATCCACCAGTCGCGAGCACGACAGCATCCGCTGCGTGTCTCTCGATGTTTCCGGAACAGAGATTGCGCGTGACAATTCCCTTGGCGTGTCCCTCGACAATGACAAGATCGAGCATCTCGGTTTGGGGAAACATCTGCACCGTGCCGGCTGCAATTTGACGGCAAAGCGCCTGATAACAGCCCAGCAAAAGCTGCTGACCGGTCTGCCCGCGCGCGTAGAAGGTCCGCGATACTTGGGCGCCGCCAAACGATCGGTTCGCCAGCAGGCCCCCATATTCACGGGCAAAAGGCACGCCCTGCGCGACGCATTGGTCGATGATGTTATTGCTGATCTCAGCGAGACGATACACATTCGCTTCACGGGAACGGAAATCGCCGCCTTTGATCGTGTCGTGAAATAATCGGTAAACGCTGTCACCATCGTTTTGGTAATTTTTTGCCGCGTTGATTCCGCCCTGGGCTGCAATCGAATGCGCGCGTCGCGGCGAATCCTGGAAACAAAAGCATTTTACTCGATAACCCAGCTCACCCAGAGTTGCCGCCGCCGATCCACCGGCCAGACCGCTTCCGACAACGATGATCTCGAGTTTTCGCCGGTTATGTGGACTAACTAATCGCGAATGATCGAGATGGTTTCGCCACTTCTGGGCGAGCGGCCCGGGTGGAATCTTTGGATCAAACGTCCCAATCATGGTTGTCGATGTTTGATATTCTGACTTTTGAATCTTAGTTGCTGACGTCGGTAAAATTCGAAATTCGACTATCGAAATCCGAAGCAAACGTCAGAAAATTCTGAAATTCTCAAAACTGCTCTTACTCGCATTTGCGGAGAATCGCACCGAAGATGTTCATCAGCTCTCGTGCCTCAGATGAAAGTTGCTGGCGTTCGTGTTCGGGTTTGCCGTCTACGTCAAGCAGGCGCAACCAATGGCAAGTTTCCTTCGCTTCTCGACGGGAAATCTTGATCTTCATCACAAAATTCTTCTTCCCGATCGCTTCGTTTGCTTCGACGTAATTCGCGCCGATAGAACCCGACGCACGAATGAATTGCTTCGCATCCTCGACGTCGCCAATAGTTCGCGGCAATCTTTTAACAAATGCGCGACTCCGTTCAGCAAAAATCGCAGTGCGCTCTTCTAAATCGTAGGGCTTTGCGTTTTCGCTATTCGGATTTGTTTCGGATTTCAACATTCGGATTTCCCGCCTTATAGCTGTTGGGCCGGTTTAACCCACCCAAGGAGGACAGCGATGGGAATCGACGTATAACCGATGAACATGAGCCATGCGAAGATTCGGCCGCCCAAGGCAAGGCGTGGCGTCAGTTTCTTGTCATTCAGGCCAAGCGATTGAAAAAAGCTGGATGATCCATGGCTCAAGTGGAGCGCGAGCAGAAACAATCCAAGAACATAAAAGCCCGACACATAATAATTCTGAAAGCCGTACACCATCATGGAGTAAACGTCGTAGTGCCCGAGAGGATCAGCCTTGAGCAGGCCAAAACGGTGATCGGTAACTCGTACCGTGAAGTGCGCGAGGTGGTAAATGATAAACGCCAGCACAATTAATCCGCTCATCACCATGTGACGCGAGGCAAACGTTGCTTTGACGTACCGCTTATCGATGTACGCCTCAGGGCGGGCGCGCCGGTTTTCAATTGCCAGTTGGATGGTCACGTAGATGTGAATGATGACCGTGGCGAGGAGAAAAATCCGAATCAACCAAAGCAGCGGACCGAGATCGCGCAGATGTTCCGAGTAACCATTGATCCAGTCCGGGCCGATGAAAATCTGTAAATTTCCGAGTAAGTGGCCGATCACGAAAAGGATCAGAATGATGCCGGTGATCGCGACGATCATCTTTTTCCCGACTGACGAGCGATAAAAAGCTGCTAAAATTTTCACACTAAAAATCTGTACACTTGGCGAAAGCCAAGGTGGAATGCGTTGTTCGCAACGCGTTACCAAGTCAATGCGGCTTTGCCGCCAAACTTGAGATTATTGAGGCCGATTGGAGCGTCAAGCCATGGCAATTGCCGCTGCGGGGGCGGGTCAGGGCATTTGCTTTGCGATACTTCGCGTAAGACGTTTCTAACCTAATGGCTGAGGGCGAAAAGACGCTGACGATTAACGAGATCTATCACTCGATCCAAGGCGAAAGCACCTGGACGGGACAACCCTGTGTGTTCGTGCGGCTGACATTCTGCAATCTGCGCTGCAACTATTGCGATACCGATTACGCCTTTTACGAGGGAAAAAAACAAACTCTGAACGAGATTTTAGATACGGTTGCAGGGTTTCGCTGTCCTTTGGTCGAGATCACCGGTGGGGAGCCGTTACTCCAAAAAAACGTGCTGCCGTTAATGTCGCTGTTGTGCGAGGCCGGCTACACAGTGTTGCTCGAAACCAGCGGCGCACACGATATCTCGCAGGTCGATCTGCGCGTCCATCGGATCATGGATTTGAAAACGCCGGGCAGCGGCGAAGTGGACAAAAATCTTTGGTCGAACATCGATCATCTGACTCCGCGCGACGAAGTGAAATTTGTGATGGGATCGCGCGAAGATTACGAATGGTCGCGCGATAGAGTGCAGGGTTACGATCTTCCTGCCCGCTGTCACGCTGTACTATTCTCGCCCATCTTCGGCAGAATTGATCCACGGGAAATCGTGGAATGGATTCTAGCGGACAAATTGAATGTTCGATTTCAACTTCAGATGCACAAATTCATCTGGAGTCCGACCCAGCGGGGTGTTTGAACGCGACGCGCGACCTTCGTTGGTACTGACAACTACATGAAAGCGCCCAAGGCCGTTGCATTGTTATTCTGGAGCGTCGCTTCAATCACTCCGTTTTCATTTGGTGCTGCAGCTCAGCCATCCCGGAGGACGGACCCACCAAGCCAGGCCAGCGCAGTCTCTGAAATGGAGAGGCTCGCCAAAGCCTTGATTGGTGATTGGAACACAACGGAGACAATGGAGCGGGGAGAATTTTTCCCCAATGGCGGGTCCCGCCGTGGTGTCGTCCATGTCAGGCTGGCTGCTGGCGGGACAACATTGATTTACGAAGTCCACTCGGATGGTTCAGCGGGAAAACTCGATGGCATGCTGATCATCTGGTGGGAAAAAGAAGCGGGTCTTTACCACGTCTTCGTCTGTTTTAACGATCCAGGTCATCCCTGCGAGATGCGCGGCACCGCACGTTGGGAAGGTGATTCGTTTGTGAACGATTACGAACAGACCGTGAAGGGGAAGAAGACGTCCTGGCGAGATACATTTACGTTTACGCCTACTTCCCATACTTTGGTCGCGGCCGTGAAAACAGATGATGGGCCGATGCAAACGCTGATTACGACGAAGGCCACTCGGCGCCATCCAGTGTGGTGATAGCACTAGCTTTCGGTGCTAGCTTCCGTGGTCACCCTGAGCAAAGCGAAGGATCTCGCGCTCGAAGCCTTCGATATACAAATTCCGTTGTATGTTCCTTCACCCATTGTGAGGTCCCTCACTTCGTTCGGGATGACAAGGCAAGAAATCGGGTGGTATTTTCGTAAACGTGAGAGCACGACTAACCAAAGATTTCACTTTTGAAGCGGCTCAGACTTTGCCGAATGCGCCGGAGGGCCACAAATGCCGTGGAGTCCATGGCCACAGTTTTAAAGTCGAAGTTTCAGTTGAGGGCGATGTCGATCCAAAAACCGGATGGGTTTACGATCACGCCAGAATCAGCGACGCAATGAGACCATTGATGAAACTGCTGGATCACGCCTATCTCAACGATATCGAAGGCCTAGAGAATCCGACGATTGAAAACATGGCTGAGTGGTTCTGGAAGAAATTGGAATCACAATGCCCAGGTCTTTGCGAAATTGTCGTGCACGAAACAGCAAACGCCCGCTGTGTCTATCGTGGCAAGTAAGAAGAAATGAAGGCTGGGAGGGTGATCGCTACATAGTTTTCCGCTTCACGAGTTCAACGCTTCATCGCTTTAACGCGTTCAAAGAAATTCTCGAAGAGCGCGTCGTAAATCTTTCCACGCTCAGGATGGTATTGGACGGCCAAAGCGAACGGATAATTGCGCAGGCGCACTTGCTCGATGATGTCGTCGTCGGCGCACCAAGCTTCGATTTCGAAACCGTCGGCGACATGGTCGATCGCCTGATGATGTGAACTGTTTACATTTTCGAATCGATGCGTCGCCTTGCCGTCGTAACGCAATGATTGGATGTCCTGCTCCTTTTGTTCCGGCAGCCTGTGACCCGAAATGTCGAGCTTGAGTGTGCCGTCCAGGGCGACATTCAAGACCTGAATACCTCTGCAGATGGCGAGAATCGGCAATCCGCGGACGAGCGCCTTTGAAATCGCTTCGAACTCCCAGCGGTCCCGTTTAGGATCAAGATCGTCTTTGTCGATCAAGTTCGGATCGACATTTTCCTGACGTAGGAATTCCGGTGTAATATCGGAGCCGCCGGTCAGGAGCAGGCCGTCCATTTGATCCATCGGAACATCGCCCTTCCGCGCGTCGAAAACATGGATTTCGGGATGCTTCGCGAAAAATGGTCGAAACCATTTTTCATCTTTTGGGCGAATCCATGTGGCAAGATTAGGCATGATGACGAATTCGATTCCAACGTAATTGTAGGGCGTCTGTGCCAGACGCCAAACTTTGATTCGGCGTTTCGCAGAAACGTCCTACAATCCCATTAGCTCCTTCACGTATTTCACGGGCGGGCTGCCGTATGAAATTACCTGGTCGTTGTATTTCTTGAGATCGAAATTTGGTTTCTTCTCCGCCGCTGCGCGCAGATCGAGATGCTCAGTGGCGCCGACAAAATAAGTGGAGAGCTGAGCCGAGGTGAGCCGCGCACGTTTCCATTTGGCCACGGCCTCGCCTTCCTGTTGAAAAGTCTCTTTCATCATCAAGTCCATCGCTTCCTTCTCGGTCATGCTTCCGGCATGAATGCTTTGATCCATGATGGCGTTGGCGATGGCGCGGAGTCGCATTTTTAACTGCTGCATCTTTACTTCCGGTCCGCCGTAGCCCTGTTCTGCCATCATTTGCTCGGTATAGACAGCCCAGCCTTCGATGAACGGGCCACTGCGAAAGATCGCGCGGACTAAAGTCGGGGCCTGGAATTCGTTTGCGTGAGCAAGTTGCAAGTAATGACCGGGCATCGCCTCGTGCACGGTCAAATCGCGAATTTGATAGTTGTTGTATTCCCTAAAGAACGATTCCTTTCGTTCCTTCGACCAGTCTTTCGGTGTCGGTGCTACAGCGAAGAATGTTTTGCCGGTTTTATCGAGTGGGCCGGGAGAATCGCAATATGCAATGGCTACGCCGCGTTTGAATTCGGGCATTGCAATTACGTCAAGTGGTGTGTCCGGAACGGTGACAAGGTTGTGCGATCTGACGAAATTAGTGGCTTCACCAACAACTTCCTTCGCATAACCGACTATGGTTGCGTCGTCGGGATGCTGCTCGGCGAGTTTATCGAGTACTGCCGTCGTTACCTTGTGTTTGTCTGCGAGTGTCGCCGGGTCTGCGCCAGGGAAATATTTTTTGTACAGCGGCAGAGCGGTTTCGTAGATGGCGGTTTGCGTCTGTTTGAGGTCGGCCTGCGCACGCTTCATGATTTCTTCCATGGACAGGTCGGACGCGAGAGCAAAACGAAGCTTCTTTCGAAACTTCTCCGGGCCGAGACGGAAATTGCCATCGGAACGAGGAAGTAGATCGTTCTGAAGCCAGTTTTTGTAATCGTCCAAGGCAGCAATCGTCTTTTCTTGTAGCGGCGCCAGGTGCTTCTTCATTTGCGGTGCGCGATCAAGAAGCGGGGCGAGCCCTTCGCGCACGAGACCGATTGCGCCTTGCGTTTGCTCAATCGCCGTTTCCGTGTGAACGCGCGGTGGATGTTGCAAGTTGGCTTTCGCTTGCGCGACTACGCGAGGAATTGCTTCCATCCGCTGACGCAAATTTGGAATCCGTTGTTCCGGCGACGCGAAATCGCGCGCGACCAACAGGTAGAGGCTGTTGGCCAGGCTCTGCATGTAAACGAGGGGATTCCACTCCGGCTCCTTCAACTCTTCAGCCTGGAAGATTTGATAATCGATGTTCTCCCTTAGGATGCGAAAATCGACATTGTTCGCACCAGTCAGCTGCGATCCGTCGATGGCATTGAGCTTGGCGCGAAATTGTTTTTGCGTTGCCAGGTCTTTGGCGCGTGCCTCCGGGGAATAATCGGTTAGTTGACCGTCAAACCGATGGTCGCCGAGATCCGTTGCATCCTCGGGATTGGCCCGCAGGTATTGCTCGATGTAGTCGTGCGCAATTTTTTGAAACGCGTCATCCTGCGGAGTGGCAGACGCATTGAGCATCGACAACGACAATGCGGATGCAGCTGCGATAATGATTTTCATCCCAACTCAGCTCGGCGTGCCGGCAGCAAGGACCGGCTCAGTTACGTGTTCCGGCACTTCCTGCGATTGCAGATAAGTGCGTTCTTTGTAAACGCGCGCGACAAAAATGTAGATGATCGCTGCGCCAAACATGAGGAGCGTAAAGAAGCGGAAGTAATTCGCGCCTTCCAAATTCATGCCCATCGACTTCAGCTTCGGAATGAGAAAGCTGATCACGGAAGGCAGTTGATTGCCTAGCGCTACGGAAAGCAACCACATTGACATGAGCAAGCTCTTCATCCGATTAGGCGCTTGCGTGTAGGCAAACTCTAGGCCTGTGATGGAAACCATCACTTCGCCCGCGGAAAGAATGATGTAGGCGAGGAACTGCCATCCAACATTCGGGCGTCCGCCGTGATCAATGTTGAGCTGAATCGCCCAGATCACCACGAAAGACAATGCAGTGAGGAATAAGCCGATGCCGATTTTACGCAAAGATGTGAGCGGGAAGACACTGTTGATCGCTGGATAAAGTAAGTAGTTGAACAGCGGAATCATCGCGAGAATGAAAATCCCGTTTACGACGTTGACCTGTTCAGGAAGAAAATTCATGCCAAGAAAATGCAGATCCATTTTCTGGCACTGGATGGTCCATTCGCCGCCGCTGCTCTGGTC
>JBKPOB010000206.1:0-7153 GCA_046732875.1 Verrucomicrobiota bacterium | reverse complement strand
TTGTACTGGTGTGGCAAAAGACGCGCGAGATTGAGCATGATGTTGCCGGCGTTGTGAAGCCTGTGTTACTCGCGGGCTTGACCGCAGTGAGTGGGTTCGGCTCCCTCGCCCTCGCGCAAAACCCAGCGCTTACCGGTCTTGGTATTGCGTGTGCCATCGGGATTTTCTGGAGCCTGATCGCCACGATTTTCTTCACTCTCCCGGCGATGGCGGCTACTCGCCCAAAAACTTAACAGGCGAATGGCGCGGACCTTCATGCCCCCTCCAAAAGCTTTCCGACTGGTGAAACGCTGCTAAACTGGAAGCAAAATGCGCCTAAGCGGGTTGCTGTGGTTTAACGCAGTATTTTCCATTATGCCCGTTGCGCTTTTCGCGGGCGCTGTCGTTGAAGGACGTGTAGAGCTTCCGAAATCGCATTCGGCGCCTGTTCAGGCTAAGAGATACGAGATCGTCACCAAAGGCGGCGTACTTTCCACACAGCCGCCGCTCGCGGTGGTTTATCTCGACGGTGCTTTCCCACGTCCAGCTTCGCCGGCAACGAAAGAGGTCGCGCAAAAGGATTTGACATTCCTTCCAGCTCTTCTCCCGATCCGAGTCGGAACCAAGGTTGAATTTCCGAATCTCGACGACACTTATCACAACATCTTTTCCTATTCGCCCGCCAAACGATTCGACCTCGGCCGTTATCGCGCAGAGGAGCGTCCCATTCCGACAGAAGTTTTCGATAAGCCGGGGCTGGTTACACTGCGGTGCGACATTCACGAACACATGCGCGGATTGATCCTGGTTTTGAATACTCCGTATTTCGTCATGACAGCTACGGACGGCCACTTTCGATTAAGCGGACTTCCTGCGGGTCATTACACACTTAAGGCTTGGATTGACAGCAGGACCACACGCGAGAAACCGGTGGAGTTAAAGAACGGCCAGACACTCCACGTTGATTTCCCATGAGATCGGCGGTTCAAGCCAGAGACAAAGGCGCGGCAACCTTTCGAACTCGACTGTTCACCGCCATCATGGTTATCGTGGCAACTCTGACTGCTCTTGGTTTCTACCTGGCGCAGCGCAAAGTCACCGCCGACGCAGAACGAAATTTGCAGGAAAATTTCCAGGCCGAAATTTCGGCTCTGCATAAGCTCGAAGAACTACGTCACGCAGCCCTGGCGGAGCGTTGCAACTTGCTTGCGGCCAAGCCAAGGATCCACGCGGCCATGGAAGACAATGCAATCGACCTGCTATACCCAAGCGCAAAAGACGAACTGCGCGATCTCATGGAAGGCGACGAACCGCCTCCCGAGCAGGCGCTGCAGTCGTTACACGCGAGATTTTATCGTTTTCTCGACAGCGCGGGCACGGTCATTAAGCCACTTAATCCCTACGACGTAGGTGAACTGGATGCGAAAACGGAAGCCCAACTGGCCTTGAGCAAATTGCCGACCACGCAACAAATCGGTTACATTCGGGAAAATACCGAAACCGGTGAGGGAGCTATTGACGAAGTGATAGCTGTGCCGATCTTTTCGAGCTACACAGGCGAAGTCATCTCGGCGCTTGTCATCGGGTTCAAACCGCTTGAGCTAGAAGAGAAAAGCCGAGGAATGAGAAGCGGCGTCTGGGCTAATGGGCAATTGCATTTGCCCTCGCTCCCGAAGACCACGCAAGCATCGCTAAACGAAAAGATAACCGGTGCGGTCGCAAATGCCGATCGCGAGCAGGACAGCTTTCGCGTCAATGTAAATGGCGCGCCTCAGCTCTTGTTTTACAAGCGGCTTAATCCTGGTTCACTTTTTCCACCGGCCTACGAAATTTGCGTTTATCCCCTCGCCTATTCGATGGCTGAGCTGCATCGGCTCCGCTGGCAGATTGGCGCCGCAGGCGTGTTGCTTTTGTTAGGCGGTTTCGTCGCAAGCCATGTGGTAGCGCTCAGGTTCTCGGCACCCGTGAAGAAACTCGCGCTCGATTCGGAGGAGAATCGCGCGCAACGAAAACGCGCCGAAGACGCGCTGGCTTCGACCACGCAGGAATTGGAAAGGTCAACACGATATTCTGCCGATGCCTCCCATCAGTTAAAAAGCCCGGTCACGGTTCTTCGCGTTGGCCTAGAAACATTGCTGACGCGCGAGGGGTTCAAGCCGGAAGTTTACGAGGAGTTATCCGCCTTGCTTCATCAAACGCATCGTCTGACTGGCGTCATCGACGATTTGCTTCTTTTGTCGCGCATGGATGCTGGACATCTTCGAATTGCGTCAACACCTGTGAATCTTAGTCAGCTCATCGATGAGTGGCTTGATGATCTGAGCGCCCTTCCCGATTCACCTGATGTGAAAATCGAGAAGGAGTTTATCGATGGTTTATTTGTAGCCGGAGAAAGACAGTACACCTCCCTCGTCGTGCAGAATCTCTTGGAGAACGCACGAAAGTACAACCGGCCCGGTGGGCTAATCCGAGTTAGCGCACGCAATAATGGCAGGAATGTTGTGCTGAGTATCGGGAACACAGGCCATACAATTCCAGCCGGCGAAAACATCTTCGAGAGGTTTCATCATCGCTCGACTCCCTCGGTCGTGTCGGGTCACGGAATCGGTTTAAATCTGGCGCGCGAACTCGCCCGACTGCACGGCGGCGATCTATGCCTGGTTTGCTCGGAAAACGACTGGACTGAATTTGAAGTGCGCTTTCCTGCTGCGGACGGTGTTAATGCAGTTGCATGAAGCTGCGCATCCTCAGCCTGTGCATCTTTGCCTCCACGGCGTGCGCATTCGATATCGATGATTTTTTCGACCGACTCGACACCGCGCTGACGATCTCGGCATTTCAAGGTAATTTGCGTGCGCGATTGAGCGGCACACTCGATTTGGAAATCTATCACTTCGACCAGCCGGCTCCCGGTCTTATCGACAGCGAGATCGACACTCTTTTTAATCCGCGTTTAACACTCTTTCTCGACGCGCAGGTCGGTTCTCACATCTATTTCTTTTCACAATCGCGACTCGATCGTGGCTTCGATCCGAGCGATAACGGCGCTCAAGTTCGACTCGACGAATATGCACTGCGCGTTACACCTTGGAATGATGGTCGCTTGACGGTGCAGATCGGCAAGTTCGCCACAGTCGTCGGCAATTGGGTTCCGCGGCATCTCTCCTGGGAGAATCCATTCATTAACGCGCCGATAGTTTATGAAAACCTGACGTCAATTCGGGACAAATCAGCACCATTTTCGGTGTTCGACTTCGTCTACGGACCCTATTACTACCAAAAGTATGCATTCAATCCGGTAATCTGGGGACCCAGTTATGCGAGTGGCATGTCTGTATCCGGCCAGCTGGATCGATTTGATTACGCTGTGGAAATGAAGAATGCATCGTTATCGTCGCGGCCGGAATCGTGGAATGTCACCGAGATTGGTTTCGAGCATCCAACGTTCAGTGGGCGTGTCGGTTTCCGGCCTAACGAGGCGTGGAATTTTGGCTTCTCAGCGAGCGAGGGCCCATATTTTCGGGATGAGGCCGGACCGACGCTGCCGCCCGGGCGCGACATCGACGATTACCGGGAATTTGTCCTTGGACAAGATGCGAGCTTTGCCTGGCGTCATTTACAAGTGTGGGTCGAGTTTTATGAAGCGCGTTTTGAAGTCCCCCGAGTTGGAAACGCAGACACGTTTGCTTACTACATCGAAGCGAAATACAAATTTACGCCGCAACTATTCGGCGCGATTCGCTGGAACCAGCAACTCTTCGGCGATGTCAATAATCCGCACGGCGGAAGGATTCGCTGGAGTCCAGACCTCGCGCGGATTGACTTGGCGGCAGGTTACCGCTTTACATCACATACCCAATTGAAGCTTCAATATAGCTATCAACATGAAACCACCGGCCAGGGGAACGACAACCACCTGGTCGCCGCTCAACTTACAACACGGTTTTAAGGGTTCGTCCTTCCTTTGGAAACATATGCATATCCTGGTCGTTGAAGATGACGCTGCGTTAGCCCGGCAAATTGCATCGACCCTCACCGAAGCCGGGCACGACCCGGTCGTCGTTCACGACGGCGAAAAAGGCCTGGAGAAAACAAAGGCAACACCGTTCGATTTGATTGTGCTGGACATTATTCTGCCTGGAATGGACGGCTTTGAAGTCCTGCGGCATCTGCGTGCCCAACATCTCGCCAGTCGTGTGCTAATGTTGACCGCGCGCGGCGAAGTGAAGGACCGTGTTACCGGGCTACAACTCGGCGCCGATGATTACTTGCCAAAGCCATTTGCCATGGGGGAATTGGTAGCACGCGTAAATGCGTTGGGACGGCGATATCCAGAAGAGCCCACGCTCAAGCTTCGCGTTGCTGATTTGACACTAGATCTGGCAAGCCATGAAGTGCATCGCGGCTCGCGCCATATTCATTTGTCGGCGCGCGAGCTAATGCTCCTAAAGGTACTGATGCGGGAACCGGGTCGTGTATTCACACGTACTGAGTTATGCGAACGGGTGTGGGAACATCCGCACGAATATGACACCAAGTTGGTGGAAGTTTTTATCGGACGCCTGAGAAGAAAAATCAGCGATCCTCCGCTCATTCATACGGTGCGCCACGTAGGTTACACCGTCCACGAACCGTAAGTCAGGCTGCGTAGGAGAAACCTTCGCGCTACAACGTTTGTTGGCCGCTAGGTTTCATCCCATCAGATTGTAGGGCGAGCGCATCGCTTGCCGACGCCGCTTACGGCGAATGAATTGGAAAAAGGCTGGCCAGGCGGAGCGCCTGTTCAACAACGCCGAGAAGCTAACAAAGGTAACAACGCCGTTACTTTTCCGATGCGTCGCGGAGCGGCGATCAATGCGATTCTCTCTACATCAAAACAACCCTCAAACCTATGAAAACAACTTCTTCTTATATGAAAATTGCTCTGCCCTTGTTCGCACTGGCAATTCTAACAGCTCCACTTGCGCATGCGGATACCTACTCGTGGACAAACTTCCAATCTGACATCGCTGGTGTAGCACAGCACACCGATGAAAACCTTGTTAACCCATGGGGCATGGCAGCCTCCCCCAATGGCACAATCTGGGTCAGCGACAACGGCACCGGAGTTTCGACACTTTACGCACAAGACGGCACTGCTGTTTCGTTAGTCGTAGCGATTCCAGCGAGGCATCCCCGCCAAGGAGCCAATCCCACAGGTATTGTATTTAACAGCACTCCCTTCTTCCAAGTAACGAAAAATGGAGTCTCAGCTCCGGCCTTTTTCATTTTCGTCAGTGAAGATGGGACAATTTCCGGCTGGAACCCTAGTCTGGACCAGACCAATGCCATTGTAGCCGTTGAAGGTAAACTGGGAACCATCTACAAAGGTCTCACCATGGGCACAGCACATGGCGGCCATAATTTTCTTTACGCCACCAACTTTCGTCAGGGCCGAGTGGACGTATTTGACGAGAACTTTCAGAGGGTGAACAGGAACGGCTTTGTCGACCCACGTCTTCCGATAGATTATGCGCCTTTTGGCATCCGAAACTTCAACGGCAAAATTTTCGTCACCTATGCCAAGCAGGATGAGGAAAAGGAGGATGATGTTCCTGGCCCCGGCCACGGTTTCGTCAGTGTCTTTGATACCAACGGCGATTTCCTTGGGCGCCTGATCTCACGCGGCAACCTCAATTCCCCATGGGGCCTTGCGCTCGTGGAAGGCAAACTTTGGGTCGGCAATTTCGGCGACGGTCTCATCAACAATTACGCTCGGCAGACAGGCAATTTTATCGAAACGCTGATGCGTGCTGATGGCACACCACTCCAACTTGATGGCCTATGGGATCTTCTTCCCTTAGGCGACGGCGTCTTTTTCACCGCGGGAATCGCCGACGAAGAACACGGTCTCTTTGGCATTATCACTGAGGATGAGGAGTGACCAAGCGCGCGTCGCTAACTTCGCGAGCGTCCTGGGCCATTAGTTTGCTACTCGGGGAGAGACGCTGCGAAGTGTGGCCGCTCCAGGCATGCGCTCCTGGGCGTTTAGCTTGAAAGCCTGTCTGATTTAGCGGTCTGCGGGAAATCGCCTTGACAGACTGTAGCGATTTTTTCGAAACTCGGCACCGCGAAAGCGGATCTGAACCCCGGCGGAGGACTTCTCTCCCCGCTCGGTTCTTCGTCTCGTCCGGACCCGCAACTCTGGAAATCATCGCAAGCGGGGCAAAGGAAGAAGAAAGATGAATGCACTAAATCAGCTCAACAAGACGGCTACTCTCCTGTTCGTGATTGCGCTGTCGCTGGCCACGGCTAGGGCGACAACGACGAACCTCATCTTTAGCTGTGAAGAAGACGAAGGCGAATATGCCGACACGGATTTAGAGACGGATAACGCGGGTAACATTTATGGCACGACAGTCCTGGCCGGCGATTTTGAAGGTGGCACAGTTTTTCAGCTCAGTCCCACATCTAAGGGCGGGTGCACACCGTGCTCTACAGCTTCACCGGTGGGGCCGATGGCGGTGAGCCATACAAAGGAGTCACACTCGATCACGATGGCAAGCTGTACGGTACCGCGGTCACGGGTGGTTCAGGCAACTGTGAAGGCGGATGCGGTGTGGTTTACAAGCTGAGTAACACTGGGGGGACGTGGACCCAGACAGTAATCCATGCGTTCACCGGCGGTGATGATGGCTCTGGGCCTGGCGCAAGGGTAACAGTCGATGCTGCTGGAAATATCTATGGAATGACCCCGACTGGCGGCGCCCATGGTCTGGGTACGATTTACAAAATCCATCAGGTATCACCCGGGATTTGGACCTTGAAGGTCCTTCACGCTTTTACGGGTGGCACAGATGGCGCGACCGGCTCGGCTGGAAGGATGATTTTGCGCAACGGGCACCTCTACGGCGCAGCCACCGCCGGAGGACATTACGGAAGCGGAGTTGTTTTCGAACTCAACGCGGGCGGGTCTGGAGAGCGAGATGTTAAACCGATCTACGCTTTCAGAGGTCAACCGGACGGTAGTTTTCCGTACGGCGCGCTACATTTTGATCGTTCAGGCAACATTTACGGAACGACTTATTATGGCGGAGTTAACGGTATTGGCGCTGTCTATAAGCTGTCTCCACAACCCGTCGGCGAATGGACCGAGGAGGTGATTTACAGCTTCCAACAAGGGACGGACGGTAAC
>JBKPOB010000205.1:0-21171 GCA_046732875.1 Verrucomicrobiota bacterium | reverse complement strand
AATTGGGAGCCTTCACCGGGACAGCGGAATTCTTCCCGCGCCCTTGCGAACCCGACCCGGAACTTTGTGAAAATAATATTCCCTACACTGGCACCTTTGACTGGTTTGCGGCCAACGGCGACGAAATCTATGGCACTTTCGAGGGGTACCTGTGCCCGACGGAAACGCCGGGAGTGTACGAAAACCATGAAACCGCGGAGGTGACAGGCGGCACAGGTCGCTTCGCCAACGCCACCGGCCATTTTGAGTTGGGCGGGCAACTCGACTTCACGACAAATCCGCCCTCCTTTGTCCTTCCCTGGGAAGGGACAATCTCAAGCGTCGGTTCGACCAGGCATCAGTACTAGACATTTCGTCACCGCAAAAGCAAAACCAAGCAAACCAGAAAAACGGCCCGAGAAGTGACCTCTCGTGACGGGAAGTCACAGAAAGCCAAAACAAGAACAAAACCATATTATGAAAAACGGAAAAAATATCCTGACTTACATCGTCGCCGCACTCTCCATCCTCGTGACTTCGGCGGGTTCCTCGCCGGGCGCGCCCCCGCTCCAGCCCCCGCAAAACTACACTGGTATGCTTACGCACGGCGAGTTCGTTTCCTGTGACGGTCAGATCCTGGCTCCGCCGGCGTACTCGGTTGGTGGCACATGGGTTCTGGACATCGATACGATGACGCAACCACAGGTCCCCCCGCCAGCCCATCTGACAATGGTCGTCTTCCGCGACGGCAGCCTATACTTGGTGTTCCCACACATCGAGTTGACGCCAATCTCGCTCCAAGACGGCGTCTACACTTACACGTACGGAACTCAGGTGACGGCGACGCTCGATACGAATACGACTCCCGCGACGTTCTTCTGGCATGTCGAATTCGACGACAACTGTACCCTCCGCAGCTACGAGTCGCTGACCTACGTCGGGCTAGCCCATTAGGACGTGACGAGAACTGTCTTCGCATCACAAACCCAGCAGAACCCGATCGCAGAGTTCGCTTGATTACCCGGGTAAACTGCGTTTCAATCGCTTTAAATACAGGGGAAGAAACGGCCGAATCCTACCGCTGGAGCCAAACTCTGATCGTTGTTTGTGAATCTCATTTGTGTTCGTCGCCGCGTGCGACTTCGTTGATGCGTGGCTAAAAAATCATCAGAAGCCGGAAAAATTTTCGTTGGCACAGCCAGCTGGTCGGACCCCGGCTTTGTCGAGCACTGGTATCCGAAAAAGATGCCGGCTGGCGAGCGACTTCAGTGGTATGCGCAGCATTTCGACATGGTCGAGGTGAACTCGACATTTTATTCCGTGCCGGAACCGAGAATGGTGGAACGCTGGTGCGCGGCAACGCCGAATGATTTCACGTTCGACGTAAAGTTGCATCAACTGTTCTCATTCCACTCGACGCCTGCGAAGCTGTTGCCGCCGGAGTTACAGCGACGGGCAGAGACAGATGCGAGGGGAAACGTGAAATCGACACCGGATTTACAGGAATCGCTGCTCAAAATTTTTCTGCGTACGACATCGATTTTTCGCGATGCGGGCAAGCTTGGGGTATTCCTTCTGCAACTCTCGCCTTCGTTTTCCCCACGGAAACATGAATTAGGCGAGCTAGATCGATTGATCGCATTGCTAAGGGACCACGATCTTGCAATTGAGTTTCGAAACCGCAATTGGGCAACCGGCGACCAGTTGGAATCGACGATTGATTTCTTGCAAAAGCATCACGCAATTTTTGTGAATGTGGACGCACCTGCATCGGATCATTTCATGGTTATGCCATCCGACATCGATGAGGTGACGAATACGGGTGTCGCATATCTGCGACTACATGGACGTAACGCGAAAGCTTATATCACTGGCAAAACCGTGGCCGCGCGTTTCGATTACGATTACAGCGAGAATGAAATCGCGGAAGTCGCACAGCGTAGTAGGAAACTGGCAAAGGAAGCGCGTGAGTTGCACGTGATTTTCAACAACAACAATCTCGATTACGCGCCGCACGCGGCGCTTCGTTTGCGCAAGGCGCTGGGGCAAATCGTCAAGACCCCGCCACAGACAGCGGAACTGTTTTAGTTTAGGTTCGACGGTGCGCGATTTACATCCGGGCCCAAAATCGCCGATGGATTACGCGTCACGATTACCAGGGCCGCTTGCCCGGGTAAAAAGCTGGTTGGTGGCGCATCACATGACCCTGATGACAATCGCCGACACGCCACACTCAATCGCTCTCGGGTCGGCAATCGGCATCTTTTTCGGTTTCACACCGCTCTATCCGCTTAAGACCTTGCTATCGATCGGTGCGGCATGGGTTTGCCGCTGCAACAAGATTGCAGCTGCAATTGCGGTGACCCTGCACGATGTCGTGATCTGGGCGATGCCCGCGATCTATCTCGCCGAATATCATTTGGGGTGCTGGAGTCTTCAGCGGCCGCCAGCTCAGCGCGTACATTTCCGCCAGTTTGGACTTCGCGATTACGTGCATTGGCATGTATTTTCACGGGTCGTTTGGCCTACATTTTGGCCTGCGTTTGTTGGCTCGCTTTTCTTGGCGATTCCTTCGGCGATCATCATTTATTTTGTGATGCGGTTGCTCGTGAGTCGGGCTCGGACACCGCAGAAGACCAACTGATTCAAAGCGTACGGCGCTATCAGAGGGTGTGCGCGCCCTTGAGTACCCTTGTGACTGCGGGCGCTGACCGCGGCGGTTCTGAGCATGGAATAATTCCAGGCAGCCGAGGTCAACGCCTCGACTACAACAGCGCAATCAGCACCGTGTCGAAGCCGTTTGCGAATCAGAATGCGTCGATTAAGGTGCTGCGGTTCGACCGTTCTTATGCGTTTACCGCGTAGGTTTCTCATCGTTTCTTCTGCTTTTCTCGCCAGCACGGCGCTTCTCCGCTCGGCTGCTGCCGCAGAGGCATATCTCATCGCCGATGCGCAAACGGGTTACATTTTAGAAGAACAGGAAGCGAGGAAAAAACTGCAAGTCGGCAGCCTGACGAAAATCGCGACTGCAAGCGTCGTGCTCGATTGGGCGGAACGAAGATCGGGCGATCTTAATCAGGCAGTCATGATCCCGCAGGAGGCGTTTGTCGGCACTCTAGAAAACAACATTGGTTTTCAGCCAGGCGATACCATCACTCTGCGAGATCTTCTCTACGCTGCACTTGTCCAGTCCGATAACGTTGCGGCCTACACACTCGCATACCACGTCGGCACGAAAATAGGGTCGCTTGCGCCCGGCGAAGCAGGCTCGAAGTACACGCCAGTTGATTCGTTCGTTTCCCAGATGAATGCGCTGGCTAAACAGTTGAAGATGGACCGCACGCGCTTTGTTAATCCGCACGGCGTCGATTACAAGGTCAAGCCGCTACCGTATTCGACAGCCGAGGACATGGCGCGTCTTACACGGTACGCAATGAACAAAGCCAGTTTCCGCTTTTATGTGTCGCAAAAGGAACGGCAGATCTCGTTCGATCGAGGTGGGCGTCGATTAAATTACGTGCTTCGCAACACAAACGAACTTCTGGGAAAGATGGGCATTGACGGAGTCAAAACAGGGCGCACCGCGCGATCCGGTGATTGTTTAATCCTGTATGCCAATCGTCAGGCGGAAGTTGTTCGCCAAGGCCAGATGGAAACAGTGTATCCGCGTCATTTGATGATCGTGCTCCTAGGCAGCACAAATCGATTTGGCGAAGGCGCGGACCTTTTGCAACGCGGCTGGCAGTTATACGACCAATGGGCTGCCGGCGGACGCATGGCCGATTCAAAGAAAATGCTTTGATTGAGCGTTTGCGTGAATGAGCGCACGGATCGGTGTTTCTACCGCGTGGGACAGCGGACCGGAGACCGCCGTTCCTTGAGATTGCGAAAATGAAGTCACGGATTGGTGTTTTGACCAGTGGAGGCGATTGCCCTGGACTTAACGCGGTCCTGCGCGGCGTGGTACTCGCGACGGAGAAACTCGGCTGGGAAGTAGTTGGTTTTCGAGACGGATTCGAAGGACTTCTTCCCCCTGGCAATCATGTCATTCTCGATCGCGAGAGCATCAACGGAATCATGGCCCTGGGCGGAACGATCATCGGTACGACGAATCGCGGTCATTTTGTTGCCAAGATCGGCGCCGGCAATCAGACCGTCGTGCCTGCGAACATCATTGCAGGGGCCAAAAAGATCCTGGACGAGCTTCAGGTAAAGGCGCTGATCATTGTCGGCGGCGATGGTTCGATGGTAACGGCGCAGCAACTGCAGGAAGCCGGTATTAATTGCATTGGCGTGCCGAAGACAATTGACAACGATCTGGAGGCCACTGCGACAACATTCGGATTCGATTCTGCTGTCGCTGTCGTAATGGATGCGCTCGATCGGGTGCACACCACGGCAACTAGTCACAGGCGAGTCATGGTGGTGGAAGTAATGGGACGCCACGCTGGCTGGATCGCGTTGCACGGCGGCATCGCTGGCGGCGCCGATATTATTTTGATTCCTGAAATTCCATTCGATTTCGACAAGATCGCGAGTGCGGTCAAAGCGCGGGAAGCGGCGGGTTATCTGGGGACTGTTGTTGTCGTCGCAGAGGGCGCGCGGCCGAAACATGGCGAGCAGGTGAAGCGGGACGTGAAAGGCGGCGAATTTCGCCTCGGCGGCGTCGGCGAAATTGTTGCGCGAGAAATTGCGAAACGCACCGGCAAAGAAACCCGCTGTGTTGTTCTTGGTCACCTGCAACGTGGAGGGGCTCCGACGACCTTAGATCGGATTCTCGGAACGCGTTTTGGCGTAAAAGCTGTGCAATTAGCTAACGAAGGACATTTCGGTTCGATGGTCAGCTACCAGAATTATCAGGTACGGCAGGTGCCGATTGCTGAAGCGGTCAATCGACTCAAGTTGGTTCCGCCTAATGGCGAGATGGTGCAAACCGCGCGTGACGTGGACATTTCCTTCGGAGATTGATTGGGCAATTTGGGGATGGTAGGGCGCGACCGCCGGCGCGCCGGTATCGTAACACGGACGGCCCGGCGGCTCGTCCCTACCAATGAAATATGGAGCTGCGATGATGCAGAGCAGTGTGCTCACGCAAAGTACGAACTCAGTGCTGATGCTCCGGCCCTGCCGGTTTTATCCGAACCCAGAGACGGCGGCCGATAACGCGTTTCAAGCTCGAGTTGATTACGCCGGTGATGCGTTCAGCACGGTCGCGCGAAAGGAATTCGACGCAGCAGTGCAAAAACTCCGTGCCGCTGGCGTGAACGTGCATGTATTTGAGGACACGGCCGAGCCGGAAAAGCCGGACGCAGTTTTCCCCAACAACTGGATTTCAACGCATCACGATGGGCGGATCGCTCTATTCCCGATGTATTCAGCGCTGCGGCGGCGGGAGCGCCGCCAAGACATCGTTGGTCAACTGCGCAAAAACTATCACGTCAGCGAGGTAATCGACTACTCGGTATTCGAAAAGCAAGGCTGCTGTCTTGAAGGTACCGGCAGTCTGGTACTCGATCACCTCAACAAAATTGCGTACGTCTCGCTCTCAAATCGCTCGAACCAGAAGGTGATCCGCCGCTTTGCCGATGATTTTAGTTACGAGCCGGTCATCTTCACGAGCATCGGCTCTGATGGCCAGCCAATCTATCACACCAACGTAATGATGTGCATCGGAACTGCATTCGCGCTGGTTGGTTTGGAGATGATCCGGAACAAAGCCGAGCGGCAACAGATGCGAGCGCGATTGGAACGGAGTGCCAAAGACATTGTCGAGTTGTCGCCGGACCAGATTGCGAATTTTGCGGGTAACGCGATCGAATTACATGACGCGCACGGCGAGAAACTGCTCGTGCTTTCTGACCGCGCCATGCGAGCCTTGACTAAGGAACAACGCGCACGCTTAATCCGCTACGTGCGCTTGGTGCCGCTTGAACTTCCTACCATTGAACTTGGTGGCGGGAGCGCGCGGTGCATGATCGCGACAATCTATTTGTCTCCCAGGTTGTAGCGCGCTCTGTGAGTTCGACTTCAAGCGCCAGTAGATGCGCTGGCAGAGCAGGGCGCGCTCTACTCGGGCATCCTTGCGACCAGTGATTGTCGATCTTATATTTTAGAGGCGCGCTCGGCGCGCGTGAGTTAGGAGGTCATTATGCCAACAACAATTGCTGCTCCAAAAACTAAGAAAGTACCGGTAATCGAGGAAGATTTTTTGCCACTGCACGGCACCGACTACATCGAGTTTTACGTCGGTAACGCCAAGCAAGCGGCGCACTTTTACAAGACGGCGTTCGGTTTTCAAAGTCTTGCTTATTCGGGTCCAGAAACGGGAACGAAGGATCGGGCGAGCTACGCGATCCGGCAGAACAAGATCACGTTTGTGCTGACCACGCCGATGCGGCCGAATCATCATGTCGCTGATCACCATCACAAACATGGCGACGGCGTGAAAGTGCTCGCGCTGACAGTCGATGACGCGACTTCAGCATGGGAAGAGACCACGAAGCGAGGCGGCAAAAGTTTCATAAAACCGACTACGCTGCGTGACGATAACGGTGAGCTGGTTATGAGCGGTATTCATACCTATGGCGAGGTGGTTCATCTGTTTATCGAAAGACAGAATTATCACGGCCCGTTTATGCCGGGATTCCGTAAATGGGAATCCAATTACAATCCGCCGCAGACCGGCCTACAACATGTCGATCACTGCGTAGGCAACGTAGCCTTGGGCCAGATGAATCCGTGGGTGAAATTCTATGAGGATGTGATGGGGTTCCGAAACATCCTGAGCTTCGACGACAAGGATATTTCCACCGAATACTCGGCGTTGATGAGCAAAGTGATGAGCAACGGGAATGGGTTCGTGAAGTTTCCGATTAACGAGCCTGCTGAAGGTAAAAAGAAATCGCAGGTGGAAGAATATCTTGAGTTTTACGACGGCGAAGGAGTGCAGCACATCGCCATGGCCACCAACAACATCATCGAAACGGTAACGGATCTGCAGAAGCGGGGCGTTGAGTTTTTGCAGATTCCCTCGACTTACTACGACACGCTACCCGACCGCGTTGGTCATATCGATGAAGAGCTCAATGCGTTGAAACGCCTGGGTATCCTCGTTGATCGCGATGATGAGGGTTATTTGCTGCAAATATTTACCAAGCCAGTAGAAGATCGCCCCACGCTCTTTTTCGAAATTATCCAGCGCAAAGGCGCGAAGAGTTTTGGCAAAGGCAATTTCAAGGCGCTCTTCGAAGCCATCGAACGCGAACAAGCTGCAAGAGGCAATTTGTAAACGGGGAGGAGACGACAATGCCGTATTACCAAAGATTGGGAGACATCCCGAGAAAACATCATATCTGGTTTCACCGCAACGGTTCGACGCCGACGTATAAGAACGAAGGCATCGCCTATGAGCATGTCTTCACTACGCAAGGCTTTGATGAGGCTTACTCGATCATGTATCACCTGCGGCCACCCACCCGTGTGCGCAATGTCGAGTTGATCAAACATTGGGAACCGAAAAAAGTAGCCGATAGTCCGCTGCGGCATCATCATTTGAAGACAGCTGATATCCCGCGGCGCGGCGATCTCTACACGGGACGCGTCCCAATGTTGTTTAATCAGGATGTCATTGCTTATCGTGCCAGGCCGGCGAAGGCGTATGATAAGTTTCAGTATTACAAAAACGGCGGCGCCGATGAGATCATTTTTGTGTTTCACGGCAGCGGCGTTGTGGAAACTGTTTTCGGCAAACTGCCTTATCGCTCAGAAGACTACATCGTGATTCCGCGGGGGATCACGTATCGGATTGTTCCAGACAACGTTGAACAGGAGGATTATCTCATTCTTGAATCGGTTGGGCCGGTGCGAATCCCAAAACGCTATTTGAACAGCGAAGGCCAGATCAAAATGGGCGCGCCCTATTCGGAGCGCGATCTCCACGGTCCTCGCGAAATAATTACGATGGATGAGGAGGAGGACATCGATATCCTCGTAAAGGATGGACCGCGACTCACGCGGGTGACGCTGGCGCATCATCCGTTCGATGCGGTCGGCTGGGACGGCTATCTCTACCCCTTCACCTTTAACGCTCAGGATTTTGAACCGATTACCGGCACATTGCATCAACCGCCACCGATTCATCAAACCTTTGAGATTCGCGGTTATGTCGTATGCACTTTTGCACCGCGCTTGCTCGATACGCATCCGGAAGCCGTAAAAATTCCGTGGGTGCACGATAACGTCGAAGCCGATGAAGTTCTCTTTTATGTGCGCGGGAATTTTGGATCACGCCGCGGAATTGAGAGCGGTTCGATTACGTTGCATCCGCGCGGGATCCCGCACGGGCCGCACCCTGGAACGATCATGGCGAGCAAGAATGCGACGCGCACAGAGGAGCTTGCCGTAATGTTTGACACGCAACACACGCTCGAGCTCACCGAGGAGTCTCTTGCCTTGGACGACCCGAAATATCCACAAAGCTGGCTCGAATAACCAATAGTGTCATTCCAAGCGAAGTCGAGGAATCCCGTTGAATAGCTGGCCGGTCTCTTCGCGGAATGTCTCGACTTCGCTCGACATGACACAATGAGAGTGTGCTAAACTAATTCCAACACGACGCATGATTCAACGACGTAATGCCGATCTTGATATCGAGGAGCGGTTCACGCGGGAGAGCAATCGCCTGCCAGAAAGAGACCTTGACAGAATTACCAACGCGTATCGCGAAGTCCTTCAAAGTATTGGGGAGGATATTGATCGAGAGGGCCTTCTACGAACCCCCGGCCGGGCGGCGCGAGCGCTCGAGTTTCTCACGCAAGGGTATCGGCAGAATCTTGATGAGATCATCAACGGAGCCGTTTTCGAGTCGAGTGCGAGTGAGATCATTCTGGTCAAGGACATTGAGCTCTATTCGCTGTGCGAGCATCATTTGCTGCCCTTCATTGGCCGCGCGCACGTCGCCTACATCCCAAATGGAAAAGTGATCGGCCTTTCCAAAGTCGCGCGGATTGTCGATGTTTTCGCGCGTCGTTTGCAGATCCAGGAAAATCTAACTACTCAAATTGCCGAATCTCTCATGACCTGTTTGGAGCCCGCAGGCGTGGCCGTCGTGGTGGAAGCCAAGCATCTTTGCATGATGATGAGGGGAGTTGAAAAACAGAACTCGGTCATGAAAACGTCATGCCTTCTCGGCGTTTTCAAAGAGGATGCCCGAACACGTTCCGAATTTCTCTCATTGCTGAAAGAGTAAGGCGTCGTCCCGTCTGCAGTTACTATGACGCTCGCGCGGTCGACCCGAAGAAAATGGGGTCGTGCCACGTTCCCGGCGACCTTTAACGCCACTGAGTTAACTGCGGGAGAACTGCTGGCTCAACCGAGCCAGTGCAAGAGCGCCAAGCAATAACCCGAAATCACGCAGCGCGATATCGAAGTAACCGGGGATCAGTAACAAGTTTATTATTATCAATGCCAGCCACGCGGCGACGATGTAGGCGAAAATCCTCGGCTTAAGCCAGACTCCAAGTCCAGCCACAATCTCGACCAGGCCAACAATAAGCATCAGCGTGTGCGGCGCTATTGGTGAAGCGTTCGCTACGACTCCAGGGAGATACTGGTCCCAATTCGTCAGCAGGTGGAAGAACTTGTCTAACCCGGCGAGGATCGGGGCAACTGTGAATCCAAAACGGAGGATCCAATATGCTTGGTAGGAAGGCGAACTCGTGGCGGCGTGTGATTGATTATCGGTTGTATTCATGGCTAGCAATTTTTGCGATTCCATCCTAATAAGTCAATGAATTATTTGACTATTTATCGTATTCTAATACGAAACTGGCGCGATGAATGGATGTCTTCGCCCGCAGATTCCGGGTTCAGCACCGCTCGGCGGGCAGGTTGTATTGCGTGCGTGCGCTCACGCTAAGAGAGGTAGCAGGCTGATACAAGTGCAACATTAGTCGATGTAAGCCGCGCCGTGAAAGCAAGACGGAAAGACGATTACGTGCCGCCAGCTTTATGCGTCTAAGGAAACCTCGCCAGCGCACTGAATTCTCTGGCCGAAGAATTACCTCGCGACCCGCGTTTGTTTCACCTCAAACCGGCAGGAGGGCGCCGGTCCGCGGATGCAACGTTCTTTCACGGGCGAGCCAATTATCTCGGTGAGCAATGACTCCGCGAGCAGACATGCTTCCGGATGATTCGCCGTAGCCGCAGCAATTGGGCAGCCGTTGCCATGGATGAAGTGCTTGCCATCTTCTTCACGAAAAGTGGCCGCGCCGCCCAGCTCCCTGAGAACGCGTAGTGCCGCATCGATTCTTTGCCGACGGGTTTTGCTTTTCAGCTCACGCAGATGTTCCTCGGCCACAGTTCGGCCAGCAGCGCGCATTCCGGCCCGCAAATCTCTTGGCTTAATCTGCCGGGCGAATGTTGACATAAGAAGCGAGACCAGTCGCCCGTATGCTTTCGGAAACAGTTGTTCGGCCTCCGGCCCAAGGGCATACGTCGTGTGCGGTTTACGAACGCCTCGTTTTGAGCCTGACTGGGATACTAGTCTATCGCGCTCGAGGCTAGCCAGGTGGGCTCGCACAGCGTTATCAGTCAGGTGCAATTCTGCCGCGAGTTCGTTCACTGTCCTCTCTCGTGTTCGCAGGAGGTCGAGGATTTTCCCTCTGGTGCTTTTGAACAACCGTTCCCGCCAGCCTATATGTTTCATTCATTCAAAGATTATGAGGATCGCGAGTAAGTCAAAAGAACGTTTGACTAATTCTAGGCTGATGGTGTGTGTCGGCGGTCGCTATTTGCGGGGGAGGGGATGACGTTATGCTTTTGACCGTCAGCAAGCGTCTCGAATTTTCGGCTTCTCGTCGATTGCATGTGTCTAAGTGGGGCGACAACGAAAATCTAGCGATCTTTGGCCCCGAAACGAATGCACGCTACGGGAGCGGTCGCAATTACGTCGCCTATTTCGTTTTTACCGGTCCCGTCGATCCCGATACGGGAATGCTGATTAACATCAGCGAAATCAAGGAGCGCGCCGGCAAGATTGTGCGACAGCGGTTCGATCACAAGTTCCTCAACGAGGACAATCCTTCCTTCCGCGAAGTTCCGCCGACTGCCGAAAATATTGCGCGACAACTCTACGTCGACGTCGCGCCGTTATTCTCTGACAACGTCGCGACACTTGTTGCCTGTCATCTGACCGAGTCGCCCGAGCGAAGCGCAACTTTTTATTCTAATGGCGCCTGCGAGGCAAACTATTGGTTCGAATTCTCAGCTGCGCGCAAAACCATGTCGCCTCGGCTAAGCGCTGAGGAAAATGCCCGTTTGTTTGGATCGGCCACTTCGATTCACGGACATAATTATCGCGTTCGTCTGACGTACCAATCGCCAAAAGCGTTCAGTGTTCAAGATCTGCCGCTAGTTGGTCACGATGTGATCCACGCTCGTTTGCGCACTTTGCGCGACGAACTTGACCACCGATATCTCAATGAAGACGTCGCTGGCTTGGCGCATCATCCCATGACGACAGAAAGTTTGGCCGATTACCTCTTCCAGCGGGCAAACTCGATGACGCCACTGAATCGTGTACGCCTGCACGAACACCCGGATTTTTTTGCCGAGGCGTGGAGCAATAGAGCGGTGTTTCTTGGGATGCGGATGGCATTTCATGCGGCACACCGGTTACGTGCCGCCACTCTTTCCGACGCGGAAAACGCGAAGCTTTACGGCAAGTGCAATAATCCACTGGGCCATGGCCATGGCTATCTGATGGAAACTACAATCGGTGGCGACTACGATGAGCGCAGCGGAACGCTATACGATTTTGTTGCGTTGAGAAAAGCTATTCAGGAATCGCTGGAACCGTGGCGGGATCGGCACCTCGATCTGGAAACAGAGGACTTCCGAAACGCGCCTTCGACGGGAGAGAATATCGTCCGCGCTCTCTGGCCAAAAATCGACAGTAGTGTAAATCAACAACTAGTTAGGCTGCGCTTATGGGAAACGGCAAATAACCGGTTTACCCTCCGGCGAACATAACTGTAGCGGCACTCTGTGAGTGCCGAAATAGAAAATAGGATACGGCGGTCGCAGACGCACTACAGTAACTTCAGCGTTGGACGTTGAGCGTTGGACGTTGGACGTTCTCCGCCACAACCAATGAAACGCTATCTTATTACCGGTGCGAGCCGCGGAATTGGTCGCGCGATTGCCGAGAAACTGGCAGCTCCGGACGTTGAATTGCTTCTCCACGGACGCGATACCGTCGCCTTGTCGGAAGTGTGCAAAGCAGTGAAGCACCATTGCGGACGTGTGGTTCGCCTGATCCATGATCTTGCTGTGCCGTCCGGCGTTTCTGATCTCATTGATCAGGCGGGAAACAAGCCACCGGATGCGCTTGTGAACAACGCGGGCATCGTGATCGTCAAGCCTTTTTGTGAAATTACCCGGGTTGAATGGGAGCAAATTGTCGGGGTCAATATCACTGCGCCGTTTATGTTAATGCAGCACTTTGCTCCCCAGATGCCGCCGGGCTCTAGCATCGTTAACATTCTTTCCATCGCCGCGAAGACTGGCTTTGCCAACTGGAGCGCTTATTGCATGAGCAAATTCGCGCTCGAAGGCTTCTCGCAATGCGTGCGCGAAGAATTGCGTGAGCGCAAAATTCGCGTGATTAACGTTTACCCAGCCGCGACGGACACCGAGATCTGGAATCGTGTCGAAGGCAAATGGCCGCGGAAGAAAATGATTTCGCCAGAGGATGTGGCCGATGCGGTCGCGTTCGCCTTGACTCGCCCGACAGACACGCTGATCGAAAATATCACACTCGGAAAATTAAGCGGTAGCCTGTAAGATACGCGCTCGGCCATGATAACGAGCAGTGACATCACAGTAAACGTGGTCGCATCTATTATTGCGTCCGCGATTCTTTTTGGAGGCGGGTTTCTCTGGGGCAAATACAAGGAAGGACGGCGCAAGTTTGGCAGAAACCTGGAGGAGTACGACTTCTATCCGTTTACCGTTACCCGCGAAGATTTCGGCGAGTTCAGCCTGAAGGATTTCAGACTTGGGATGCATTACTTTCTCAAGAACGAAGATCATACGGCCGCACGACAGCTTCTCTTCATCGGCGAGCAAAATAATGTACGCGCACAACTCGAGCCCGCTGAGCAAAAGATCTATGCGCAGCTATTCGACAAATATAACGGCAAAACAATCGCCGACGACACCGACGAATTCCTTGAAAACTACGAACGGATTGTGCGCTTGATCGGAAAGTCCTTTCCAAATACCGGAGTCGAAATATTACTTCATAATCTGGCCGATCCGGCGCATTCGCTTATCACCCTCGAAAACAACGTTACCGGGCGGCATTTGCGCGACGGCACAACCAATCTGCTCATTGATCTCAAACGCCGGCAGCTCCTGAACGAAGACAAATTGAATTACGAGCTGGACATCGGAGCGCGAAAATTCAAATGCACGACAATTCCCATCAAACGAAAAGACTTCGGAATTGTCGGTGCAATATGCATTAACATCGACGCTAATTACATCACTGAAGAAGTGCTTAAAGATCGACAGCGCATCGAAACGTGGTTCCAAAACTTTCTTCGCACCGACATGCAGCTGGACGAAAACATCCTTAGCAGGGACGAATACGCCAAAGCGCTAAAGGGTAAACGCCACTTCAAGGACGAGACCTATTAAACTCGCCGTTCCGAGCGGAGTCGAGGAATCTCTCATTTCTTGGACACAAATGATAGCGCAGGCCTCCGGCTTGGAGCCAAGCGCAAGCGAGATGCTCGCGCTACCCTATTTCGGCGAAGCGTGCAGCGTCGCCTGGTATTCCGGTTTCTTGTGATATTCGACCAGACGGAATCCCCAACTGATTAGCGTCGAAAGATCCTTGGTCTGGGTTTTCTTTTCGTTCAGGAACTTCTCGACCCTGGCTTTCAATTCCGGCTGTTGATCGGTCGCGTCGAGGATTTCAAAGATTTCCATCGACAACAGCCAGTCCTCCTGGTGTTCGGCCTGCTGCGTCTCCCAAATTTCGCCGAGGCGTTCATAGCCGGTCTTGCTCTCGCGAATCTTGCGCACCTGCGCGTAAAGATTCTCGAGTCGCCTGCGTTTTGCGTCTGATGGAACCTTGATGGTGCGCTCCTTTGGAACCAGCGCTACCTGGTTGTAAGCGTCCTTGTCAGCAGCGCCGTTAAAGACCGAACTGATTTGTTCACCGACCGCCATGTCGTAAAAGCCCCAGTCAGGTTCAAACAGGACACGATCGTGGTATTTCGCACTGCAATTTGAGAATGTGATTAACAACAGTTTTCCGTCTCGACGTAGGATTTTCTCAACTTTGCCTGACGCTACGATGCCGCTAATGAATTCGAGCTTAGCTTTTTTACCTTCAACAATTCCGATCGCGTGCAGTTGATCGTTGGTAAGCAACTCGGGCGCAGTTGGTGTTTGCTTCCATTTGCCAACGGGCGAACCAAAACCGTCCTTGTGATAATCGATGCTGTGGCCTTCGACTTCTTTATTCTTGAACGCCAGCGCAGTCTTGCCTGTTGTCCGCAGATAAATTGGCGAATCGTTTTCGTCCGTAATAACCTCAGTGAAAATGCCGCTCACTTGCAGACCAGACGAATACTCACAAGTCGCGGTATTCTGGCACTCGATCGCTTTATTGATTCCCTCGAGTCCGCCAACCTTAAATGCCATCTTGCTGGCAAATTCTTCAAGCACGTCCTTGAGGTGCTGAAAATCGCGGCAGACGAAAAGCCGGGGTTGCTTCGTAGTGATGTCGAACGCGTAGGTCTGAGCATCGATGGAGTAGGGGATTTTCTTGACCTCGGGCTCGAGACATGACACCGATTCACCGATCGAGGAAAGCAGTCCAGCGCCGTAAATCTTTGGATTCTCGAGTGTGCCGATGAGTCCGTATTCGACTGTCCACCAATGCAAACGCGAGAGCAGCGCCATCTCCGAAGGTTCGCCAAGATTTTTTTGGCGATGTTCGACCAGCTTGGTTGCTTCCTCGACTTCTTTCGCATCGACGTTCGGACGCTCCTTCAGGATCGATAAGTGGCGGATCGCTTGATACAGCTCGAAATCCTTTTTGGACGACATCGCTTTCGCACCCACTTCGCCGAAGCGCTGCAAATAATTTGAGTATTCGCGATCGACAATGATCGGCGCATGGCCGGCGGCCTCGTGCACAATGTCCGGCGCCGGCGTGTATTCGATGTGATGGATTTGGCGCATGTCGCACGCGATCACCAGCACCTTGTAGGCTTGAAATTCCATGAATGCCGCCGGCGGAATGAAACCGTCGACCGCAACTGCGCCCCACTCGATCTTTGCCAGAATATCGTTCATCTCTTCAATGCGCGGAATGCGCTCGAACGAGATGCCGGTGTTGAGTAGACCCTGGAAATAAACTTTGTGTGCGTATTCTTTCAGGAAAAAAATGTTCTGGCGCATGATGAATCGCCAGACCGCGTGGTCGACCGATGTGTAATCGTCGTATCGCTGATCGACTGCGAATTGGAGCAAATGTTTAGGACAAGCAGCGACTGCCGCGTTGCTATAGCTGATACCGCCTTGAGATTTCATCGGCAACCTCCTTTGGAAACTATAAGTAACCTATGGCTCGTTTACGGAGCGAGCAAGAATGATTCCGGTTTCCCATCGCGGCGGTCTGCGGCCGCCGATGGCGCTCATAGAGCTCCGCTACAGCTTACGCCGTGCGCGCGCGATACGCTTGGCGAGCCAAATTACAATCACGACCCCAATGATCCATGGCGCGAGAAACGCGACCGCTACACCAATCATGCGCAAGCTCCACGTGATTGCGCCGGCGCTTTGCGCAAGCGTGTGCCGCAGCGTGGCAATCAATCCGCTCTCCTGCGAAACGATGTTGCCCTGGCTGTAAACCTGGATCGAAACGTCCGCCGGTGCGTTTGCTTCATCGATCTGTGCATGTGGACGGTCCTGGCGTTGCACGCTCACGTTCTCGACTTTGCCTAACGAGTCGAGCGATTGCATGAGCGCCGGGTAGTTTTTCATCGGCACGCGCAGCGAAACGCTGGCTACTTCGCGTCCGTCTGGGTCGCTGCTGAAAGTCGAGCTGCGAATGCGCCCGCTTTGTTTCTCAGCAAGAGCACGAAGGTCCTTTGCCTTTTCATCCACAGACGAAGTGCGGATACGCAGGCTGGTTTGCTGGAAAGCTTGCTCCTGTTCCTCTCGAGAGATGGCGATGTTGAGTTCCACCTTGTCGCGTTTAGTCCTGGCGTTTTCCGACATACCGCTGCCGCCTTGTGCGATGCGTTGGGTCTGTGTTTGGAAATTTTCCACACGCCCGAAAGCTTTGACACGGCCGATTACGCCGTCGCTTTCTTCCGGAACGATCAACATGCTTACCTGGGCTGAGACGCGTCCGGAGTAATCGCGGTTTAGTTGTGCGTTTGTAATCTGCGCTTTTGGCGAGGCGAGGCTCTTAATCTCGTTGTAAACGTTCTCCACATCAGGCGTGTATAGTGCAAGCTGGCCGCGCTCCCTGAGCAAGAAGGCCGCTGGCTCTTCCATGTCTTTCTCCGCCAGCGAAATGGTTACCGTGGCGAATTGTACCTGGGAATCCCAATACTTTAGTTCGCCTTGCATCTTCTCGATCTCTTCGCGGACGCGGCCCAGTTCTTTTTCCACCTGCAGCAAATCGGAAACTTTGCCGGTCTTCGTTTTCAACATATCGATCAAACGTTGCTCCATTACGCGGGCATTTTTGAGACGCGCGTCGGCATCGAAATAGGCCTTTGTCACGTCTTCAGTGCCAAGGGTCTGGTTCTTCAATTCGCCAAGGCTCCGGATCTTTTGCAGAAAGCGATCGAGATTTTCCGGCAGGACCTTCACTACGATCTGGCCCTTCAGTTTTCCATTTGCCTGTTTCTGGGAATCCGTTGTGGCGACGTAACCATGCTCTTCGTTCGCAAAAGCAGTGATCTTCTGCACAGCGTTATCAAAACTGACGATCTCGAGCTCGACCATTGCGTTGCGAATCAGTTTGCGATTGGCCAACTCCGGAGCGGGCGTTTCAACCGAGGTTTTTCCCGCTTTTTTAGCGGTGGCAGGACTCTCCGGGCTTGCGACGAATGCTTCACTCTCAGCAGGCTCTGCTTGCACGGCTTTAGCCGGCGCGACCGTCGCAGCCGTCGCTTTGCTCTCTGCGTGCAATTTTGATCTGGTTGCAGGCGGGGGCGCCGGGGCTTCGAGGGTGAAGTCTTGTGACCGGCCGGCGGCGATCTCATCTGATTTAGCCAGGGCTCTGGCCTGATCTGAACGCGATTCTGGCGGCTGCGGCCCGGCGACTCCCAAATCCGTATAGCGCTCACGAGCGCGCGGCGCGCTTAAAGGTTCGCCCGTGATCATTCGTCCGATCTGCACAAGTCCAAGCAAAACGGCCGCGACCGCTGCGATTTGAGTAGCGCGTAAGCGCATTAGATTGACGAGCACTTTTACAAGGCCATTTCGTTGAGGAACGCGACTGCGAAAACCGGCCAGCATCCGCTGTTCGAAAACTGGATCGGGCTTTTCCTGTGCGAGGGTTTCTTCCAGAAGTTTGTTCATAGTTTTGATTTCCTGATGAGTCTTTCGGCACGCAGCGCAATCGATCAGATGCATATGAAGCGCGTTTCGTTCGCTTTCAGAAAGCTCGCCGTGCAGATTGGCAGCAAGCCAGTTGTCGATTTCATCGTGAATTGTTGCCATATTTTAGTCCATTGAAGCAAGAGCCGGGCGAAGTTGTTTACGCATTGAAGCAAGCGCGCGACCGAGTATTCCGCGCAATGCGCCATTGGTTAAACCCAAGGTGTTTTCGATGGTGCGATAATCCATCTCTTCGAAGTAACGCAATGTGAGCGCGGCCCGATGAAGTTCCGGCAGTGCTGCGAGCGCGGAGTGTAATCGTTGATCGAGAGTGCTCGCGTTCGCCGGCTCGGGCTCGATCGGTTCGGTGAGTTGTTCCTGCAAAGCAACAGTGCGCCGTTTGCGAAAAACATCGTGCGCTTTGTGTCGCGCAATGGTTGCGAGCCAGGCAGGAAATTTTTCAGGATCGCGGACTCGCCAGCGCGTTTTCCATGCTTTAACCAGCGAGTCCTGTACGACATCCTTTGCCTCCTCGCGGCTTTGCAGAATGCCGTAAGCGATGGCGAAGAGCGCCCGGCTATGCGTGCGAATGATCATTTCAAAGGCCTCTCGATCGCCGTGAATGGCCGCCCGATATTGTTCGCGTTCACTGGGATCCATTGGGTCGATCTAAAGCCTAGACGTTCGACGACACGAATCCGCGCGAAATTTTTTCGCTTTTTCTGTAGCCGCGGTCTGTGACCGCCGGCTCGATCTATCTTGCTTCTCGGGTCGACGCTTACAGAGCGCCGCTGCAGCTTACATGAGGACATATTGCCTGCATTGACAGTCGTCCCGAGCGCAAGCAGGGAGCGCACACAGGCTGGTTAATCACACAATCCAGTTAGTACACGCCACCTTCGATTGTGAGGTCTCTCGCCGTCTGCGCAACTCGGGATGACAGAAAATGCAGTTAGAAAATGAGGACGGTATTGCCTACGCTAACCAGGTCTTTCACGCGCGCGGCATCCCAATTTGCAAGACGAATGCAGCCGTGACTGGCGGCACGGCCGATTGTCTCGGGATTGTTCGTGCCGTGAATGCCGATACCAGGCTTGTTCAAGCCCATCCAGAGAATGCCAACGAGATTGTTCGGGCCTGGCGGCAGATTGTAATAGTTTTCGGTGCGCACACCGTAATTGAGCATGCCCTCATCATAGCGGAACCACGGCCAAACGTTGGCGCCGAGAATTTTCCACGTACCCACTGGAGCCGGGAGAGTTTTCGATCCGGGCGTAATCGGAAACACGCAGACGAGCTGATCCTGGTCGAAGACCTCAAGAAGTTTTTCGTAGGTGTCCACGAAAACCTTTCGAGAAGCGAATGCCGGATTTTCAGGGACTTTCCCCTCAGTAAATTTCTCGATTTCAAAGGGCAAAACATTCGGGACCTTCAAAGTTTCGCCGGGCTGAAGGTGCTCCCAGTTTTTTCCAGGATTAAGTTTCTGAATGTAAGATTCAGCTGAATGATAACGCTCGGCGACGAACTCGAGCAGAGACGTGTAGGGCAGCCATTTTAATCTGGCCTGCTCGGCACGGCTGCCCGGCACATTGCCGACGAACCTCAGATCTTCATCCCTGATCGTGTAAGTCGTATAAGTCACGGGTACTTGATCGAGCATCCATTGATCTACCGCGCCAGTTTTTGGCATGGCGTGCGCATGCTTGTATGAGATGAGCGCTTTGCGGAAGAATTCACCCATCCTTCCGTCAATTTTCCCGGGTCCGAAATCGCTATTGTCCAAAAAAATTTGCAGCCGCGTAGCGGTCTCCTCGTCGTAATTCGGCAACGCGACGGGATAGACCCGAGGCGGCGGCGTGGTTTTCTCCTCCGGTGGCGTAGTATTCTCCTGCGCCAGCGCGAGCATTGCAATTGTGCTGATCCCGAAAATGTAAAAAACGACCTTCATTGCCGGAAGGTATGCGCTCTGAATCCGACCGTGCAAATGCGATCTTGTTTTGCGATTGTGTCACCGCAGCAATGCTTTGGTTCTCTCATTTGAATCGGATTGCTTGCCATTTGGTACGTCAGTTCTAGTTTTGGCGCGGTGAAAAAGATCGAGGCAGTCATCAAGCCTTTTAAGGCGGAGCCCGTGAAGGAAGCCCTGATAGCGGCAGGCGTAGAAGGAATGTCTCTCAGCGAGGTGAAAGGATTTGGCCGACAGAAGGGTCACAGCGAAATTTATCGCGGCACGGAATACACCGTTGATTTCCTTCCAAAAATAAAATTCGAGATGGTTGTTGCGGACGACCGCGCACAGCGGGCTGTCGAGGCAATTTTGGGAGCGGCCAAAACGGGCAAGATCGGCGATGGAAAAATCTTCGTGACCGAGGTCGAAGAAGCGGTGCGTATACGAACGGGCGAACGGGGAACGGAGGCACTCTAAGGACGCTGGCGCGTCCAGTTAAAAGGTTAAGTAGTTGAAACGTTAAAAGCGAAGGCGATTCAACACCTCAATAACCTAATTTTTTAACCATTTAACTTCTTTTAACTTTTAACGCTTTAATCCATGCACGACTATTTGCTGTCAGTTTTTCTGGGAGTTGTCGAAGGGTTGACTGAATTTCTTCCAGTGAGCTCAACTGCGCATTTGCGTATCTGCGAAGCGTTGCTGCATATCGATCTTCACGACGGCTTTTGGAAAATGTACACGATCGTGATCCAACTCGGCGCTATTCTGGCGTTGCCGGTTTATTTTTGGAACCGCATCTTGCAGTTTATTCGCACATTTCCAAAAGGGGAGCGCGGTGATCGCACCATTTTCACACATCCATTAAGTCTTACTTTAATCGCGTTTGTTGTAACTGCAGTTCCAGCCTGGGCACTTACGAAACAAATTGGCAAAAACCTGGAAAATCTTTGGGTGATGGCGCTCGCGCTTCTCATCGGTGGGATCGTGATGTGGATCGTTGACACGGTTTTTACGCGGCCGCGCACGATGCAGATGGAGGAAATGACCTTGCCACAGGCGGTCTGGATCGGTGCTGCACAAATTCTTTCCGCCATTTTCCCAGGCACTTCCCGCTCGATGTCTACTATTGCCGCCGGGCAGGTTGCAGGTCTGTCGCGTCCAGCCGCGCTCGAGTTTTCGTTTTTTCTATCGATGCCGACGATGGTGGTGGCTACAGGATTTGATTTTTTAAAGACAGTTATGCCACACCATCACGAAGGAGATATTGCACCGCTGGCAATGAATCCGCATGCTTGGATCGTGCTCGCCATCGGATTTATCGTTTCATTTTTCGTAGCGCTGGCGGTCGTCGCATGGTTTATGAATTGGGTGCGCGCCCGCGGGTTTGTGCCGTTTGCTGTTTATCGGATTGTGCTCGGCATTGGACTATTGACGCTGCTGGCGCGTGGCATCATGTAATCATCTACTAATGGCGAGCGATGTTATTCTTCCGGATCTGCAAAGTGCTGTTCTTTGTGAGGACGTCCGGTGCGAAATCAACGGTATGCAAACGCTCGTCGGCGTGTTGAGTGTTGTCCCCGCGCCTGCCTTACCGATCAATTACATCC
>JBKPOB010000204.1:0-4819 GCA_046732875.1 Verrucomicrobiota bacterium | reverse complement strand
GACGTCGACGGCAAGACGCTGGCCGAGCTGGCGACGCGACCGGCGGCGCGCGGTGTGTTTTTGCGCAAGATCACGCGTGGCGCTACTGCCACCGATATCCCCGTTCTGCCGGGCACGAAGGTCAATCGTGGCGACTTGCTCACTCTCGTCGGCCGAACCTCAGACACTACGGCGGCGACTAAAATGTTGGGTGTCGCCGACCGTCCCACCGATGTCACCGATATGGCGTTCGTTGGCCTGTTTATCGTGGTCGGCGCTCTTATCGGTTCGCTGGTCTTCAAGGTGGCTGGGGCGCCGCTTACGCTGTCGACCGCCGGTGGAGCGTTGGTCTTCGGGATCTTAGGCGGATGGCTGCGCTCGGTGCGCCCAAAGTTTGGACGCATCCCGACGCCCACCGTCTGGTTCATGAACTCAGTCGGCCTCAATATCTTCATCGCCATCGTCGGCATCTCGGCCGGTCCGGGCTTTGTCAATGGTCTGAAAACGCAGGGCATTGGCCTCTTCCTCTGGGGCGCTCTCGCGACCACCATCCCACTGATTCTCGGTATGTTCGTCGCCAAGTACGTGTTCCGCTTCCACGATGCGCTCAACCTCGGAATCATTTCCGGGTCGCGCACGACGACGGCATCGCTTGGCCTGGTTTGCGACCAGGCGAAGAGCCAGATCCCGGCGCTCGGTTACACCGTTACCTACGCTGTCGGCAACACGCTGCTCACCATTTGGGGCATGGTCATCATTCTGTTGCTGTCCTGAGGCCGCCACTTTTAGAGAAAAACTAAACAAAACCAACTAATGGCCACGATTTACAAAGCTCCCAGCCCTGAGAAGAAGGCAACGGGCAAACGCAGCTCTCTCAAAACCAGTCGGCGCACTCAGCGCGCCGGCACCGACGAAACAACTCAAAAGGACAAAACTATGGGCGACTTAAACCTTAAACAGTACGAGAAACTGGGCCCGTTCGAGATCAAGGACTTCGTTGCCAAGCTGGCCACGAAATCAGCTCAGGAAAATTCGCTTTCCTACCTAAATGCCGGGCGCGGCAACCCGAACTGGGTCGCGACTGAGCCGCGCGAAGCGTTCTTCCTTCTGGGGCAGTTTGCTATCACCGAGTGCAAGCGTGTGCTTGACCTCCCGCCCGGCGTGGGCGGGATGCCCAAAGCGGCGGGCATTGCCGGGCGTCTTGATGCGTGGGTGAAGGAGCATAGCGACATGCCTGGCGCGGAATTTCTCGGGGCAATGGTGCCGTGGGCCGTGAGGAAGTTTAACTTCGATGCCGACAAGTTCGTGCACGAGCTGTGTGATTCGATTATCGGCGATCACTACCCGGTGCCGGACAGGATGTTGGTGCACAACGAACAGATCGTTCACGAATACCTGCAATGGGCGATGTGCGGAGAGCCGCGGCCGAAAGGCACGTTCAAGATATATGCGGTCGACGGTGGCACTGCTGCCATGTGCTACACTTTTAAGTCACTTAAGAGCAACCGCATCCTCAACCCCGGGGACACGATCGCGCTCGGCGTGCCGATCTTTACTCCTTACCTCGAGATGGCACATCTGGAGGATTACGACCTTCACTTCGTCGAAATACACGCGAAGCAGGAAAACAAATTCCAGTATCCGGCGGAGGAGATCAAGAAGCTGCTCGACCCGAAGATCAAGGCGTTCTTCATCGTCAATCCTGGCAACCCATTCGCGGTGGCGCTTTCCCCCGAGACAATCAAGCTAATCGGGGAGGTGCTGAAGAAACGGCCCGATCTTATCCTGCTGACGGACGACGTCTATGGCACGTTCGTGCCGGGATTCCGCTCGCTCATGGGTGAGTTCCCGAGAAACACCCTTGGTGTCTATTCCTATAGTAAATACTTCGGCTGCACCGGCTGGCGCCTGGGTACTATCGCGATCCACGAAGACAATATCTTCGACGAAATTATCGCGAAGCATCCCGAGTCCATCAAGAAGAAGCTGGACAAACGCTACGGCACGCTCACCCTCGAGCCGCGCAAGCTAGCGTTCATCGACCGCATCGTGGCGGACAGCCGCGACGTCGCGCTGAATCATACAGCCGGTCTGTCGCTTCCGGCGCAGGTCATGATGACCATGTTCTCGCTCTACGAGCTGATGGACACCAAGAAGGATTATCAGAAGGCCTGCCTCGGCATCTGCAAGAAACGGTTCGACGCCGCAGTCGAAGGTCTGGACATCCAACTCGGACCTAACCAGTACTACGATTACTACTATGGTCTGCTCGACTTCGAGTTCTTTGCCCGCAAGTACCTGGGCGAGGACATCGTCAAGTGGATGAAGAAAAATGTGCATCCGCTGGACATCGTGTTCCGATTGGCCCAGGAACATGGCATTGTCCTGCTCAATGGGGGCGGCTTTGCCGCTCCGGATTGGTCGGTGCGCATATCGTTCGCGAACCTGGATGACCACGTCTACGACGATATCGGTCGGGCGGCGCGCACCATCGCGCGCGGCTACCGCGCGGCTTATGAGGCGGCCAACGGCAAGAATGGCAAGGCGGCTGGAAAGAAAGCGCCCAAAGCAAAACGGTGATCGGTTACTTCGCGATACTGTCAGTGAAATAGCAACACTAACTCTAGAACTGGGAGAGCTGTTATGAGGATACGGCTTAACAGATACACATATACCGCAGGCGCATTGCTTGCCCTGATGGCCGGCGCGGGGCCGGTCCTTGGCCAACGCGAGATTCCGATCGAGACCAGCACGGACGCACCCTGGAGTTTCTCGTTAGGCGTCGTGGAGAGTATTCCCGCGAATGCCGCGGTCAAGTCGGAAGAGCAAGGTCACACCGAAATCGATGAGGCATTTGATTTCCGCGAATTCCGCCTCACAACGCGACACGCCGCCCTGAAAGATACAAAGTTCGAATTTAACTTTCGAACTTACTATCTCGATCGTCATAAGTTCGATGGTTCCATCAGTCAAGCATGGGCTATCGGTGGATGGGCGGGGTTAAAGACCGGTTACTTTCTCGACCATATTGCGTTCGGAGGGACGGTTTACACCTCCAATCCGATATATGCCCCTGACGACAGAGATGGTACGCTCCTCCTAGCTCCCGGGCAGAATGGGTATACGGTCCTGGGCGAGTTCTACGCCGATATCCGGGTCATCGATGGATTGAATATTAACGTCGGAGCGAAGGGCTACGACACGCCTTATATCAACCGCAATGACACCCGCATGACGCCAAATACGTTTGAGGCGATTGTTTTGCAGGGCCGCACCGAGCTTGGCGAGAGCAGCAGCGACGCCGCCGAGACCGCGGACGGCGTGGGCCTGAGCAAAGATGGAAAGGAAATCGCAGTCCCGACATCAACCGCGGCCCAGGACATCGCGGCTATCAAGTACGGACTCGGGTATTTCTATCAAATCAAAGAACGAAATGACAGCGAATTTGTCTCGATGTCGGTCGATGCGGGCGCTCATGTGGAGCGAGGCGTGTGGGCAGCCGGAGCCCTCTATGAGAAAGGAAAATTCTCCATTGGTGCGATCGACTATTATAGCGACGACATTATCAACATCGCCTACGCCGAAACGAAGATGGAACTTCCGATCAGCGCTGACTGGCGGCCAAGACTTGCCGCCCAGTACACAGATCAAGGCAGTGTCGGGGATAACCTTCTACAGAATGACAGTTTCTCGGGCCATCAATTCGGTCTGAGAGTAGAATTGCCCATCCAGAGGGCGCTGATTACCGCGGCTTTCACACACGCCTGGGGGAATGCAAACATGCAAAACCCGTGGAGTGGTTATCCTGGATATACCAGCGTTCAGGTTCAGGATTTCAACCGGGCGGGCGAGAGCGCGTTCCTCATCCGGGCCGGTTATGACTTTCCCTGGGTGGAAGGGCTGAGCGCCTATGCGCTGGCGGTGTTTGGAACTGAGCCGGATGCAGCGGGGCAGTTTCGGCAGGACGAATACGACATGAACCTCCAATGGGCGCCACCGAATGGTGTGCTAAAGGGGCTTTCGGTGCGGTTGCGTTACGGCATCGTCGATCAGGATGGAGGGGACGTTGACACGCTGACCGATTTCCGCGCGATTGTTAACTACGTAATCAAGTTCTAACAAGAAAGGTTCGATCCGGGAGCGGTCTCCCGCGATGGCCTCGCCGTTTTCGTGAATTATCTCACTCAGGCCCTCAGGGAGCATCCAGAGCTGGCTGTCTTTCTGACCCTGGCGATCGGCTTCCTTATCGGCCGCATCAAAATTGGATCTTTTGGCCTGGGCACAGTGGTGGGTACGCTGCTCGCGGGAGTGGCTGTTGGCCAACTAGCCATCCAAGTGCCGGCCGTAGTCAAGTATGTCTTCTTTGATCTCTTCCTATTCACTACCGGCTACAAGGTAGGACCCCAGTTCTTTCGCGGACTGAAAAAGGATGCCTTGCCGCAACTGGCTCTCACGCTCGTCCTCTGTGTTATCTGCTTATTAGCCGCTTACACCGCGGCGAGACTCCTTCACTACGACATGGGCACGGCCGCTGGCCTTCTCGCAGGCGCCTTCACGGAATCGACTGTCATAGGTACTGCTAGTGACGCGATCGGACGGCTCGCTATTTCTGCCGCCGATAAAACGAGCCTGACTAACAATATCCCGGTGGCTTATGCAGTTACTTATCTGATCGGGACAGGGTTTATCGTCTGGTTCCTTCCTAACATGGGCCCAAAGCTAATGCGCGTTAACCTGAAGGAAGCGGCGCGGAAACTCCAGACGCAGCTTTCGGGCTCGACTAAGAGCGAGTCGGAGACATTATCTGCCTTTCAGAATCTGGCTGTTCGCGCCTACCAAG
>JBKPOB010000203.1:0-14341 GCA_046732875.1 Verrucomicrobiota bacterium | reverse complement strand
TTCTAAAGAAAAATGCATTCTCCCGTCGCGTTCCTGATCTGGTAACTGAGGAGCTGGTCGCTGTCCTCTCACGGCGTTCGTCGTTCGAATTTAAGCAGTTGTTCGACATCGTGCACGAGAATCTTCGGGCCCGGAACGCTGCCAGCGGTGGCGAGGAAATGCTTCGCTTGCGTGCTTACGAGAAACTGCAAAATCTCGTGGCGCGGGGTGCCGTCAAAAAGAACGGCAAGAAATACAAGGGCTTGCCTTCGGCCTTGGCCGGTGCAATCGCCCAGCAGAATGGCCATCTCGCTGGTGTAAAATAACCGAACCGTGCTGGTTCCAGGTGGTTTCGGATGCTACGCGAATATTTGCCCGTTCTCCTGCAAATCATCGTAGCTATGCTTTTCGCCGCTTCCGCGTTGATTGTTAGCGTGCTGGTAGGCAAAAGCGGAAGACGTACGCCTGCTAAGGATACCCCGTACGAATGCGGCATGATCCCTCAGGGTGAACGCCAGCCGCGCTTCGGCGTGAAATTTTATGTCGTGGCGATGCTTTTTATCCTATTCGATATCGAGATCGTGTTCATGTACCCATGGGCGGTCGTATACCGCGACGCCATCAGGCAGAGCAGCGTCATTTTCTGGAGCATGCTCAGTTTCATCACGATCCTGATGGTGGGATACGCTTACGCAGTCAAAAAAGGCGCTTTGGATTTTAGGAGATAAGGGGCGGCCAAGGATCCTCTCCTGCCGATGCTCGCAGCATCTTCCTGTCTGCGATGTAATCTAGCTGGTTCTTTAGATCTCCGCTCGCGTAGCCGTGCGCTGAACGGAGCGCTTCTTATGCTGGGGCAATGAGGCACTAAATCCGTCAGAGTTTTTGCTTCCCCGAGAGCGCATACCGCTTCAGTTGCTACTCAGCCCGGCACGTCTCTGTCGACTGGTGCCGACAGTTGTTGCGGTAGGTTATATGATAAGCGGTGATGAGGTGCTTCAAGCGGATCGTCTCTTTTCTGCCAAGAGAGGATTGGATGGTAGTTGGCTGGGTACTGGCCATCAAGACGCTACTGTTTTTTATCGGAGCCAAAAGTTATCCGATCCTTTGGAACAAGCCACTGCACGGCGCAGGCCGATGGTTCCAAATATGGGATCAGTGGGACTTTGGGTATTACCAAAAGATCGCAGAATTTGGTTACAGCAAAGCCGATGGTTCCCTGGCCTTTTACCCTCTGTTTCCCTGGTTGATGGGTTTGGCTACCTTTATCGCCAGGAGCTATCTTGCTGCCGGACTAATCATCTCTGGTATCGCTTCCATGGTTGCAGCGATCCTATTGCGAAGACTTGTCCAGTTTGATTATTCCGCCAGCGTTGCGATGCGAAGCGTATGGTTCTTTCTCATTTTTCCGACGGCATATTTTCTTCACGTTGCCTACAGCGAAAGCCTCTTTCTGGCTCTGGCATTAGCTTGTATCCTGGCAGCTCGCGTCAAGCGATGGTGGTTGGCCGGCATACTGGGAGCGTTCTGCTGGATGACCCGTGGAGTCGGTGCCGTTCTCGTTCCTTCGCTGGTGGTAGAAGCGGCCCAGCAATGGTGGGCGAGACGACCTTGTAGCCACGGCCCTGTCTCGCCCTGTGGATTAGATCAGGATGGGAACGCCTCGGCACAGCGAGGCGGCTACAACGAAGTGGGCCGTTCCTCTTGGAATTGGCAATGGCTTTGGATTGCCATCGTGCCCGTTGGGTTCGGGGTATATTTATTGATTAACTGGCGGATAGGCGGGGACCCATTCGCCTTCCTGCAAACCAGAAAGGCGTCGTTCGAACCATTTCTGCCTCGCGTGGAGTGGGGTGGAGAGCCCACATTGCCTGACGAATTCCCACCGAAGGCAAGGCCAACGACTGGTCGGATTACAAGAGCTCTTTTTCATGGCACTTGGCTTCATTTGTACCATCATTAGTTGGATCAAGTTGCGGCCGGTTTACGCGATGTGGATGACCGCAAGCTTGATTCTTTTCACTAGTGTCAACTTCTTGCAAAGCATGCCGCGTTACACGCTAACGATGTTCCCAATTTTTATCCTCTTGGGGCTGCTTGGCAGAAACCGCTTTTGGGCCGGCGTGCTTACGGCCTGGTCACTGTTGCTTTTCGCGTTGTTTGCCGTGCTATTTGCACGTGGTGAATGGGCATTTTGAAATTTCGAATGAAACCTCTGAGTGCGAGACTGTCGCCGGTCATTTTTAAATCGAATAACGATTCAGATTCCGCTGAACCACCAAAGGACCGAGCGCGATGGCAAGAACTCCAGCACCTGTAGCCGGTTTTGCGAAGGAAAACTCTGACTCTGCCCCCAGATTTCTGCCGCTTCTTCTTTTCTTGAGCGTGTTCCTTTGGTTTTACACTACGACAGGCGGCGGACAGGTTTTTGTTAAGGAAGTCCTCGGCGGTGCCTACGATTCCCAAGCAGAACATTTTCTGCGAGGTGACGTGGATGTTGATGTCGGGGCGATAAGTCATGAAGCAATGATCGTAAACGGTAAAGTGCGCATGTACTTTGGGGCGTTCCCGGCTTTCGTTCGGATTCCATTGAATTTTGTCTACCCGGCAGGATATGGAAAATGGTCACGAATTTCGGGATTTTGCGCAGGTGTCATTGCGCTCTTTGCCTTTGCCGGTCTTGTGGGCACAGCCTTGCGTTCCTCCCCACTTTCCCCTCGGGATCGCAACTGGGTAGGAAACGCGTGCATTGCCGGGTTCGCGCTTGGCTCGTCCTTACTCTTATTGCTTGGAAATCTTTCTATTTACGATGAGGCAATCATCTGGGGCCTGGCCTGGTCCCTCGCCGCGCTTTACTTCGTCATCCGGGCGCGACAGGCTGAGGCCAGTGCCTTGACGCGTTTATTGTTGGGATTCTCGGTTTGCGCCGCAGGAGCTTTGCTTTCAAGGGTCACTTTCGGAATCCCTTTCATCCTCATCGCCCTGCTCCTTGCCCTGCAAATAGGGCGAGAGAGACCAATAACTAATTTCGCCGCACTTCTTCTCCCGCTTGGTGCTGCTCTCGTGTTTTACGTTTGGCTAAGCTACGCAAGGTTTGGCAGCTTCGTTGGAGTAAAGTACGACTATTACGTCAATCCCGTTCATAGCGAATTCGCCCATAAATACGGGATGTTCAGCCCCCGGCGTATCCCTTATGGTTTGGCTGATTACTTCAGCCTGCGCTTTCCGACCTTCGATCGCGTGGCGCCTTTTCTAGGGGCAGGCCGCCATTCCTATGACTATCCTTCTCTCTTTTCCCTCCCGTTCAGTGAAGTTTATCTTTCCCTTCTGTGGTGCTCGGGATGGCTTGTCTTCGCCGCTGTCATGGGAACCGCATGTCTCGTTCGCCGCAGATCAGCCGACTTATTCGAGGCTGGCGTAGCCATAGCTCTCTTTGCTCAATTCCTGTGTATCCTATCGTTCTTCACTCTGGCCCAACGTTACGCCACCGATCTTTATCCTTTCCTGATCTTCTGTCTTGTTGTTTTTCTCGCTTCAGGCGGAGTGGCCTTACTGCGGTCGCGTTATATTATAATTGGACTAGTTGCTCTTTCGATCGTTGTAAACTCGCTAGCAACCGTCTCCTGGCTAGTTGATGCCGACCAAAACGTGCCCGCTGAAACAAAAGCCGCCTGGGAAAAGCTGCTAGGTCGGCGTTCTTAGGAGAAATCAAAGTGACAATATTGTGGTAGCTGACGAATTGCAGAAACCTGGCAATAGCCGCGAATTTTGGATTGCCATAGGCGTATCGCTATTTGTCGTGATCGCCTTTTATTTCTCGACCAGGGCGACTCTGCGCGACTTGGATTACACAAGTCAAATTGCTTCGGCTCTGCTTCATGGCCAGCTGGGTCTTCGGGAAAAACCGCCCGACTGGCTTAACGAGATGATCCCGTGGGAAGGCAGATATTACTCGGCCTTTCCCCTGGGAGCAGTGCTTAGCATGCTTCCCGTAGCACTTCTTCAAAAAGCGGGTTTGACCGACGCTTTTCCAGGACGCGTGTTGGCAGCGTTGATCGCTGGGTTGTGCGTCTATTTCTTCTTTCAACTGGCGAAAGCATTCGGAGCCGATTACTCCAGCCTCAAAAGCCAATCGTTAGCTCGCAGGATAATGCTGGCATTGTTTCCTATTTTCGGAACCTGGACATGGTGTAACCTTGGGTTCGGCGGCGCCTGGCAAATCGCTCTTGGCCTGGCTTTGCTGGGACAAGCCGCAGCGCTCTATTTCACGTTGGCCCGGCCATCTCCGTTTGTTGCTGGCGCGTTCTTTGCCCTGGCTTTTGGAAATCGCACCGAGCTACTCATAACTCTACCTCTTTACCTTTGTTTGTTCTGGCGTCAGCCAAATGGAAAGCTCCAGGGAGGGGCGGTCTCCAGTCCGCCGCAAGCTGCGAACGCAATTGAACAAAGGAGGTCAAAACAAGCGCTCCGAGAGAAGGCGCTTATGCTCATGCGCTTCCTAAGCCTGCCTGCCACACTCGCGCTCCTGACCGCCGCCTATAACTTTGCGCGCTTCCATTCGGTTTTCGACTTTGGTTACATTCATATTCCGGACGTAGCGCAGGAGCCTTGGTATCAGCACGGGTTGTTTTCGATTCAAGCTATACCTTGGAATATTTATACGATGCTGTTTCAAGGCTTCGAAAGTATTCCCCATTTCCCATACATCCGTCCAAATGGCTTTGGCTGCTCGATCTTCCTTGCCAGCCCCTTCTTATGTCTCCTATTCCGCTCTGGAGGACAATATAAAGTGGTAGCCTGGACAGCTATTAGCATTCTAACGCTCGTGCTCTGGTTACACGGAAATCCAGGAAGCTGGCAATTCTCTTATCGTTACGCGATGATCGTGCTTCCCTGGATCTTCCTCCTGCTGACTGGCAACGGGCTTGCGAGAGTATCCGTCCCCGAACTCGCGCTTTTCGCCGTCTCAGTCGCAATCAACGCTATAGCTACCTGGGAATTCCTCTGGACCGAACAAATCCAGCCGTAAAACCACGAATGGACACGGGGGGCCGACTCCGACACCAAACCTCGGCCAAATCCGCAGCCTGGCCCAACTCTGCCAGGCTCGGATACGGAACCGTAAAAAGACTTCGGCTTGGGAATCGATTTAGCGCGTTTTGTAAATTTTGCAGCCACCGGCCTGAGGTCGGTCCGCCCTAGCGCTGGTTTCACGCCGGGAAACGACGCACAGCGCGATCGCTACAGTGGCTGCATTTTCTTTTAACACTCCAGTCGTCATACGTCTTGACAAGGAACTAACGCATTGTGGTAGAAGCAAGCCGGCCAATCGGCTGCTGCCTATGAAACCTGGAATTCCGACTTACTCATTCGTCATTGCCGGATCATGTGCTGCTCTTCTCAGCGCGATCTCTCCGGCGAACGCGCAAGTAAACGTTACGCAATTTCACAATCATGACTCGCGAGATGGTCTTTACATTGACTCTGCTTTCACGCTAAGCGCTGCGGCTAATCTGTCTCGCGATCTTAACTTTGACGGCACAATTGTCGGCAACGTCTACGCCCAGCCGCTTTACGTTGAGGACGGCCCAGGCGGTAGAGGCATGGTTATTGCCGTGACTGAATCGAATAATGTATACGCGCTCGACGCCGTGGATGGCAGCGTTATCTGGGAGCGTAACGTCGGCGATCCGGTGTCGGCCGACGATCTAATATGCACAAAGTTTGATCCCATGGGCATCACCGGCACGCCCGTTGTCGATCTCGCTTCACGCGCTCTCTTTTTCGACGCAATGATTACCTCTGATGGCGGCGAGACCAAGATGCATCTCATCTTCTCACTTAACCTTGACACAGGCGACATCAATCCTGGCTGGCCCGTGGACGTGGAGGCCACAGCTACATACAACGGGATCAATTTCAATGCAGGGGTCCAACAGCAACGACCGGCACTCGTCATCGTGGGGAACATTCTTTATGTTGGGTATGGAAGCATGAGGGATTGCAGTATTTACCATGGCTGGCTCGTCGGGATACCGATAGATAATCAAGCCAGCGTAACAGCATGGGCTGCCGGCGCCGGCGGCGGTAAGTGGGGCGGCGCCATATGGGGTGTCGGTGGTATCGCCAGCGATGGCGCTAACCCATTCGTTACTACAGGTAACACCGCAAACACTGGTGGTACCTGGAGTGGCGGTGAAGCTGTGATTCGCTTTCAACCCGGACCACTCTTCAGCGGTAACCCTGCCGATTACTGGGCGCCCACTAACTGGTTCTCGCTCGACCAAATGGACGCGGATATGGGCGCTTCCGGCCCATTGCTGGTGGACGTGCCCGGCGCCACGCCTTCCCATCTCATAGTTGCACTGAGTAAGGACCGCCATGCGTATCTGGTCAATCGAGACAACCTCGGTGGTATTAGTGCCCCGATAGCTGTATCTCAGGTTGCCAGCAGCACTATTCTCCAGGCGGCCGTCACCTATCGAACTAAACAAAGCACTTACGTCGCGTTCCGCGCCAACAATGATGGCAATACCGCGCTCTCGACTTTCCGCATCACGCCAACCAATCCGCCTACCATCACAGCCGATTGGAGTGTGGCCCGGGACAGTGGTGGCTGCGGCTCGCCCTTTGTCACTTCTACCGATGACAATAATAACATAATTGTGTGGGTGGTCGGCACCGAGGATCATCTTACCGCAGGCGACCAACGACTACACGGTTATGACGGAGCTACGGGGGCGGTTGTTTACGATGGTGATGGCCCGAACGAGCTGATGGCGGGCACGCATTACTATAGCACGACTGGCATTGTAGCTCGCGGCCGCATCTATGTTGCGGGGGACAACAAAGTTTATGCGTTTATGCCGAGGCCTGCACCGAGGCCTACTCCAACACCGCGACCACAGCCAGATCCGCACCCTCGTCCAACCCCACTACGCTGACGCACGCAAAGGCGCAGACTTCTCGTAGATTTCCTCAATGCCGACGCATTTCAGCCATGTTTGACAGAAAACATCAGGCGCTTAGGGTTCGCGCTTGTGGGAGTGGATAATCAGCGCGAGTCACGAGCAAAATGTTTCCAAAGAACTGGAGGCTGTTCCAGTTTCACTCTTCAACTATCCGCTCTCAGCTGTTAACGCTCCGCCATGCTGGCTCTGATCTATCTGGCCCTGGCTATTTATCTTGGCGATTTTCTCTGCCGGCGGTTCTACCGGTTTGCATCTGTTGCTCACCGCTTAGCAGCAGCCGTAATCACGGGGTTGTTAGTTAGTTCCTGGTTTACCTACCTAGCCGGGCTGCTCTTCGCTCGTGCAAAGCAACCACTGTTATGGGGTAATGCATTGTTCTTTGTGGCGGCAACGACCGTGGTTTGTTCGTCCCTATGGAAAAGAAACCTTACAAAGTCCGCACAGACTAATGGAGGTCACCCCCTTACGAAGAACTTATACATCCCCCGCCCTAAGGGTTCACGTCTAGCCGACTGGGTCTTGATCGCGGGATACGCGGTTCTCGTATCCTGGATGATGTTCGCGTCATTTAGCGTTAAAGGTGGCAAGCTACACATCTCTAATCCTGAGTATAGCGATTTCGGACCGAACACTGCGATCATGCAAAGCTTCGCCGTGGGTCATAACTTTCCCACTGAATACCCACACTTTTCCGGCGACCGAATTCGTTACCATTTCCTCTTTTACTTCCAAGCTGGAAACCTGGAGTATCTCGGACTCGATCCGGCGTGGAGCTTGAACTTATTAAGCATTATCACGCTTGTGGCAATGCTCATTCTTGTGATGGCGCTTGGCGAAGTATTGTTTGAATCCCGCGCAGTTGGCCGAGTGGGTTCAGCGCTCTTCTTCTTTTTTGGTTCCCTCTCGTATGTCCCGTTCCTTCACAGACAAGGTTCCGTGCGCGCGGCGGTCCAGGCGACCTTGCAGTTACGGGAATTTCTGCCTACGATTTTTCCGTATCGTGGCGATGCGTGGGGTGTCTGGTCGCAGGTGACTTTCCTTAATCAGAGGCACTTCGCGAGCGCTATTGGGATATTGTTGTTGGTTTTGACTTTTTTGACGATTCAATATCGCGCCCTCTACGCTAAACGCGCCGCTGCTGCATCGGCCAAGGCGCTGACTGCTACGCCGGATGCCGTGCCAGAAACTGCGGGGGAGACACAGTCCGGTACTGCGACTTCCGCTGAGAGTCTTCCAGTATCGACAAGCGCGGTGCCTGCTGCGCCAGTCCTGGAACCCAAACAGGCATCTGGCGGTGCTGCGCAAATCATTAGCAGTACGCTGCCGGGTTTTATTTTCTCAGGTTTCCTACTCGGACTTATCCCGATGTGGAACAGCGCCGTATTTATCGCCGCTTTCCCGGTGCTGGGGCTGTTGTTTGTGTTATGTCCGCTGCGGCTGCAAATGCTGGCGCTGGCGGTCGTGTCAGGAGTCATGGCCTTGCCACAGATGCTTTATTTGAGCAGTGGCAGGGGCAGGGCTCAAATGCCGCGTCTGATTCACTGGGGCTACACGATTGATCATCCAACAGCCTTGAACGTTGCGAAGTACCTCGGCTTCACCTTTGGTTTCAAGTGGCTGTTGATAGCGCTGGCGCTTGTTTTCGCAACTGCTCTGCAAAGGCGGGTCTTTGTGGCGGCCTCAAGCCTCTTATTGGTGGCTTTCTCTTTTCAGTTCACCATTGAGGCCCTGGCGAATCAAAAGTTCTTGCATATCTGGGCCATCATCATCAACCTCTTTGTTGCCTTTGCTCTGTGGCGACTATGGCATCTCTCACTGGGCGGAACCACTCTGCCTGGGAAGCTGATTGCGGCTTTGCTCGTTGTCGGCATCATTCCAGGAGGCATAATCGATTTTTTTCCAATTCATAACACTGGATGGAGTGAAGTTACTTATCGAAATGATCCGCTTATCGACTGGCTCGCGAAAGAGACCAAGCCGCGCGATATCTTTCTCACAGACCGGTTTGTCAGTCATCCGATACTGATGGCCGGACGTCGGGTCTTTTATGGCTGGCCCTATTATGGATGGTCAGCCGGTTATGATGCGAGTAAGCGCGACAGGGTCTATTTGGAACTGTTCGAGACTAAGGATCCTTGGAGAGTGTTCCATCTTTTGAAAGAGAATGGCATCAACTACGTTGCCTTTGATAATGCCGTTCGGCACGCACAGTTTGTCAAGCGACCGAATGAAAAGATTTATGCTACTTATTTTGCGAAGGTGTTTGAGGACAAGCAAAACAGGTACAATTCGCTGACGATTTATAAAGTGCCTGAGGTAGCACCTCCTCAGCTCGGTGCCGTGCCGGAAAATACTACTAACATGTTTGAAGGCGGCAGAGGGACTGGGAAAGGACAATTTGATGCGCCACATGGGATCGCTGCCGACGACAAAGGGAATATTTTAATAGCTGATACGAACAATGGGCGAATCGAAAAATTCTCACCGAGCGGTGTCTTTATCGCCAGTCTCGGAATCAAAGGCACGGGCTATGGACAACTAGAAGAACCGAATGGGATCGCCATAGACCGATCCGGCAACATCTACGTAGCAGACGCTTCCAATCACCGTGTGCAGAAGCTTGCGCCCGATGGAACTCTCCTTGACGAGTGGAAAGGGCCGGATCCCGGATTCTACGGTCCACGACGGATTGCCATCGGTCCTGATGACTCGGTGTATCTTGTCGATCAGGGACGCACCAGAATCGTCAAGTTCACTCCGGACGGGCAGGTTCTCGCGGCTTGGGGCACCAAAGGAAATGGCGATGGACAGTTTGATGATCATACTTCCGTGGCAGTTGATCCCAAAACCAACAGAGTTTACGTGGCTGATCCGCGTAACAAACGGATTCAGGTATTTGATTCGAACGGCAAGTTTCTAGCGAAATGGCCGGTGCCGGAGTGGCAGCGATTATACGGTTTTGAGGATCTGGCCATAGATTCGAAGGCAGGCAGGCTGTACGCATCGAGCGCTAATATGGACACAGTGCTCGTTTTTGATTTGGACGGCAACAGAAAGGGAAGTGTGAGACCGAAAGCACCTGACAAACTCGACGGCCCATCAGCTTTGGTTCTGATTGACCGGAAGCTTTACGTGCTATCTATGTCAGATAATCACGTAAGCGAAATCGACCTGGGAACAAGGTACTAGCCAGCACAGCCGTTACGGTTCTCGTCGATTGATTCCATAGATGCGCACAACCATCAGAATGGAGCTATCTCAGAAGGAGCAGCGAGTGTGCGTCTCAAGACTTGTCCTAATCGGCTTTTCGTTTGTTAGCCTGCTCATTTGCGCAGCCGGCGGCGCTGCGCACTATCTGAAATGGGCTTGGGGAAATCCATGGCAACCAATCGGCTGGCTGTTTGCCATGCTCTTCCTGCTACTCGCCTTTTCGCCGCCACCACAGCGGATCATCGGGTCGTTGAAATCTTTCAGTACTGCTAGGACAGGGTTGTTTCTGTTCTGGGCTGCAGTGTTTGTAGTTTCGCACCTATGGAATTTCGGGACCGCCCCCTGGAATGGAAACGGGCTCTTCGACGAATCCGGATGGGATCTCTGGTTTTTAAAGAGTCACGTTATTGGCCATCCATTTCAAGCGGCGTGGTTTCATCCTCCCATTTCCAGAGAAACCCTGTTTCATTATTACGTCTGGGGCTTTCTTCGCCTGTTCGGGTTCAACGTCCTATCTTACGAGGCAGCGCTGTTTGTCATTTGGTTTGCCACGTTTTTCTTTACGGTGCTGTTAGTCGATCTGCTTTTTAGGTCCTACGTCGTCACCTCGATCACGGCGCTTATCTTTAACTTCCTTCCCTTCGCCTTCATTTATACCTTCGCTGGATACCGTTACCCTTTGGCGACCGCTTTGTGCGTAGCGTCTCTCTATTTCCTGCACCTGGGATTCAGAGCTGCTTCTTCCTTTTGGCTCTCTCTTGGCGGTGTCAGCGCAGGACTGTGCCTGGCGAGCTCGATATCTGGGAAGCAGTATCTGTTGGTTCTTGTGCTTTATGCGCCGCTTTATGCTGCGGTCCATTGGAAGAGCGTGAAGCAAAGCACCACGTGGCAGTCGGTTGCCATAGTCATCTACGGCTTCGCAGTAGGTGCCACGCCGATCCTGCTTTATATTTGTTTCAATCGCGGAGCTTACACGTACTACGAATCCGGCTTTGTTCACGACTTCTGGCAAGCATTGTGGGCCGTTCATCCGCCGCACGACCTGGCCTATTATGTCAGACAACTCCGAATGTGCTTTTTTAGTGTGCCAGGTCCTCGCTTCTTAATTCCAGATATGCTGCCTATTCCTGTGGCTTACTACTGGTTCCTGGCGCCCGGTCTTGGTCTTGCACTATGGCAAAAGCGTTTCGAAATCGCATTGCTGGCGACACTTCCTGTCGCTGGAGCTTTTGTCGCCACGTCCTATGAGAACCGCCTGCTTTTGCCAATCCCTTTCTGGATGATCCTAATGGCATTTACCTTCGACGGCCTGCTAAGCTCCAAGCTGTTTCTAGCACTTAAGATCCCCCTGTGGGGACTAGCCGCCTGGGCGTTACTAGCCGGACTGGGGCCATCAGTGCGATACATCTATAACAAAACAAAAAATCCGTTGTCGATTCGTCATTATGCTCAGGAAGAGGTTGCCGTCTCGCGCTTCCTAAGACACGTTGTAGCCGAAAAAGAACCGCCAAATCCTCCTCGTCTGGAACGCGATGAGTTTAACCGCATTGAAGGCATTCCTGATGCTGGTTACGACACATTGATCTGTCAAAGGGAGGCGTACTCGATTATTCACTTGTTTTTGCACGACTACGGTGATGCCAAGATCCTGTCCTTCTGTTCCGACTTGCCCTTTGGGGCTGTTATGACAGAGCAGGACGTATGGAAAGCAAACAAGAAGGCCATCACTAGCTATGTTCCAAGCGCCAAGGATCTCAAGCTGATCTGGGAAAGAGATCCAAAGACGGCGAGAATAATCAAAATGTTCCAACCTATCGGCAATCTTGGAACCGAGGAAACTGTTTCGTACTCGTTCGCCGGAAGACTAAGGACGTTTTTCGTCTTGAATATCGGTAGCGAGAATATTCGCCAGTTTCAGGAACAAGTCAGGACATTGCCTAATTCTCCTCGTTAAATTCGGACCGATTTGCTCCGTTTGACTTCATCTACCGCTCGATTATCGGGGTTGCGGATTTCGATACCGCGGACGTGTCAAGGCCAACCCCTTCTTCAGCCAAGACCTCTGCGAATGTTCCCGCGCCGCAGAATTTCCGCTGTGCAGGATCTGCTAGCTAGTCATGATCAGGTTCGATTGATTCACTGACCAGGTAGCGAGGCCGACCTTTTACCTCTTCGTAAATCCTGGCCAGGTATTCGCCTATGATGCCGAGGCTGATCATCAGGAAGCTCCCGATGATGAGCTCTAACAGAATAACAGTTGCGAAGCCGCTCACGGCTTGCCCCGTCAGTTTCAGGTATAAAGTCTCTATCCCCAAAAGAACAGACAACCCGAGGAAAACCATCCCCGCAAGGGTAACCAAATGTAACGGAAACGACGAGAACGCAGTTATTCCGATGAGGGCCAGCTTCAGGCGCGTTAATGCAGACCATGTCGATTGGCCCGCGGAGCGCGGAACTACTTCGAAAGGAATCTGCACTGTGGTGAAACCCATCCAGACGGTCATTCCCCGGAAAAAGACGTTGCGTTCGTGCATTTTTAACCACGCATCGACGGCCTTGCGATTCATCAGCTTGAAATCCGATGCACCTTTAAAATGGAATCCGGATAGTTTGTTAAGGATGAAATAGAAAACCAATGCACCCAGTTTGCTCGATAATGATTCGCGGCCGCGCCTTCGTTTAACGGCTTCCACAATGTCAGCTCCAGAGCTCCGCCACGTGCGCACCAGCTCCCGAATAAGGGATGGTGGATGTTGGCCGTCGGCGTCCATCACGACTACCGCGTCGCCACGGGCGTGCTCCAGTCCTGCGCACAACGCTAACTCCTTGCCAAAGTTTCGACTCAGGCGCAGCGCCCGTATTGCCTGACAAGTCTTCGCTTCCGCTGCTATAACTTGCCAGGTGTCATCAGGCGAACCGTCGTCAACGACCACGAGCTCGTATGGCAGGTTGCACTGGGCAAGAGAGCTGCGCACAGCCGTCACAAAGGTAGATAACTGCGCGCCTTCGCGAAACACGGGCATAACAACCGAAAGGAAGGGCCGGCGGGGCTGGGTGTCAGGCGCTTCTAACTCTTCCATAAGCAGCAACCGTCGTGGCAGGCACCCATATCTTGAGCCGCCCCAGCCCGGGCGGTAGGTTGAAACCGAACTTAGCCGCGATCAAGCCCAATGGAAACGCATGCGGATAAGGAAGCCTGCGAACATCAGTTAGGCCAGCTCGATTCATCAATGAGCTTAACGTCTTGTAATCGAAATAGAGCACATGTTCGGGCACTTTGAAGGATGGCCAGCGTCGACGCATCAGTTTCCTTAATGCACCTCCGATGTCGGGTGTCGCGAGAATAATGTGGCCACCCGGTTTTATGTGGCCGGCTAATTGCTTAACGAATGATAGCGGTTGGTAAATGTGTTCGATTACTTGTGTCGCAATGATGCAATCGAATCTGGCGTCAGTCGGAATCTGTTCGAGACCTCCCACGAACACCTCGGCGCCTGTTTTGCCAGCGATCTCTGCGCCTTGCGGCGAGAACTCCGTGCCCACGCGGCGCTGAAAAAACGAGCGTGCTTCGTCAAGGAGGTATCCGTAGCCGCATCCGACTTCCAAGAGATCGCCGCTGGTCAATCCGCGGCCAGCGAGATTGTTTAGAAGGCACTTGAACGTTGCTCGTAATGCGAATTCCTGGGCAGTGTAGCTGGTGTCCGCGTAGCCGCATTCGCCACCCTCGTAATATGATAATTTACGATAGGCTTCCTCCATCGCGCTCTCGACAAGCCGCGGACAGAGATAGTACAGTCCGCATTCCTTGCAGCGAACGACGGTGTAAGGTTGCTGCAAACGAAACGAAAACTGACGCCGGTCGCTTCCACATAACGGACACGCCGGATATTCAAGGTTTGTGGAAATCTCCAGGGCTGGCTCTTTCAAGGTCATCCGCTCTTCAAACTATTCATACTCGACCCGCGCGGCGAGTCCGCATTTGATGTGACGAACGCAAAGCCGATAGACCACTTCGCCCATATGCGCGAAATGGTTGCAATCAAGGGGACGATTGGTTCGTTTCGTTCGGGCGACGGATTCGGACTTGCGCGCGTTATCGGAAACGCCTATTAGCTTTACCCTCATGGTTCATCATATCGTTCTCTATAAACTCAAACCCGAGGTCACCCCTGCCCGCGTGGAGG
>JBKPOB010000202.1:0-12261 GCA_046732875.1 Verrucomicrobiota bacterium | reverse complement strand
CAGCGCAAAGCCGGAAAAGGCCGCGCCCGCCGTCATCGACACGTCGAAGATGGCGAAAGGTCAGCGGGAAGCGCTTGAATTGGCGGAGGCGGCGCGCGATCCGCTCGAAGACCGCGGTAGTTTTGCCAGCAACCTTTTTGTTGGCCGATACGATTTCGATCGGATTTACCCGTATCCTGCCCAGAGCGCCGAAGACCGCGCCGCAGGCGAAGAATTTTTGCAAAAACTGGAAAGTTATCTGCGCGAGCACGTCGATCCCGACGAGATTGATCGCACCGGTGAAATTCCACCGGAAAATTTTAAGGGCCTGGCTGAAATCGGCGCGTTTGGAATCAAAGTGCCGAAGAAATATGGCGGACTCGGTTTGTCACAATCAAATTATGGGCAGGCCGCAGTTTTGCTCGGCAGTTGGGACGGAAACGTGGCCGCGCTTGTTTCCGCGCATCAATCGATCGGGGTCGCGCAACCGTTGCTCTTATTTGGGACGGAAGAACAGAAACAAAAATACCTGCCACGCGTCGCGGGCGGAGAAATCTCGGCATTCGCGCTGACAGAAACCCACGCCGGGTCGGATCCGGCAACAATGAGTCTGCGCGCCGAGCCAACGGCGGACGGCTCTGAGTTCATTCTAAACGGCGAAAAACTCTGGTGCACGAACGGCGTCAAAGCTGGCGTCCTCGTAGTCATGGCACGCACGCCATCGAAGATCGTAGGCGGGAAAGAGCGCAAGCAAATCACGGCATTCATTGTCGATGTCGATACACCGGGGCTGGAGATCGTTTATCGCTGCCGGTTTATGGGATTGCGCGCGCTTTACAACGCAGTGGTGAAGTTCACCGACGTGCGAGTGCCGCGCGAGAACATCATCTCGAAGGAAGGCGCCGGATTAAAAGTCGCTCTTACGACACTAAACACTGGACGACTCACTTTGCCCGCCGCGTGCGTCGGCCTTTCCAAACGGCTGCTCGAAATCTCACGCAAATGGTCTAGCGAACGCATTCAATGGGGCGTGCCGATCGGCAAACACGCTGCGATTGCCGGAAAAATCGCCGAAATGGCCGGCAACGTTTTTGCCATGGAAGCGATGACGTTTCTCACTTCGTCGCTGCTCGATCGGAAAGCGGGTGATCTGCGCATCGAAACAGCGATGTGCAAAATGTGGGCAACCGAGACGACTTGGAGAATAGCCGATGACGCGATGCAAGTGCGCGGCGGTCGCGGCTATGAAACTGCGCAATCCTTGGCCGGACGAGGCGAACCGCCCATTGCCGTGGAAAGATTTCTGCGTGATTGCCGCGTTAACACGATTTTTGAAGGTTCGAGCGAAATCATGCGGTTATTCATCGCGCGTGAAGCACTCGATCCGCATTTGAAAGTTGGCGGCGCTATTTTCAACACGCAACTGCCAATGTCCGAGCGCGTGAAGGCTGTTTTCAGTTCGGGAAAATTTTATGCCGGCTGGTATCCACGTCAGTGGTTACTGAACGGCGCGGGCAAGATCGAAAATTTGCATGCGACGTTGCAACGCCATGTCGATTATGCCGCGCGTACCAGTAAGCGACTCGCACGCGGGCTGTTTCACGCCATGGCGCGGTTTGGCCCGAAACTCGACCGCGAGCAACTTCTCCTTTCCAGATTTGTAGGGGTCGCGACAGAATTATTTGCGATCAGCTCGACCTGCTCTTATGCCCAATGGTTGCTCGGCCAGGGTAAACCCGCAGATGAAATTCTTTCCGTCGCCGATTACTTCTGCCGCTCCGCGCGGATGAGAATCGATCATCATTTCGCAGGCACAACGCGCAACGTCGACAAACGCGGCTACGCTCTCGTGCAGGATTTGTTAGCCGGAAAACACGAGCTCCTGCGTCAGGGCATCGTGTAATCGCGAGAGTTTCGCCGGAGAACCATGACTGAGAAGCGCAAACGCATCGCGCGTTAGTTCCGGCTTGATTCTTACGCGGATTTTTGTTTCGATCGCAACGTGCCTGTTGACGAGGATGAGGCCTCGGAAAGTCGAATTGCACTAAGCACACAAAAAGGGCCAATCGCGTTTACAACAACTCATTGGAGCGTGGTGCTGGAAGCGCAAGGCCAATCACCCGCGGCACAGGAGGCGCTGGAAAAACTTTGTCGCACGTATTGGCGACCGGTGTACGGCTTCGTCAGGCGGCAGGGCATTAGAACCGAGGAGGCGGAAGACCTTACGCAAGGGTTCTTTTCGCTGCTGCTAGAACGCCGCGACTTCGATGCCGTCCGCAAAGAGAAAGGACGCCTGCGTTCCTATCTGTTAACGTCGCTGAAACATTTTCTCGCCAGTGAACAGCGCCGTGCGGTGACCTTGAAACGAGGCAAAGGACAACGGCTGATTCCGTTGGAAGAACTGAGAGCGAACCAGCGAGTCGAGATGGAACTAGCAGATCCTCCCACTGCCGATCGCCTTTATGAACGCCGCTGGGCGTTGACGCTGATGGAGCAGGTGCTGCGTCGGTTGAAGGACGAATACTGTACCGCGGGTAATGCCGCGCTGTTTGATTCGTTGAAACAATTGTTGCCGGACGAGCCGGGAGCGCCGTCACGCGCAGAGATCGCATCGCAGTTGGGCATGACAGATAATGCGCTTCGACAAGCCTTCCATCGATTTCGCCGTCGATATCAAATATTGTTGCGCGAAGAAATCAGTCACACTGTCGCCGTTGCGAGCGACATCGAAGATGAGCTGCGGCACTTAATTGCTGTGTTACGGACGTAACGTATGCCAGAATTTGGCGCAGTACATGATGGGGAGCGCGGACGCGACTCTCACATCATGACCAGCGCGCCCAGGCTTTGTCGAAAGTGTAGAGCAGAAATTCTCGCCGACGCGCCGGAAGGCCTTTGTACCGCTTGCCTGTTTGAAACAGGCCTCGATTTGTTCGCCGATGAATCTGTAGCCGGGGTCGCTGACCCCGGCTTGGATGTCACGCCTTCACCGCATACCAAAAAGAAATCGGATCGGCCAAAGACGTTCGCCGATTTTGGCGACTATGAATTACTGGAGGTAATCGGTCGTGGCGGTCAAGGCGTGGTTTATCGCGCGCGGCAGAAAAGTCTCAACCGCACTGTCGCTCTCAAGGTGATTGGCTTGGGGCATTGGGCTAGCGAAGGGCATCTAAAGCGTTTTCGCCGGGAAGCAGAGGCCGCCGCCAGCCTGGATCATTCCGGCGTCGTCCCAATTTACGAAGTCGGCGAGCGCGACGGCTCCTGCTACTTCAGCATGAAGTTAATCGAAGGCGGGCAGCTCGATGAGGTCGGTAAGCGCGAGCAAATCCCGATTCGACGCGCCGTTGAACTAATCGCGAAGCTAGCGCGGACGGTCCATTACGCCCACGAGCACGGCATTCTCCATCGAGATATTAAACCGGGGAACATTCTGCTCGATGCAAAAGGTGAACCGCACCTGACCGACTTCGGCCTGGCGCGATTGATCGAGACCGAGAGCACGGTCACACGGACGAAGGAATTGCTGGGCACGCCAAGTTACATGGCGCCGGAACAAGCGGTGGGAAACAATGAGGCGGCGAGCAGCGTAACCGACGTTTACGGGCTTGGCGCCGTACTTTACCAATTGCTTACAGGTCATCCGCCCTTTGCTGGAGGCACAACGTACGAGACCATCAAATTACTGCTGGATACGGAGCCGCGACAACCGCGCTTGTGGAATTCGAAAATAGACCGCGATCTCTCAACGATCTGCCTGAAGTGTCTCGAGAAAGACGCAAAGCGCCGTTATTCTTCCGCGCTTGCGCTGGCTGAAGATCTCGAGCGTTGGTTAAGACATGAACCGATTAACGCCCGGCGTACTGGAATATTTGCACGGGGAAGAAAATGGATACGGCGCAATCCAACCAGCGCGCTTTTAGCGGCGTCGCTGGTTGCGCTCGCAGCAGCGGCGGGATGGATCATTTCGAAAAGTGATTTCACGCGGCATCCCCTAACGAGTGGCATTGCCGTGCTGCCATTCGAAAATCTTAGCGACGAGAAAGAACACGCATTCTTTGCTGACGGCGTGCAGGACGACATTTTGATCAAGCTGTCAAAAATCGCTGATTTAAAGGTGATCAGCCGCAGTAGCGTCATGCAGTATCGCGGCAAACAAGATGTGCGGCAGATTGGCAACGCATTGCGTGTCTCGCATGTGCTGGAGGGAACCGTGCGCCGGTATCGCGGCAAGGTGCACGTGAATGCGCAGTTGGTGGACGCTCGCAGCGATACAGGCATCTGGGCGGAGGAATACGACCGTAATTTGGATGACGTGTTCGCGATCGAAACGGAAGTAGTGCAGTCAATCGCAAATAGACTTCGAGCGAAACTTTCAGCTCGAGAAAGGGCGGCCCTCGAGGAGCGGCCAACCAAGGATCTTGTTGCGTACGACCTCTATGTCCGCGCCACTCCGTTAATCGAGCAAGCCGGTACAAGTGACCTCGATGCCAGTCTTGAAAGTAAACATAATACGCTTCTCCAATGTATCGACCTGCTCAACCAGGCGATCGGCCGCGATCCTGCTTTCCTCCCCGCCTACTGCTGGCTGGCGCGAGCGCACGATACGCTCTACTTCGACGGTGTCGATCATAGCTCGGGTCGATTGGAGCTCGCCAACGCGGCAATACAGTCAGCCCTTCACCTCAGACCGGACTCCGGTGACGCTCATCTCGCTCTGGCTTTGCACCTTTATTGGGGATATTTCGATTACGACCGCGCGCGAGCCGAACTTTACGTCGCCCAGCGTACCTTACCTAACAATTCACGGGTTTTTGAGCTGTCTGGATTGATTGACCGCCGGCAAGGGCATTGGTCCGAGGCTGTGCGCAATTTCCAGCGCGCGACCGAGTTGGATCCGCGACACGCCGTTACTCTAAGCCTACTTGCAGGGACTTACTTCATGTTGCGCGATTACTCGCAAGGTAGCAACGCGATGGATCGGATTCTCGCACTTCAACCAAATGACATCCCGACGCAGTTGCGTCGCGCTTGGGTTGAAGTCCGTCGCCGAGCTGATCTCCGGCCGTTGCATGCCGCCATTGAAAAAGTCTTAGCAGATGACCCTACTCAGGCAGAAACTGACGCGGTAAAGAGTTCCCGCTTCCACCTCGCTATCTACGGGCGTGACTTTGACGCGGCTGGCCGCATTGCGGAGACCCTCCCCACGAAAAATTCCTTTAATGACGATTTTGAACACGGCCGTTCCTTTTACGTCGGGTTGATTGCCCGCATGAAAGGAGACGCTGCCAGTGCCAAGGCCGCCTTTACCGCCGCACGGGCGCAGGAGGACGCCGAGGCACGTGCGCGGCCTAACTTCGGGACGATCCTTTCCGGTCTCGGGCTGGTTGACGCCGGCTTGGGTCGAAAGGAAGAGGCTCTGCACGAAGGTCGGCGTGCGATCGAAATTACGACGAACGCAAAGGATGCGCTCACGGGAAATGAGGCCATCACCAACCTCGCCTTGATCTATACGTGGACCGGCGAACGCGACTTGGCGATCCAGCAGCTCGAGATCGCGGCGAAAATTCCGGCCGGCCCGCACTACGGTGACCTGCGTCTGGATCCTATTTGGGATACGTTACGCGGCGATCCGCGCTTCGAAAAAATCGTTGATTCGCTTGCTCCAAAATAGTCCGTCGTTTGCTAACCAGGCCGTAGCCTTTGCAAAGGCGGGTCGCCTTCCTCGCGCGCCAAAGTAAATCTCTAGCGGCAGGCGTGCCGCCTGCCCTAAACACAAAGCAGCCGGTACGGCTGCCTCTACAGCCCTCATCCGTGCTATCCGCGGTGCTTCCAAAACTTTCCGCGTCACGGTCGGCCAAATTTCGCGCAGTACATCACTGAACGGCCAGAACTGATTTCTCACGGTGAGAAGCCAAAGAAGGCCAAAACAACAAACAAAAGGAAATCAATGTGAAAAAAGGAAACATACTCACAACAATTCTGCTGGTGCTCGCCTGCTTTGCGCTCTCGCCGGCGGCTCGAGCGCTTCACCCACCACCGGACGGAAGCTATCCCAACGAAACCACCGCCGAGGGCGATGATGCGCTCTTCAGCCTCACAACTGGCTTCGGCAACACGGCCCTTGGTTTTAAGGCGCTCAATAGCGACACAACCGGCCAACTCAACACGGCCACTGGTCGCAACGCGCTGCTTAACAACACAACCGGCAACTTCAACACGGCCGACGGTAGTGGGCGCTCTCCAGCAACACAACCGGCAACTTCAACACGGCCACTCGTCGTGTAGCACTCCTAAATAACACCACCGGCAGAGGGAACACGGCCACCGGTTTTTTTTCACTCGGAAACAACACCACCGCTGAAAGGAACACGGCTAACGGTGTTGCCACGCTCTTGAACAATACCACCGGCGAGAACAACACCGCCTTGGGCTTTGGCGCCGGTGACAATGTTACCACCGGCGATAACAATATCGATATCGGTAATCTGGGTGTTGCTACCGAGTCCAACACCATCCGCATCGGCGAGCAAGTGACTGTCTACGATCCAAACACCGACGACACAATGCCAGCCCACACCTGCACCTTTATTGCCGGGATTAGTGGAGCAGCAGTTGCAGGCGCAGCGGTTAAGGTGAACGCCAACGGTCAACTTGGCGTAGCACCTCCTCGGAGCGTTTCAAGGCGGAGATCAAGCCCATGGACAAGGCAAGCGAAGCGATCCTCGCGCTCAAACCGGTCACCTTCCCGCTACAAGAAAGAGTTGGATCCCAAGGGCATCGCGCAATTCGGTCTCGTGGCTGAGCAAGTGGCAAAAGTGAACCCCGCTCTGGTGGATCGCGACGGCAAAGGCGAGATCTACACCGTGCGCTACGAAGCCGTGAACGCGATGTTGCTCAACGAATTCCTCAAAGAACACCAGAAAGTTAAGAAGCTAGAAGCTGAACTCGCGGCAGTTAACGAACGATTGAAAGAGCAGGACGCAAAGATCGACAAAGTAAACGCGAAAGTCGAATTGACGAAGCCTGCTCCGCAGGTGGTCAACAACAGCCAATAAACGCGCAGATCTTATAAGTATTCCACAATTAGCCGTCACGTTGCACCCGGTGGCGGCTTTTTGTTCCTGCGCTTCCTACTGTTTGGTCCTCTGACCCCATCCGTGTAATCCGTGCAATTCGCGGCTGCTTCTACATTTTCCGCGTAACAGGCGACCAAATTCCGCGCAGTACACCGGTGAACGGCCAGAACTGATTTCTCCTTGGCACGCCGTAGCCCGCGAGTGCGGAACGAAGGCGGCACGGTGAGAAATCAAAGAAGGCCAAAACAAAAAACAAAGGAAATTAAAAATGAAAACATCAGTTAAGTTAGGAATAATTCTGCTGGCGCTTGGCTGCTTTTGCCTTTCGTCGGCGGTGAAAGCAGACCCACGGCCAACTCCTCACCCACGGGCATTCGGCCCACCCATCGTGGGTTTGTGGCAGGTCGAATATAGTAGTGTGGCTTGCGATCAGCCGGTCTTGCCTCCGAACTTTTTCACTTACCAGCAATTCCACAGGGACGGGCTGGAGATTGAAAGCCCCATGTTCTCACCGGGTCAGTGTCAGGGGGTTTGGGAACACACGCCATCCAATACGGTGAGCATCTACCACGTAGGGTGGACCCCCGGTGGTGTCCCCGGTTTTCCACAGATCGTACGCTTCGTGTTCACGGAAACACTTACCGTCAGCGCTGACGGCAATAGTTTCGACGGGAATGTTGATGAAACCTTTTACGATACGCCTGTGGGCGGAAACGTCATAGCGCATTGCACGGAAACAACTCATGCCACGCGCCTTCCTGCGGAGTAGTAAACCACGTGAGGTCGATTAAATGATCTGCTGGGGAGCCTCTTCGATCCTCGTGAAAACGTGCCGGAGAGGCTCTCGATGACTCCATTGCACTGCCAGCAATTCTTTTTGCAGTCTGTCATTCTTGACGTCTCAATCTACGACGCAGTGAAAATTGCCTGCTTCGGTTGACCAACCATTTCGCCGCGGCTAATCTCAACGGATGAGTATGCCGCCCGTGCTCACGGAGGCGGCTTCATCTCGAAGCCGCGCCACAAAGAGCGAAAAATCCCGCAGTCGCGGGACAATAGTGCCGTCGAAGATCCTCGAAACAATCGAGCAACACGTCTTACTCGATGGCTTTAAAGTGGTAGTCGATCTCGACAAAAGTCGAGGCTCCTACTTACACAACGCCGTCTCTAACAAAACGCTTATCGATCTCTACGGATTCTTTGGCTCGATGCCGATCGGGTTCAATCATCCACACTTCGATGATCCTGCTGTGCAGCGTGACCTTCTTCGCGCGGCGAAAGTCAAGATCGCCAACTCAGACGTGTACTCGGAGGGCTATGCGGAATTTGTGGAGACCTTCGAGCGCGTAGTCGGTTTGCCGCCGCTGGAGCGTTATCTTTTCATCGAGGGCGGCGCGCTGGCAGTCGAGAACTGTTTGAAAGCAGCGATGGACTGGAAAGTGCGCAAGAACATGGCTGCCGGCCATGGCGAGCGCGGCACGCAGGTGTTGCATTTCCGCCGGGCTTTTCACGGGCGCAGCGGTTACACGATGAGCCTTACAAATACGGATCCGCGCAAGACAGATTTGTTCGCCAAGTTCGATTGGCCGCGCGTTTCGTGTCCACATATCGATTTTTCGCTGCCGGAAACGGAGCGCGAAGCTGATGTGATCACCCGAGAACAACAGGCGGAGCGCGAAATCCGCGATTTCATCGATCAGCGCAACATCGACATTTGCGCGATTATCATCGAGCCGATCCAGGGCGAGGGCGGTGACAATCATTTCCGCGGTGAATGGCTGCAAAAATTGCGAACGATTTGCGACGAGAACGATATCCTCCTCATCTTTGACGAGGTGCAGTGCGGCATGGGTGCAACGGGCCGCAACTGGTGCTGCGAACATTTCAATGTGGTGCCCGATCTTCTTGCGTTCGGGAAGAAGGCTCAGGTGTGCGGCGTAATGGCCGGCCCGCGCATCGACGAAGTGAAAGATAATGCGTTTCGTCTTTCCAGTCGACTAAACTCCACCTGGGGCGGCAATTTCACCGACATGGTGCGCTCGACTCATTTTCTGCGCATTATCGAAGAAGAACATCTGGTGGAAAACGCAGGGAAAGTAGGTGCTTACTTTCTAGATCAACTGCGCGATCTGCAAAAGGAAGAGCCATTGATTTCCGCTGCGCGCGGCCGGGGAGTATTTCTAGCCTTCGATTTGCCTGACCCAAAAACGCGCGAGGAATTTTGGAAAGGCTTTTTCGACCTTGGCGTGCTGACGCTTCGGTCAGGTGAGAATTCAATTCGGTTTCGCCCGCCGCTCGACATCACCGCGGAGGTAATCGAGGAAGCGATGGATGCGATGCGAAAATATTGCCGAAAACGAAAATGATTTTGGTAGAGCGCGACCGCCGGGCGCCGCATCCAAGACGGGCGGCCTCCCGCGCCTGCGGGATCCCTACCACTTTGAAATATGGAATCAGTTCTAGAGAAACTCGGCCTCACTGACGAGAATCCTGGCGTTTTCGATGGTGAATGGCGCGCTGGCGGCGCGAAGATCGACAAGATTTCACCGATTGATGGACGCCGACTGGCCAGCGTGCGCACCGCATCGGACAGCGATTACGACAAGGCGGTTGCCCGTGCGCAGGAAGCGTTTTTGAAGTGGCGGACGACTCCAGGCCCTGTGCGGGGTGAAACAGTTCGCCGTCTCGGCAACGCGTTGCGCGAATTGAAACACGAGCTTGGCCAACTCGTCACGCTCGAGACCGGAAAAATCATTGCTGAAGGCGAAGGCGAAGTGCAGGAAATGATCGACATCTGCGATTTCGCGGTCGGCCAATCGCGCATGCTCTATGGCCTGACAATTCAATCGGAACGACCGAGTCACCGGCTGATGGAGCAATGGCATCCGTTGGGTGTCATCGCAGTGATCAGTGCGTTTAATTTTCCGGTGGCGGTTTGGTCGTGGAATGCTGCGCTCGCGGCGGTCTGTGGCGACGCAACGGTTTGGAAGCCTTCAGAGAAAACGCCACTCACGGCAATTGCTGTGACAAAAATTTGCGAGCGCGTTTGTCGTGAGACCGGAGCCGACCCAGCGACTTTTACTCTGCTCATGGGCGACCGCAAAACGGTTGGCCAGAAATTGTCCGACGATCACCGGATTCCATTGGTTTCGGCTACTGGATCGGTGGCCATGGGGCTTAACGTCGCGAAGACTGTTCATGGGCGATTGGGCCGCTCAATCATGGAGCTCGGCGGCAACAACGCGCTCATCGTCACGCCGACCGCCGATATCGATATGGCGACGCAATCGATTTTCTTCGGTGCGGTGGGCACGGCCGGACAACGATGCACCTCCACTCGGCGCGTGATCATGCACGAGTCGGTTGCATCGAAAGTTCGCAATAAACTGCTCTCCGCTTACAAAAGTCTGCCAATCGGAAATCCACTCGATCGCAAGACTGTGATGGGACCGCTCATCGATAAGAACGCCGTTGATATGGTCCAACATTCGGTCCAGCGATTGAAAGATGAAGGCGGCGAAGTTCTTTACGGCGGTGAGCGACTCACTGTTCCAGGCGGTTGTTACATGAAACCGTGCCTGGCAACTGCCAAGCCGGATTTCGAGATCGTGAAGCACGAAACCTTTGGTCCGTTGCTTTACTTGTTGACGTATCGCGATTTCGACGAAGCAATCGCGATCCAGAACGGAGTGCCACAAGGATTGACTTCATCGATCTTCACAAACGACGTGCGCGAAGCGGAAAAATTCGTGAGCGTAATTGGAAGTGATTGCGGCATTGCAAATGTGAACACCGGCACCAGCGGCGCGGAAATCGGCGGCGCGTTCGGCGGGGAAAAAAATACCGGCGGCGGACGCGAGAGCGGAAGCGATTGCTGGAAAAGCTACATGCGTCGCCAGACGAACACGATCAATTTTTCGAGCGAGCTGCCATTGGCGCAGGGAATTCAATTCGGTGCCGGCGAGGGGAGCGGCACGGTTTAGATCCATTCCGATCGCGGCTGCTTAATCCTGTAGCCACGGCCCTGCGGGCCGTCTTTGTAACGTTGCGGCTATCCCTCCCTGACCGGCCACAGGCCGGTGGCTACAGCAGAGGTGGCTACAGTATCAGGCGCGATCGATGTAAACGATCTCTCCTTGATAAGGCCAGTCCGCTACTGATTTCACCAATCCGGCGCGCACGGGATTCTCGCGAACGTAGTTCCACTTTTGCGAGTAGCTCTCGTTGGTTCGCAAGACGTGGTCGAAAAATCCTTCCTGCCATATCTGTCCTTTTGTTCGGGATAACGTGGCGGCCCTCGCCAGTGCTTGTTTTAGCGCACCGATCCACGGGCCTAACCTGAAATTGCATCCGCCTCGGACGAATAGATGAACGTGATCAGGCATAATCACATAGCGACCTACTGCGACGTTGAACTTGTCCTTGGCCCGCTTGGCAAAAAGAACGAATGCAGTGTGGACCTGATCCTTTGCCAGGATCCGCTGCCGTTCGTGTGTGCAGAACGTCACGAAATAAAGAGGGCCTGTTGCGAAGATCCGGCCTGAGCGTGGCGGCCGCTGTCCGAATTCACTCTTCACGCACGATCTGTAGCCACGGCCCTGTGGGCCGTCCAATCCAAAGACGTGGTGCCGCTCGTTTCATTTACCGGCCATAGGCCGGTGGCTACACTTAGCCCGCGACCGTCAGCTGCAACAGTTCATCAACACTTTTCGCACTGTCGATGCTCATGATGCTCTGGCGCAACTTTTGTGCACTTCTCTTTCCCAATCACGTCACCGCCTGGTGGCGCGGGACCTACGGAAACGCTATAAAGCGGAAATACTGAAAGGTTGGCTTTCCTGCGTCAGCGTGTTTGGATGCGGCATGAATAGACGACGTTTCATGCAATCGAGCCTCGCGGGTGGACTGGCTCTCGCCGTAACACCGCGTGCGCTTTTCGGGCAAGCACCAAGCGTGACCAGGTCCAAATCGGCCAAGCCGGTCGTGATCGCGTCGGAGAACGGCAACAAATTCAAAAACGGCGGCGACATGACCTGCGTCCAAAAGGCGTTCACGATGATGACTTCGGGCGGCGCGGACGTGCTCGACGCGCTCATCGCGGGCGTGAACATCGTCGAGCTCGATCCGCTTGATGATAGCGTCGGCTACGGCGGTTTGCCGAACGCGGACGGCGTGGTGCAGCTCGATTCCTGTTGCATGCACGGCC
>JBKPOB010000201.1:0-4886 GCA_046732875.1 Verrucomicrobiota bacterium | reverse complement strand
CCTTTGGAGTCTCGCGCAGCCGCAGACGCACGCTTACTGAGAAATTGGTTTCGCCTTTGCGCTCTCCGCTTGACGTGTACTCTTCCGCCTTCATCTCGACTGCGCCGTTGTTAGTCACTTTGTCGTTGTAAAATGACAACGCTCCGCCTTCTTCGGGATCGAAACGCCTTTTGACGAAGGCATAGATCTTCGGCGTAAGCGTCTTCAGCAAATTGACCGGGCCGACAAACTTCGGGCCGGTCCCGATTTTTCCAGCTACGCAATCCTCGGACGACCACTTGTTAGCCAACAACTGCACGAAAAAGCTGGAATCGGGCGACCACGTGACAACGCATTCGGGATGATTATAGCGGCGACGCGTTCCAATCCAGCCCGCGCCGGTTTGTCCGAGGATTTTCTTTTGGGCAACATCGACAACGTAATTGCGAATGTCTTCCGCACCGCCTTCGACGTAGTAGCTCCCGAACTCTTTGTCATACAGGGCATCCCAATCGATTTTTTCTCGCGCGAATCCCAGCGCTATGGCAAATCGGCCGTCCGGCGACGCGCTTCCATGAATGACGCGATACTTGTCGCTGTCACCTTTCACGTTGGCGAACGGATCGAACTCCGGCGCACCTTTTCTGAGTTCTTCCGCCATTTTCGTCGGCGCATTCAACATCTCCCGCAATTCATCCTCCGTCGGCTGATTTGATTTTTTGGTAAGATCGACAGTTACATTTGGTGTATGCACGGTGTCCGTCGGTTCGCCCGGTTTGAATCGCGCGCTTTTGCGCAGCTCGCGAATCAGAACGCCGTTACCACCGCTTTTTTCTTCGCCAAAATATTTGCGCGATTCTTCCACTTGCACGCCGCCATCGGGCGCCGGCGTTTCCTTGCGCACGAGCATGAACATGCCGTCGTAGTCATTATCAAAATCGAGCGCAAAATATTCCGTCAGCTTCCGTTCATTGCCGTCGCGGCTTTCCACCGCAAGCTTGATTAAATCATCGGCACCGTTGAACCAAGCCTGCTCGCTGTCGCCCTTATCGTTTCGGCTGGCATAACGGACCGAGCGTGCAAGTTGGTCTTCGACTTGAGCATAACGCGCCGCTAACTTTTTCACCTGCTCTTCCACTGAGAGCGCGCCTGACGCACTGCCAGCGAGCGCGAGAATTCCAACAACAACCCAAAACCGAATGAGCATGTTCTTTTTATACCCGAACGACGCGCCGCTAGTGCTCTTCCGTCTCGCTCCACTAAAACCAAGCGCCAACGGGGCTATTACAACAGAAGCAGTAGGCGATTTCACCTTTTCTCGATCTCAATCTGTTCCTTAAGAGCCTTGGCCTGTGCCTCGGTGCTATCCGCCATGTGTTGCCAATAACGCCGCGTCGCCGTCGATTTGTTGCCAGAGTCAGCATAGACCCTCGCGCCAATCTCTCGTGTCTTGATCCAGGCGCGCTGCCCATCGCGAGAAGACTTAAGCTGTTCCTCGTAGATCTCCCGTTGCGTTTGCGACGTTTGATCGTCATGAATCGATTGCTGGAGTTGCTTCTCCTCAATGTCGACCAGTTCCTGGAACAACTCTTTTACGCGCCGATCGGCAACTTCATACCGCTTCTTTGATTCCGCCTCGGGTGGACACTCGCCTAAGGGCTCCGCGCTCGCCGCTTCGCCGAAATTGGCGCGAAGTTTCTCATCCCTAAAACGCGCCCATGCGTCTTTGTTGAGTCGCCGCAAGTAATCCGTAAGCTCGATCTCCCCGGAACGAGTATTAAAATAAAGGTACCAAAGATAAATACCACGGCGCCGATCGTTCTCGTCAAAACCGCCGCCGCGGAGCGCGACCAGCAGCCGGGCGGAATCCGGACTCCAAGCAACGAAATCGATGATCCCGACGCCATTCTGGAAAAACGGAATCTTTGCCGGGTCGATCTTTTCCTTGTCGGCGAAATACTGCCACACTAGTTGAGCCAAACCTTGTGGCTGCACCGGCGCAAACTTCAAACCTTCACCGCGCTTAAACAATTCGGCGCCGCCCATGCTACTGCCGATATGATAGGTGGCGAAAATCCAGCGTTCATCAGGGGAAATGAAATATTCAGTGGATGAGCTTGACGCGGCTTGTCCAGTGGCTCCCGCACTTTCGGATCAACTGTGGAAACGACGTACTGTTGCTCGTAAGGATCAGCAGTTGGATCCTCCGCAGATTTTTCAACAGTTTCGATCTTAAATGTTCCTTTAGGACTAGTCTGGGCTAGCGATAGTTCGGCGCTCCAGGAGGCGCAGCAAAGCACTACAAACAACAGACGCGGTGTTGGTAGAACTTTCATGATCACGAAATTCGTTACCGGTGCGTTTCCTTTTCCAACAGCTTGGTTGCTTCGTCGAGATGAGCTTTGGTAGCGACCTTCTCTAATCCGCGGTTCAGTTCGTCCTTGGAAGTTGCGCCAAGACGAATGGAAGTCTGGAAGTCACCAATCGCGTGTTGCAGATCGGCAATGCGTGATTGTCGATCTTGCGAAGCCTTCGCCCGGTGAAGATATAACATACCGCGATTGTGGTACACGAAGGGCGCAAAACGGCCTTTCAGGTCGATAGCTTGTGCGTACACCTTCAATGCTTCGTCGTATTTTCCTGCTGTTTCGAGCTTGCCGGCTTTCATCGCCAGCTTCATATCGTCAGTTTCAACCACTTTCGGTGCGTCCTGCTTCGCATTTCCACCGCGCGAGCTCTCTTGACCGGAAATCGGGAGGCAAAAAAGCAAGAGAACGGAACAAATGAGTAAATGTGCTTTCCTCATTTCCGCTACTTCTTCTTCAGTTTTCGCAACGCTTCCTTTGCTTGCTGCGCGTACTTACCATTCGGCTCTAACTTTAGGGCTTCCTCGAAATATTGCCGCGCGTTGGAGAAGTCTTTCATCTCAACGCTGACCTGTCCGAGATTGACCAGCGCCCCAACCCATTTCGGATCGATCTGGTGCGCTTTTTCCAGTAAATCGCGGGCCTTTTGCCAGTCGCTCAGATCCGCATAGTATCCGGCCGCATCATTGAAGCCTTGCGGATCATTTGGATACTGCTCCATCGCGAGCGTGGAAATCTGGAACCAGCGTTTATCATCCTCGAGGTTCTCCTTCTCCTGATAGTACAAACCGTAGTCATGTAGCTTCTCCGGAATGAATTCGTCGGCCGGCTTGCTTAGCGGCTCACCTTTCAACCACTTGAGCTGCGCCGGATGCTCGCGGGCATACGCGACCATCTTCTTCAACGTCGACAACTCATTCTCGAAATCGCCGGAATCTTGGTAAAAGAATGCGAGCCCGCACCAGATATCCAGGTGATCAGGAAATTTCGTCGTCGCTTCCTCAAGAAGATCGACCGCCCTCTTCTTACTCCCTTCCACTTGCTCGAACGAAATGCTCCCTGTTGTCTTTCCCTTCTTATCAGTCAGCTCAATGTCACCCGGCCCCGGTGGCTTCGTTGAGATATTCGTCTGGCGTTCGTTGAAATAATAATTAGCGCTCGTGATCCACGCGTCGGGATCGTCAGGGACCTTCTCGCGCCATTCGGTCAGCAGCGGCTCGATCTGTGCCTCCGCATGCTGATCTAGCAGCTCTCTGTAACGATGAGCGTATTTCTGGCCACTCGCCACTTCAGACTTCGGCTCGACATAGACGAGGGTTTTCAGAACTTGCTCGAGCAGGCCGGAATCTTTGCGGTAACTCGCTTGATCGCGGGATGAGAGGACGATGTAGCCAACTCCCTGCGGAAGTTGGACGTAGCCCACGCGTTCCCACTGGGAGTAAGTCTTTGTCGCAGGATATTCGTTGATGAAGTAATCGTGCCCGTCCTTAGTTTTGCCGGACGCAATCTTCTCCTTCGGTGTGCCGCGCTTTGCCTTCATGCCCTGGATGGCCCACTCCACGAATGCGTTTACGCCTTCCCATTGAGGGCTGGCTACCTTTGCGTACATCACCGTCTTCGCTTTCGACCACGATTCGCCTTTCGGGTAAAGAACGCACGGCAAGTCCTGTCCTTCGCCCGACCCATTGTCGATGACCCAGCCTTCGGGGGCACTGATGTTAAAAGAGGCTTTCGGGCCGTGAACAGTTCCGCCCCCCGATGTTTCCTGAGCAGGCGTGTTCGAACAGATCGCAGCGAGCGCGACAAACGCGCAGATCCATATTTTTGTTTTCATGTTATTGAATGATGTTACTCGTTAGTCTTTTGTTCCTTAACAGGTTGCGTGCTCAAAACTAACAATAGACAACTTCTTATCCGGTGAGGCTCCGCCATCAATCACCAGGAGTTCTCCCGGTTTGTAGTCGTACGTGGACGCCGTGCTAGCATGTGCGATGAATGCAAGACTGAGCACGACCGCTGCTCTCATTCGCGATCGAGATTTAACCTGAAACTTGAGCATTTGCTTGCCGACTAATCCAGTCTCTAATCTTCATTTCACCGGCTTGGCACCCGTGACCTTCTGCGCGAGCTCCGGTTGTCCTTGATCCCTGAGCATCTCCGCGGCGCGGGCACGGATGGCAGGATCGGCTGGCAGTCTTGCGATCCCGTAGGCACGGAGGAACGCGTCGCGTTTCTTATGAGCGTCTTTTGCCATCGCGATATGCACAAGCGGATGCGTGGGGTCTAGCACGTAAGCGTTTGAGATTCCTTGCCACGTCCCCTTAGCGAGTTCCTGATCCGCGCGTTCACGTGGAGTTAGCTTGTCTCCGGGGAACAGCGGGCGATCCTGCGGCGCCGTGAGGCACCAAGTGATGAGCGGTTGCCACTCCGATGCGTTCTCAACGCTCGCCCGAAGTCGCGCACGGAGCGCTGCCGTCTCGGTGTCTGCAATTTCATGCAGCACGCCATCGTCGGTAAAGCGATAGCCGGACAGTGCCTCGA
>JBKPOB010000200.1:0-30240 GCA_046732875.1 Verrucomicrobiota bacterium | reverse complement strand
GATCCAGCTCCCTACGTCAGAGTCGCCGCAGAGCTGAAATTCTAAGGGAACATTTCGCCGAGCTTTCTCGCCAGGCCCTGGTCGCCGCGAATTTTTAGCCGGCCAGTGAGATAAGCCCACGTGCCGCCAATTTGACCATTGGAGACAGCAACCCAATCCCTGTCCTTCGCCACGAAGGTCACGTTTGGATTGTCGATTTTTCCCTTTCCCATCGTGTACTTCCCATCGTTTACATCGATCCACCATTCCCCGCCTTGTGGCCCGCTTAAATCCCATTGATACCGAGCGTGAACTCCCTTCGCTTTAGCCGGCTGAAAACTGCCGCGCATCGAGTCGAACACCTCCTGCGGCGTCGAGTCCTTGTGTTCGCCAGGGGCGGCGGTTGGCGCGGCGATGCAAATCACCAAAGCAAGCGCGCTAATTGCGAGAAACAGAAAGCGCCTGCTTGATCGACGATCAGGCACCTCGATTTTCATCATTTCTCCATCATTTCTCATTCGAGCTCCGTCGTTTTCGCGGCCTTATTGCTCAACGCGTTTCAGAAGGAATGCTGCGCCGAGAAATGTGATCAAGGCCCCGGCTAATAAGATCAGCAGATCAAGGGAATAAAATCGCGCTGTCGCGTGGTACATGTTAACCAGCCGAAAGGCGCGGCAGAAATGAGTCAACGGAAAAAGTTCGGAAACATACTGGATCGCCGTGGGCAGTTGTCCCAGCGGCGCGAACGCGCCTGAGAGCACAAATACTGGCAGCAGAAAAAAAACAGAAAACTGTATGGCCTGTGTTTGTGTGCGGGAAAATGCCGAGATCAACAGGCCGAGTCCGAGCGAGCAAAGCAGAAAAAGCAGGCAGACCACGGCGAGAGCAGGCAGTTGATAGAAGGTCACTCCAAAATGCCAGCTGCTCACCAGCATGATTACCAGTACCAGGACTGCGGATACCACAAGATAAGGCAACATCTTGCCGATCACGATTTCCTGACGCCGCAGCGACGTGACCATGAGCTGGTACAGAGTGCCTGATTCTCGTTCCCGCGCTATCGTGCAAGCCATCAACGTGACTGTCAGGAGCTGCAAGATCAGCCCAATGATGCCCGGAACAACGTAATCGATAACGCGCAATTTCGGGTTATATAACAGCTTGCGATCCACCGACCACATTTCCATCATGGAAACAAAACGTTTGCGGATTTGCACTGGAAGCTGCTTGCCCAGCTCAAAGACTTCTTCTGGCAGTGTCTCAATCATTCGGTCCCGTTGTTTTAGCTGAAAGTCGCCCAGACTCTGTCGAACGCTGCCTTCTACAGCATCGGCCGTGTTGATGTCGCTGCCGTCGAGATACAGCAGCAGCGGCTTCGGGTCGCCGTTTTCCAGGCTCTGATTCCAATCCGCAGGAATGACCAAAGCCGCCTGCACACCTTCGCCAAGCAAGTCCGATTCGTTCTTCGGATCCGGAGATCCGTGTCGCCACTGAAACGTTTTGTTCTTTGAAATGATGTCGACGAATTCCTGTGCGCGTGGGGTCTTGTCGCGATCAATAAGCAGGGCCTTCACGCCGGTTACTTCGCTGGTTTCAAAGGCATGGCCGAAAAGCAACGTGAATAGCGGCGGCAAAGTGAGCACCAGCAGCAGCACCCGACGATCACGCAAGATGTGCAGAAATTCTTTGTAAGCGACACTGGCAGTCGCCTCGAATGATAACCATTTCATGAAGTCGACGTTTCCAAGATGCCGTTGTAGCCCTGAGAGTAAGCGGTGAAAACATCCTCCATATCAGGTTCTACCCAGCGTTCGCCTAACAAGTGCAGATCCGGGAATGGCCAACGTTCGCGCCATTTGGCCATCAATTGTTCGGGTTCCGCGGTGTAAAGGCGCAAGCTGCCGCTGCGTAGCGAGACGCCGAGCAGCTCGGGAACGTCCCTTAGCCGAACCAGCGCCGGCATCAGCGGGTCAACATCGATCTCGAGCAGCCGGGTGCGAAAGCTCGATTTCAAAGCGCGCGGTGAAGCTTTTGCAAGAAGCCGTCCATTCTCGATAAAGCCGACGTCGGTGCAGCGGTCGGCCTCGTCCATGTAGTGCGTGGTAACGAAGATCGTTTTGCCTTCGTTGCTAAGATCATAAAGCAAGTTCCAGATTTGCTGCCGATGCACCGGATCCAGACCGGCGGTCGGCTCATCAAAGAACAGCAGGGGCGGATTGTGAACCAGAGCGCACCCGATGGCCAATAACTGCCGCATCCCTCCGGATAAGCTTTGCGCGGCGGTATTACGTTTTTCCTGCAAATCGACCACCCCTAGCAGGCGCTCAATTCGCTGCTCCAGTTCTGCCCCCGGCACACCATAAGCACCACCGAAAAAGCGAAAATTCTCCAGAACCGTTAGATCGCGATAAAGACTGAAGCGCTGCGGAACATATCCAAACTTAGTCCTCACAAAATGTCGGTCTTTCCAAACGTCTGCCCCTTCGATCATGGCATGGCCAGCTGTAGGATGCGTGAGGCCGCACAACACTCGCATCGTCGTGGTTTTGCCAGCCCCATTAGGGCCAAGGAAACCGAAGATTGTTCCCCGTTCGATTTGAAGAGAAAGATCCTCAACAGCATGGACGTTACCGAAACACTTGCTCAAGCGCTCGAGCACGATCACCGGTTCGCTCATGATGAAACCCTATTGCGATGATCCAAAAAATTTGCAACCATCTGGCATTGGCCGTCACATATGTTGCTCATGAAAGCTAAGACACTGAACCTGCAGCGGTACTACTCTGTAAAGGCGCGCGGCCTCTTACTCCTATGGTTGGGGTTGCGCTTGGGTCTGACGACTGTACACGCCGACCCCATCTCATAGCTCGCCTCGTTTTCCATTTTTGACAAGGTCGATCTTGCGCAGCTTGCGAAAAGTGATGTGAAGACGGCGCACGGACCGCCGATGAGTAATCCGCGATTTCTCGCGGTCCAAAGCTGCTATGTTGCGCCGGGGTCCTCGCCCGCCCAGCAAATCGAGGCGTTGCGCCGATGGGACGCGACAAGGCATCGCGAACTAAAAGTTTTTCTACACTCCGAGCTGCCTTCGAGCCCTACCGCCGCCAATTTTGAAAAACTAACAAACGCGCCCGGCAACGCGTCCGTGCGTTCATTCGTCGCGGCGACTCAAAAGCTTGGGCCTAGTCTCCAGATTAGCAAAGAAGAGGCAAAGAAATTTTCTGCGGGAGCCGGAGGCGGCGGTGGCACGATACCCGCACCAGTCGCGACGTTCTGGGCAGAAATATTAACCGCACGGACGAAAAGTTTCGTGTCCGGTGGAATGTCCGCAGAACCGCCGTACGATCACGCCGGTCCGTCTGTTCGGGCTAGTGAAGAAGTAAATGGACTGTTGCGAGAGCAAGGAAAGATCCGCAATCAGTTCTCCGGGTTGCTCGGAGCCACAGGCATTGGGCGGGGCGCCGGGTCGCTGAGGCCAGAATTGTATTGGGAGCTTCTCGATGTGGATGATCAAGGTGTCATAACGCTGGGCGCATCGTACAGCCGTGGCGGGGCCGGCGGGACGTATCAAGCGGCGGATGTTCTTTATTACGCAAGCGGCGGCTACTACGTTGCTCTAACGTTGTATCAACTGTGGCCTGTCACGGTGGAAGGGAAACCTTCCACGCTTGTTTGGCGTGGTGACATGATCTCTGCAGCATCGCTGGGCACCCTGCATGGCGTGGAGCGGCTCGGATCGGAGTCCGTGATGATGAAAAACATAACCAAAGCCGTCACACTCTTTCGTCGCGATACGACCGGAGGCCGTTGAGCCAGTGAAACGCTTTGAATGTCGAGTTTTCGCTGTTGTGGCATCGTCGTTGTTGCTTGCGACGCCAATCTTTGCCGAGGAAAACGGTGGCAACTGGTTGCAATCACTAAGTCATCTTCCTTTTGAATATAACGCGGAAGATACCTATGTCGGCAGCGGTGACGTTGAACGCGGGCCTAACAAGAAGGTGAACGATTTTGATGAAAACGATTCGATCGTGCACCTGGTATTCACTCCGAGGACCAAGCTCGGCGTTCTGCGGATTGGTGCAGAATGGGAACGATTCTCCTTCGGACTTCCCGATCATGCGGCACTTCCGGATACGCTGCAGTCCGCCAGCCTAGTCATGGGACTCGACATGCAGTTTTCCGATTCAATCATCGTCAGAGCCGAAGGTCAGCCCGGGGTGTACGACGCCGAGTTCGATAATTTAGGCTACGACAATTTCAATTTGCCGTTCCTTATAGGCGGCACTTACATTTATAGTTCCAATCTGCAGCTCGTTCTCGGCGTGAGCGTTGATGTGGAGCGGAAATATCCGGTTCTCCCTGCAGCCGGCTTTCGATGGAAAATCGCACCGCAGTGGCTGCTTGACGCCGTGCTGCCAACACCGCGTCTCGAGTTTGAGATGAACAAGGACGTGTCCCTTTACGTGGGCGCGAATGTGAAGCAAACCAGTTACCGTGTAGATGACGATTTCGGAAGCGCAAATGGGATCCTAAGGCTCAACCACGCGATCCTGACGTATAGCGAGGTTCGGGCCGGCGGAGGATTCGACTGGAAAATTTCACCGGCCGTGACGTTCACCGGTGAGGTCGGTTATCAGCCGTATAGAAATTTCGATTTTTATCGCGCTGACGTCCGCTACCACCAGGACGGCGGCGCACCGTACGGAATGATTTCATTCCATGGCGCGTTTTAGGTGTAGCCGGTATCCTTGATGCCGGGCGGGGTCGCCGCCCCCGGCTACAACAAAGCAGCTTAGCGCAGATTCTTGTCCAGCGCGCCGATCTTGCGTGTCTCCGGCCATCGCAACGCGACACCCAATACCACCAGGATTGTTCCGATGCCTCCCGCAACAACGGAAATGACCGGGCCAAATAACGCAGCCGTCAATCCTGATTCCAGTGCGCCGAATTCGTTCGATGTGCCGATGAAAATATTGTTCACGGACGAAACACGTCCGCGCATTTCGTCCGGTGTAACCAATTGCACGATGGAACCACGAATGATCACGCTCACGCTATCGAATGTGCCGATAAGAAACAAAAGCCCGAGCGATAACCAGAAGACTTTGGACAAGCCAAATAGGATGGTGGCAATTCCAAACCCGGACACACACCAGAGTAATGCTCGCCCCGCCTGCTTCATTGGCGGCAAATGCGCTACCACCATTGCCATCCCAAAGGCGCCGATTGCCGGCATCGCTCGCAGCCAGCCAAGGCCAACGGGTCCGCAGTGCAGAATCTGATCGGCGAAAATCGGCATTAATGCCGTCGTGCCACCCAGCAGGACCGCGAACAAATCCAATGTGATCGTCGCCAGAATTACTTTTCTGCGAAACACAAACCTGAGTCCAGCCATGAGGCTTTTCCATGTGCTTGCCTCGCTTTGGTCGCGCCTCTGTTTGCTGCGCCGAATCGGAAGAACCAGAAGGAAAAAGCAAAACGCGGACAGAGCATCCAATAAGTAAACAAACGCGAACCCGATATAGGCCACCAGCAAACCACTGAGTGCAGGGCCTACAACCGATCCAATTTGAAAAACGCTGTTGTTCCAAGTGACCGCGTTAGCAAAGGCATCACGAGAAATCAATGTAGGGAAAAACGAACTGCGTGCCGCCCAGCTGAACGTGCGCGCCACTGCTCCGAGAAAAAGAAGTAAATAAATCAACGGAATCGATGCGTCGTCGAAATGGAAGATTGGATGATGCCGTTCAAAGATCGCGGCGATGGCCGCCAGGAGGCGATTACTCCCACGCAACGGCGCAATCGTAGGGATGGCGAGATGTTTCCACGAAACCAAAGCCAGTGCCAGCGACGTCAGCACGCTAAAAATTTGCGAAACCAGAATGATGCGTTTTCGACTGAACCGATCCGCCAAATGGCCGGCAGGCAGCGAGAGTGTCACGACTGGCACAGCAATAACCAAGCCCACCAGCCCAAGTGCCGTTGCCGAATGAGTACGCGCATAAACCTCCCATTCCACCGCCACCGCCAGCATCAGACGACCGGTAATCGAAAGTAAATTACCCGCTGTGAACAGACTGAAATCCCCAAAGCGGAACGCCGCATACGGATCATGCGCTCGTCGCTCCGATTCGATAGGGGCGGGAATCGCCGGACGTTCGCCCTCGGGTGATTGATAGGAACTTGGATCGACTCGTTGCGGCATGGTCGAGCCCAGCTACTTGCCGAGAACAACGCATTACTCTTCGATGCCCGTCCAATTCAAGTAGCTGGGCGCACGAGATTGTAGATTGAGCAGCCAGCACCGCAACCCAGTGGCGTTGTGATATCTGCCCGCTCAATCAAAAGCTGCGGCGGACGGTTGGCAGCCATAGGGTGGCGAGTCGCATCCTGGGCGCAAAGAATTTGCACGAATCCTGCCGATTTTGCTTCCATTCTCCAAAATGGATGCGGTAGAGTCGGCGGCTTCAGAGGAAATGGATAACATCATCGAGGCGAGAGAACTGCAGATAGAGCGCAAGCATTTCTACGTGGAGCTCCGAGAAAACGAGCGCGGGAGATTCTTGCGCATCACCGAAGAAGCTCACGGTCGCCGCAACAGTATCATCGTGCCGAGTACTGGCGTCGATGACTTTACGGCGACAATTGCTGAAGTTCTGACGAACAACGAGGGCGCACCAGCTTAACTCACGCGCAAGGCAGCGTCGTCGCGCAGTGACGACCGACGCCGTAGCGCGGTGTCCCTACCATTCGCCTGCTCAGAAAATGCGGTTTGGTGCAATGTGAGCTTCTCGCAGGATCGTTGACAGGGCGAGACCCGAAACTACTTTGCCCCGTTTGTTCCTGTCGATTTTTTCGCATCCTAAATATGGCCAAAAGACGCAGATCTACGGTTCAAAAGGCACTTCGGCGCACATCAAGACTTTCGAAATGGTCGGCGAGCAGCCATGTCGGGGTGCAAAAAACGAAAAAGCCGCGCTACGTTTATTACTTCGGCGACGGCCACGCGGATGGATCGGGCGGGATGAAATCGCTGCTGGGCGGCAAAGGCGCAAATCTCCACGAAATGACACGGATCCGCCTGCCCGTACCACCAGGTTTCACCATCACGACCGAAGTCTGCACTCACTTTTACGCTCATAACCGGAGTTACCCGCGAGAGCTGGAGGCAGAGGTCGCCGCGGCGCTGACAAAAGTCGAGAATTCTGTCGGAAAAAAATTCGGCGACAAAGAGCGGCCTTTGCTCGTGTCCGTGCGGTCGGGCGCACGCGATTCCATGCCCGGAATGATGGACACCATTCTGAATCTCGGGATGAATGACGAAGTCGTTGAGATTGTCGCGAAAAAGACAAACAACGCGCGTTTTGCCTGGGATTCGTACCGCCGTTTCCTGCAAATGTACGGCGACGTAGTCATGGGAGTTCAGAAACGACCGGGCGAAGACCATGAACCATTTGAGACGGTCATCGAGCATTTAAAGGATGAACGCTACGGCAAACACGACTTCCCGGATGTCAGATTGACCGTCGCCGATCTAAAAGAGCTGGTGCAACGATTCAAAGCCCTGATCAAAGAGCGCACGGGGAAGTCATTCCCACAGGATCCGCAATCGCAGCTTTGGGGCGCAATCGGCGCAGTTTTTGGGTCGTGGATGAACGACCGGGCGATTGTTTACCGACGGAGATATGGGATCCCGCACGACTGGGGAACGGCCGTAAATGTGCAGACGATGGTGTTCGGGAACATGGGCGAAACGAGCGCAACCGGAGTCGCATTTACGCGCGATCCCGCGACCGGTGAAAAAGTTTTTTACGGCGAGTATTTAATCAATGCCCAAGGCGAAGACGTAGTCGCCGGCGTTCGGACTCCCCACGCGATTGCCGATTTGGCGAAGGAAATGCCTGCGGCTCACAAGGAGCTAATGAAAGTCCGCGCGATTCTCGAGCGTCACTTCAAGGATATGCAGGACCTGGAGTTCACAGTGGAGGAAAATCGCCTCTACATTCTGCAAACTCGCAACGGCAAGCGCACCGGTCACGCCGCCGTCCGCATTGCGGTCGATATGGTAGATGAAAGGTTGATCACAAAGAAAGATGCGGTACGCCGCATTCCGGCCGATTCGCTGGCCCATCTCCTGGCCCCGATCTTTGATCGGCAATCAGCGAAGCAAGCGAAAAAGATCGGCACCGGTTTGGCCGCCGGCCCGGGCGCAGCTTGCGGGCGCGTTGTGTTTAGTGCGGAAGAAGCCGTCGTCCGCTCGGAGAAGGGTGAAAAAGTCGTGCTAGCGCGCATTGAAACTTCGCCAGAAGACCTACGCGGCATGATTGCCGCTGAGGGCATTCTGACGTCGCGTGGCGGCGTTTCATCGCATGCGGCCCTGGTCGCCAGGCAAATGGGAAAAGTATGCGTGTGCGGCGCGACAGGAATCCAAATCGATTACCAAAAGCGCACACTCAGCGCCAACGGCACCACGTTGAACCGAGGCGATTACATCTCTATCGATGGAACGGCAGGAGAGGTCTTTGCCGGGGAAGTCGCAACCGCGCCGTCGGAAATCGTTCAGGTGCTGGTCGATCGTTCTCTCGATCCGAAAAAGAGCGCCGTTTACCAGGAGTACGCAAAGTTGATGAAGTGGACGGATCAATTCCGTACGCTTGGCGTGCGGACAAATGCGGATACGCCCGACCAGGTTGCAAACGCAGTCGCATTCGGCGCGGAAGGCATTGGCCTCTGTCGCACTGAGCACATGTTCTTCGAAGGGGATCGGATTGACGCCATGCGTGAGATGATTCTCGCGGGTACGAAGGACGAGCGGGCACGCGCGCTGGCCAAACTACTTCCATACCAGCGCAACGATTTCATTGGCATCTTCACAGCATTAAGAGGTTTGCCCGCCACCATTCGTTTTCTCGATCCACCGCTCCACGAATTTTTGCCTACGGATCACGCGCAGCAAAACGAACTTGCGAACAAGCTAGGCGTAACTGTCGAGCAGATCGCGCGCCGTGTGCACGAGCTACACGAATTTAATCCGATGCTCGGTCACCGAGGTTGCCGCCTGGGCATCGTCTATCCTGAAATTTCCGAAATGCAGGCACGCGCGATTTTTGAAGCTACCGCCGAAGTGCAGGCCAAAAACATCAAGGTCCGCCCCGAAATCATGATTCCGTTGGTTGGATTTCCACGCGAGCTGAAGCTTCAAATCGAAATCGTTCGCCGCGTAGCCAGCGATGTTGCAAAGGAAAAGGGGATTAAATTCAATTACCTCGTGGGGACAATGATCGAAATTCCGCGCGCTGCACTAGTGGCCGATCAGATTGCGCGTGACGCCGAGTTTTTCAGTTTCGGAACAAACGATCTCACCCAAACGACATTGGGAATGAGCAGGGACGATTCCGGCAGTTTCCTTCCCGCTTACGCTGAGCTTGATATTGTCGAGTCAAATCCGTTCGCGTCGATCGATCAGAAAGGCGTGGGCCGTTTGATGGAATTAACGCGCGACTGCGGACGCAAGACCCGGCCGAACATCAAACTGGGAATTTGCGGCGAACACGGCGGCGAACCAGCGAGCGTCAAGTTCTGTCACCGGCTGGGCTTGGATTACGTCAGTTGCAGCCCGTTCCGCATTCCGATTGCGCGTTTGGCAGCAGCGCAGGCAGCGCTGGAACGTTAAAAGCTTGGTCACATTTCAGGACATCGAAGCGGCGCGCAAACGAATTGCGGACGCGGTTTATTATTCGCCTTGTCCGTCCTCCATTCCGCTGAGCGAAATCACCGGCATGAAAATTTTCTGCAAGCTCGACAACTTGCAGCGCACGGGAAGCTTTAAGGAGCGCGGCGCGCGCAATGCGCTCGCACAACTATTGCCTGAGCAGCAGAAGCGCGGAGTCATCGCGGCCTCTGCCGGCAACCACGCTCAAGCACTCGCTTATCAGGGCAGCTTACTTGGCATACCCGCAACAGTGGTAATGCCCAAATTCGCGCCTCTCATAAAGGTGAGCACGTGCCAGCAACTCGGTGCGATCGTCGTTTTGCACGGAGAAGATTTTGGCGAAGCAAAAGCGCATGCACACAAAATCGCGAAGGAAAAAGGCCTGGCCTATATCGACGGCTACGATGATCCCGCAATCATTGCCGGCCAGGGAACGATGGGTCTCGAAATCGTCGAGCAAATTCCCGATGTTGAGGCCGTAATTGTCCCCGTGGGCGGAGCCGGCTTGCTCGCCGGCCTTTCTCTCGCCGTAAAGACCTTGCGACCGAGCGGAAAAATTATCGCCGTCGAGGCCGAGAACGTGGCGAGTTTTTCAGGTGCGCTTGAAGCAGCAAAGCCGACCAAAATTGCCATGCTTCCGACGCTCGCAGATGGCCTCGCCATTCCGCAGGTCGGGGCGAATGCGTTTCAGATTGCGCGACCGCTCGTCGATCTGACCGTCACCGTGACTGAAGAAGAGATCGCTCTGGCAATTCTTCGTCTTGTTGAATTAGAAAAGAGCGTCGTCGAGGGAGCTGCGGCCGCGCCACTGGCCGCGTGCATGTCCGGGAAGTTAAAAGAGCTCGCTGGCGAGCAAGTGGTGCTGTTGCTTTGCGGTGGGAACATCGATCCCAATGTGCTAAGTCGTGTAATAGAACGGGGCTTGGTCGCCGATGGCAGACTTGGACGGTTCACCGCCGTAATTAGCGATCGACCCGGGGGGCTGGCCGATCTGGCAGCACAAATCGCATCCACAGGAGCAAGTGTTAAGCAAGTGGTGCATGATCGCGCTTTCGCCAGTCCGGACGTCTCAGCCGTAAATGTTCTGTGCACGGTCGAAACGCGCAATCATCAACATCTGGCCGAGCTGCGCGCCCTGTTGAAAAGCCGAGGCGTGGAAATTCACGACGCGACGTAAATGGTAGGAGCGGTTCACCGAACCGCCCGAGCGATTGAGGTCAATCGTCCCTACCTGAGCTCGACTTGAAGCGCGATTCGCTTTCCGTAGTCTGCTCCCATGCAACGGCGTGAAGAAACAATCCATCTAAATTCCTTCGCGCGTCGCCACATTGGCCCGAACGAAGACGAAGTGCGCGCGATGCTGCGCGAGGTCGGCTTCGAAAATCTCGAGTCCCTTGTCGAAGCAGCCGTTCCAAGAAATATCCGGATGGATCGTGAACTGAACTTGCCGGAAGCAAAATCGGAGATAGAAGCGCTGGCCGAGCTCCGCGCAATTTCCAAGAAGAACAAAGTTGCGCGCTCGTTTATCGGCGCCGGCTACTCGGATTGCATTACGCCGCCCGTCATTCAGCGGAATATTCTCGAGAACCCCGGTTGGTATACCGCCTATACGCCCTATCAGGCTGAACTCGCACAAGGCCGGCTCGAAGCCCTCCTCAATTTTCAGCAGATGATCATAGACTTAACAGGGCTTGAGATTGCCAATGCCTCACTGCTTGATGAAGCCACTGCCGCCGCCGAGGCAGTGACGCTTTGTCATGGAGTCGTTCCGAATCGCAAAACGTTTTTTGTCGCCGACAATTGTCACCCACAAACGATTGCCGTTGTGCAAACACGAGCGAAACCGCTTGGAATTACAATTGAGATTGGTGATTACTCGCGGTTCAAGTTCGACGAGACTGTTTTCGGTGCGCTAGTTCAGTATCCCGCCACCGATGGCGCGATTCACGATTACACGGATTTCATTAAGCAGGCGCATGATGCAGGAGCGCTGGCCGTGGTCGCGGCCGACATCCTGGCGCTGACACTGCTGAAATCGCCTGGAGAATTTGGCGCCGATGTTGCGGTCGGGAACACACAACGTTTCGGCGTTCCCCGCGGGTTTGGTGGCCCGCATGCGGCATACTTCGCCACACGCGATCAATACAAACGTCACATGCCCGGACGGCTTGTTGGCGTTTCGCACGATGCCGAAGGCCGCCCCGCGTATCGACTTGCGTTGCAAACACGCGAGCAACACATCCGCCGCGACAAAGCAACGAGCAACATCTGCACCGCGCAGGTCCTTCTGGCTGTCATCGCTTCGATGTATGCCGTGTATCACGGTCCAAGGGGTCTGCGTGTAATCGCTCAGCGTGTGCATCGCCTAACAAGTCGACTTGCCGATGGCCTGCGCGGGCTTGGCTTGAATATCACGCATGAAAATTTCTTCGACACCATCAGTGTCGAAGTTGAGTCAAGCGCGCTCGTTCTAGAACACGCGCAAAAAGCAGATTGCAACTTGCGCGAACTGGGACCGCACGCAGTGGGCATTTCTCTCGACGAAACGACAACCTCACGCGATATCGAGGTGCTGTTGTCGATCTTTCGTGGCACAAACGTGCGCGATTTGGCCGATGACGATCTGGGCGAGCCGCCAATCCGCATTCCGCAATCCGCAATCCGCACTTCCGAATTTCTCACTCACCCGATCTTCAACACCCACGACACCGAGACCGAGATGCTCCGTTATCTCAAGAAGCTCGAATCACGAGATCTTTCGCTGACGACTTCGATGATCCCGCTTGGTTCGTGCACGATGAAATTGAACGCTACGGCGGAAATGTTTCCGATTTCGTGGCCGGAAATCTCCAACCTGCATCCGTTCGCACCCACAGAACAAACCGTCGGTTATGCGGAGATGTGCGAGCACCTCGAAACCTGGCTTGCCGAAATCACTGGATTCGATGCGATTTCATTACAACCCAATGCCGGATCGCAGGGCGAATATGCAGGTCTATTGGCGATTCGCGAATATCACGCTTCGCGAAACGAAGCGCATCGCAACATTTGCCTCATTCCGACTTCGGCCCACGGGACGAACCCGGCCAGCGCAATCATGGCCGGTTTTAAGGTTGTCTCGGTAGCCTGCTTGAAAGATGGAGATATCGATCTTGCCGATTTGCGTGCCAAAGCGGATGAGCACGCACGCGACCTCGCCGCGCTGATGGTGACGTACCCCTCGACGCATGGCGTCTTTGAGCCGACCATTCGCGAAATCTGCGACATTGTGCACGCACATGGTGGTCAAGTTTACATGGACGGCGCAAATATGAACGCGCAATGTGGTTTATGCCGCCCCGGTGATTACGGCGCGGACGTTTGTCACTTAAATCTCCATAAAACATTTTGTATTCCGCACGGCGGGGGCGGTCCGGGCGTTGGGCCGATCGGGGTGGCCAAGCATCTTGCGCCATATCTTCCACGAGAATTCATTCTCGATTCCGAGACGGGTCGAATCCTGTTTGGCGAAGGAGAGTACGGGAAGCGTCCACCGAATGGGAGCGGCTCCGATTACCGTCACGGAGGTGGCAAGGGTGGCAACGTTTCCGCTGCGCCGTATGGCAGCGCCAGCATTCTGACGATTACGTGGATGTATATCCGCATGATGGGCACGGAGGGATTGAAACGGGCAAGCGAGGTCGCGATTTTAAACGCAAATTACATCGCGAAACGACTCGATCCCTATTTTCCCGTGCTTTTCAAAGGCAAACGCGGCCTCGTCGCGCACGAGTGCATCGTCGATCTTCGCCAGTGGAAGAGCGCAGGTATCGAGGTCGAAGATGTAGCAAAACGGTTGATGGATTATGGCTTTCACGCGCCGACAGTTTCCTGGCCAGTCGCCGGGACGATGATGATCGAGCCAACTGAGAGCGAACCAAAACACGAGCTCGATCGTTTCTGCGACGCGATGATTTCCATTCACGGGGAGATTGAAGCGGTTGCGAAGGGGAAAATGGATCGAGAAAACAACATGTTGAAAAACGCGCCGCACACCGCGCACCAAATCGCTTCCGAGAATTGGGACCGCCCCTACACGCGCGAACAAGCAGCTTTCCCCGCGCCATGGACGCGTGAACACAAATTCTGGCCAGCCGTTGCACGCATCGACAATGTTTACGGCGACCGAAATTTGTTCTGTTCCTGTCCGCCAGTCGACGAGTTCGAAGAATCGCGTTCTGACTCGTCCAATCCTCATCCATAGAACGCAAAGCATCTAAGCATCGATTCGATGAGAAATTGTCGAGCGATTCTTCGACTTCGCTCGGAATGACAAGACAAGCCGCGGACCCGCGACTACGCTTCCGGTGCGAGCTCGGGAGCGGCGACGACGCGTGTGGGAACCAGCCGTAGTCCGGGACCAGTTATCTCTTGAGCCGCCGCGGGACCTGCTTCATGATATTCGGCGTCGCTGTTCACCTGCCAGAGGTCGTAAAGCTTGGTGTCGGTCAGAATATTTTCGACGCACAACATCGCGGTCATCATGGCGTGGTCTTGATTGTTGTATTTGTGCATGCCATTGCGGCCGACCAGGTGAAGGTTCGGATAACGTGTATCCAATTCCTGCCGGATCGTGGCGACATGCCGCGCGTAATCATCATCGTAAACGGGATACGCCTTTTTTTGGCGGACGACGCAGCCATCGACGAAGTCTCCTTCCCTCGCCAACCCGATCTGAAGTAGTTCGCTCTTCGCTAGTTCAATCAAATCATTATCGCTCGAGTCCCAGAGGCCGTCGTGTTCGAAACAGAAATATTCGAGTCCGTAACAGACCTTCGCCGGCTCAGGCACCATGTCCGGCGACCAGGAGCGGAAGTTTTGAACGCGGCCAACTTTAACGCTTGGATCATGAATGTAGATCCAATTGTCATCAAACATCTGTCGATCTTTCAAGATCAACATCACGGTGAGGAAATCGCGGTACTTGAGACTCTCGGCAGCGCGTTTCGTTCGCTCGGTCACACTTGGCGATAGTCCGGACACCAGCTCCCGCATGGGCGCGGACGAAATCACGTGTTCCGCTTCGATTGTTTGCAGGTCACCTTGTCGATCTTTGTATGTGATCGTCCAGTTGCAGGATGTGTCATCGTAGGAACAGCGCATTACCCTGCAGCCCATCTCTAGCTTGCCGCCCAGGGCCTTCATCTTTTCCGCGCACGCTTCCCACATCATGCCGGGACCTCTTCGCGGATAGCGAAAGCAATTGATCAGCGTCTTAATTACCTTCGTGCGATCACTATTATAGCGCTGCGGAATCAGCGCATTCTTGATGGCGCTGCCGAGCGAAAGTCCTTTAATCCGCTGTGCCGCCCAGTCGGCGGAGATTTCTTTGCAGCTCATTCCCCAGACCTTTTCGGTGTAGCTTTTAAAGAACGTGTTGAAGAGTCGTTTGCCGAATTGATTGCTTACCCACTCTTCGAAATTGCGCGGATTTCGCACGGGAAACATGCGCGCCTTCATCCATGACAGGATGCATAGCGCAGATTTGAAGACGCCCAGTCTGAGCAGTGCTTCGAACGGTTTCAACGGATACGAGAAAAACTTTCCGTCGTAGAAAATCCGCGATGACCGCGGCCGTACGAGCATGTCGTTAGGCAAAATTTCCGTCCACAGATCTTCGACCGCCTTCGACTTGGAAAAGAAACGGTGGCCGCCAATGTCGAAGTGAAAACCCTTGTAAGTCACAGTCCGGGAAATTCCGCCGACGTAAACGGGATCGGCTTCCAGGACAACCACATCGACTTCCTCCTTCGACAGAAGGTACCCTGCCGTTAAACCTGCCGGGCCCGCCCCGATGATGCCGACTCTTGTTTTCATTTTCTTCTACGCAACCCAGTTGCCCCGGGTGAAATTCCAGACGTACCACCCCTGTACGCATAGCCCAGCGCTGCTGAGCAGCGCCACTGTCGCGATGCCGAGTGCCCTAACGAGCACCGGCGGTGTGCGAAATTGACCCAAAAAATTCAGAAACGCCAGCACGATCAAAGCGTGCACGCAAAATTCATAACGGAGCATACTTTCCATATCCACGCAGGCGACTCCGCTGACGGAGAGATAATAGATTACAAGGGCGCAGAAATAGATTCCGGCACGAATAGGCAAACCCGCCCACCTACGAATCGACAGTTCGCAAATGGCGATGCCAACAAAAAGCACGGCGCCTAATGACATTGACATTTGGCTCGCCTCCGTCGGATCGTTCAAAGCTGGAACGAGCCACCGATAACTAGAAGGCTTAAACACCGCCAAATAATCGGGATCGATTCCCCAACCGGCTGCCTGTGTAAGCATATAAATATCCCAATGGCCCCAGCGCAGTTGCGAATACGTGAAGAATCCTACGGCGCCAAAACTCGCCACCAGCATGATGGCGACTGCCGGCTTCTCCTTGCGAAACCACGGGCCGGGTTCACCTAAACGGCGCCATCCAGTTTGGAAAAACGAGAGCACCACAGGAAATGCTGCACACACAATTCCAACAATCCGTGTTGCTGACATCACGATACCGTGAACAGCTGCCCAGACCTTTGCAGATCGCCCTTCGACAGTACTCCAATAAATGAAACCGAGGAGTGCCATCAAAAACAGAGATTCTGAGTAACCGGCAATCAGAAAGAACGCTGCGGGATGGACAGCGATTAATAATGTGCCGCAAACCTGGAGCGCGGGCGAAACATTCCAGCGCCTGCAAAACAGAAAGAAATAGCTCCAGAACCCCCAGGCAGCGAGCTGAGCAGTGATCAACAGAGCCGTGCTGGTGCTAATGTTGAGTCCATAGCGAAACGCAGCCGCAGCCGCAGGATATGCGGGAAAAAATGCGACGTTTGATACTTCCATCACCTTGTGATCGATGGGCGGGACGATGGTCTGGTAACCGCGATCGACAATGTTCATAAACCAATAGCTATCGTGCTGGGCCAGCGTGGCGTAGCGCTCGGAAAAAGAGCCTTCCGGGGCAAGCAGGCCTATCGCCATCGCAAGTTGCAGCAGGGTAATGATGAGTCCCGCGAGCAAAGGCACCCAAAGCGAGCGGGTCATTACATCATAATCGATGCCCGCGGCTTCTTTGTTCGTGAAAGTCCGCCATTTGGCCGCACTCGTCCCGTCGTACGGCGGGCCAGCCTTTGGGGTAGGTATTGTCCCATCTCCGGGCAGTGAAAAGGAGACGTGGAATGCGGAATTTCCGGCAGAGACAATTTCGGGTCGCATTGATTCCAAACCTGTACGCTGATTTGAGTAGCGCAGTTTGACGACTATTGCGGCTCATTTATTCGCCGGCGGCGCCGCGGCTCCGTTCCTTGCGGGTTTGGCGATTTTCTCGGTTTATTCCGTAGCAGCCAACGCGACTATTAGGACGCCGAAATCACGAGCACGATCTCGCCTTTCGGCGGGTGGGCTTCGTAATGCGCAAGAAGTTCACCGGCTGTGCCGCGTCGAAATTCTTCGAATTTTTTTGTCAGCTCGCGCGCAACGCAAAGTTGCCGGGCCGGCACGATATCGACGCAGGTGGCGAGTGTCTTAGTTAATCGATAGGGCGACTCGAAAAAGACTGTTGTTTCACCGGATTCAGCCGCAGCTCGCAACCCGCGCTCGCGTTGCCCGCTTTTGATGGGAAGAAATCCGCGGAACGAAAACTTCTCAGTTGAAAATCCCGAACCAACAAGAGCGGTGAGGATCGATGATGGCCCCGGGATGATCGTGAGCGAAAGCTCCCGCTGAATGCATTCGCGGACAAGACGCAATCCCGGATCGGATAGTCCAGGCGTTCCGGCATCCGTGATCAAGGCAATGTTTTCGCCCGCTGCCAGGCGTTCGACGAGTTCCGCAGTGCGCTTTGCTTCGTTATGTTCGTGATAACTGATGAACGGTTTCTTTATTCCGAAATGTTTCATCAACATTCCGGAATGCCGCGTGTCTTCGGCCGCGAGCAGATCAACCGACTTGAGTACCTCCAGCGCGCGCAACGTGATATCGCCCAAATTGCCAATTGGTGTCGCGACCACGTAGAGCATCGCCTATCATCGGATCAAAACCGGTTTTCCGCTATCAAACGCAGGTAGCTCTCATTTTCGATAAAGCCACCTGTTGGACACAAAGCGAATCTGTAGTGGGAGGCGTAAAATGAAGAGAAACTCTTACCTATTGATGTTACTGCCATTAGCATTGATCGGCTGCGCGGAAGAACCAACGACGGTGACGACGACAACGACTACACAGGAAGTGACGACGACGGGTCCAGCTCGCGAGGTAGTAGTGACTAGACCTCCGCCACCAGTCCGCGTTGAAACGCAGACAGTGGCACCGGGACCGGGATACGTTTGGACGACTGGTTATTGGCGATGGACCGGAACCGACTACGTCTGGGTGCCGGGCAGTTGGCTAGTCCGGCCAAGGCCAGCCGCGGTTTGGGTGGCAGGCCACTGGGTGCGTCGGCCCGGCGGCTGGGTCTGGATTGCAGGCCATTGGCAGTAAAAGGCAGACCGATTAGTTGACGGTGATCAGTCATCAGAACCGATGGCTGCCAAGTGGTGACGACCGCTGAACATCACCAACCCAGAACTTTGGCGAAGATGAGCGGTGCTACTATCGTGGCGTCGGATTCGATGATGAACTTCGGTGTATCGATGTTCAGCTTACCCCACGTGATCTTCTCATTGGGCACTGCGCCGGAGTACGAGCCGAAGCTGGTTGTGGAATCGCTGATCTGGCAAAAGTAACCCCATTCGGGCACAGGCGTGGTGACAATGTCTTGATTGAGCATGGGCACGACGCAAATCGGGAAATCGCCCGCAATGCCGCCGCCGATTTGGAAGAAGCCAATGGAGGAATCCTGTGATATCCGTCGATACCACTCCGATAGCGCGATCATATATTCGATGCCGGAGCGAACCGTATGCACATCGGTGATCTCACCCGTGATGCAGCGCGCGGCATAAATATTTCCCAATGTTGAATCCTCCCAACCAGGTACAAAGATTGGAAGATCCTGGTGCGCGGCGGCAATCATCCAACTGTCCGCCGGGTCGATCTCGTAAAATTTCTTCAGCCGGCACTCTCTTAATATCTTATAGAAGAATTCGTGGGGGAATCTTCGCTCCTTCTTTTCCGAGGCACTCTTCCATTCCTCCAGCACGATGTGCTCGATCCGGCGCATCGCCTCCTCTTCCGGAATGCACGTATCGGTCACTCGATTCAGATGGCGCCGCAAAAGTTCTTCCTCCTGTTGCCCTGTCAATTCGCGATAATGAGGAATCCGTTCGTACTCGCTACGCGCGACAAGGTTAAAGAGATCCTCCTCGAGGTTCGCGCCGGTGCATGTAATGGCATGCACTCTATCCTGGCGAATCATTTCCGCGAGGGAAACCCCCAGTTCAGCCGTGCTCATCGCTCCGGCGAGTGTGATCATCATTTTCCCGCCGTGATCCAGATGCGCGATGTATGCGTCCGCCGCATCTTTTAAAACTGCGGCGTTAAAGTGACGGAAATGCCGATCAATGAACTGGCTGATGCTGCCCATCTTCACTTCATCAACTCTTCCAGTCTGTGCTTCTCGATTTGATGCAAAAGTTATACCGCGATAGTCAAGCGTTAATCACACTTTTTTTACTGAAATTTTCATGGCGTGGCAGCAAGAATTCGGGCCGCCAGGACATTTGGCGTTATACCAAAGAGGAGAATTGCTGCAGCTAGTACGGTCACCGTGATTCGTTGCAGCAAATCGGATGAAACGTGATCGAGCGCTGGAGTCGTACGCGAAGGCTGATCAACGAAAATCGCTTTCAGCACGACCAGATAATAGTAGAGAGAGACAAAGCTGCCAAAGAGTGCCAGCGCAACCAGCCAGAACAAGCCATAATTTCCACCGGCGCGCAGTGCAGCGCTGAACAGATAAAACTTTCCGAAAAATCCGGCCAACGGAGGTATACCCGCCAGGGAAAGCATGAAGACAGCCATGCAACCGGCGAGTAACGGCGCACGGCCGGCCAATCCGGAAAAATTTCTAATATCGTCGCCACCACTCCCGCTTCGCACGACCGCGACGACTCCGAACGCACCAACGAGAGTAATTGCGTAAATAGCCGCGTAGAACAGCGTCGCCGAAAACCCGTCCTGGCTTCCGGCGACAAGTCCAAGGAGCGTATAGCCAGCGTGGGCGACAGCGGAGTAAGCGAGCAGGCGCCGAACATTGGTCTGTGCCAGTGCGAGGAGGTTGCCAATCAGAATTGACAAAGCGGCGAGCACGGAAAGAAGCGGCGACCAGCCGGCAGCCATAGCGCGCCATGCGGAGCTCCCATGCACTGGGCCAAAGCCCAGCAGCACAATTTTTCCAAGCACGACAAATGAGGCAACCTTTGATACCGACGCGATAAATGCCGCACTCAGGACGGGGGCTCCCTGATACGCATCAGGCGCCCATAAGTGAAACGGCGCAGCGGCAATTTTGAACGCAAAGCCGATGAGCGTCATGATAATGCCGGTCGCAAGCAACGGTTGCACGGGCGCGACCGCCAATTTATTCGCGATCGCAGCGAGGCCGGTGCTTCCCGACATGCCATAGATCAAACTGATTCCGAAAAGCGTGAATGCACTTGAGGTGCTACCGAACAAAAAATATTTGAGGCCTGCTTCTGCAGATCGCACATCGGTCTTATCGAAGCCAGCCATCACGTAAAGCGAGAGGCCCAGCAGTTCGAGCCCAATGAAGATCATGAGCAATTCTTCACTACCAACGAGCAGCATCAGACCGACCGTCGCCAAAAGAATAATCGCCAGGTATTCGCCCGGATGACGGAGAGATTTTTCAGATCGCGCCAGACAAATAGTGAAAAATGTGAGCGCGAGGCAAATGATTTTGAAAAGGGATGTGAGGGGTGTGATCACAAGCATCCCGCCGAAAAGACTCGCATTACGGGGCAACATAAACACCGCGCCGATGGCGGTCGCCAGCCCAAGCATAGCAATACCGGAACAAATTGTCCCCGCACGCCGGCTCGTTAGGCCAATGGCGAGAACCGCCAGCGCTGTAACGACGACGACAGCTTCGGGTGAAACAAGTTTGAGAAGCTCTAGGTAAGACATCGTTGAAGCGTCGAAGCGTTGAAACGGAATGACGGAACATAGGCGGGCCGCCTGTGCGCCCAGCGGGTTTGCAATCTGTTGGAAATCGAGCAACGGAGTCCAACTCCCCCGCTCCCACAGACTGGAAATCTATGTTTTCTCATTTCAAGAATCTCATCGCCTCGACCGCGGGTTGAATGCGATCGAGCAGAAATTTGGGATAAAGTCCGACCGCAAGCGTGGCCAACATGAGCAAACAGGCGCCGCACTTCTCAGCAAGCGTGATCGATTGTTCTTTCCAATCGGCGTCGATCGGAACACGGCCTGTCTGCACGTGCACCTCACCAAAAAATGATTTCACGAGCGCGCGCAGGGTGAAAGCCGCTACCAGAACCATGCCGGCACCGGTAATCCAAACCGCGATCGGATAGGTTTTTGATGCGCCAATCAGAATCGTAATTTCCGCTGCAAATCCGCTGAAACCGGGGATTCCCATCGATGCGGCGGAAGCGATTACAAATGTGAATGCAGCGAAGGGCAGAGCGCGACTGAGATTCATTCCCGATAATGCATCAAGCTCGCGGGTGTGAGTGCGTCGATAGATCATACGTCCGGCAACGGCGAAGAGCAGCGCCGCAATCACGCCGTGCGAAAACATTTGCAGCACCGCTCCCGAAACGCCGAGCACATTTGCCGTAGCCAGCCCCAGCAACACGAAACCCATATGACTCACACTCGAATAACCAATAACGAATTTCAGATCGTGTTGGCGCAGCGCCCCCGCTGCCGCGTAAACAATTCCAATGACAGCGAGGACAGCGATCCATTTGCTCCACAGTTGGAATCCTTCCGGAAAGAGATTCATCGCTACGCGCAGTCCCGAATAGGAGCCCAGTTTCATCACGATGCCGGCAAGCAGCATCGAACCCGCTGTAGGCGCCGCGACATGGCCTGTCGGCGCCCAAGTATGCAAAGGCCAGATGCCGGCAAGCACTGCGAACCCGAGGAACAACACAGGAAAGGCCCACGATTGCAGCTGCGGACCAAATTGGAATTGCGCCAATTGATTCAAATCCAGGGAGCCGGCCGCTATGTAAGCGATAAGGATCCCCGCAAAAACGAACATGCCGCCGAAGAACGAGTAAAGTGTCAGCTTCATAGCGCCGTACTCCTTGTTGGTCGAACCGAAGATGGCGATGAGAAAATACTTCGGGACGATGACCAGTTCGTAGAAGGCGAAGAACAAAAACAAATCGGCGCTGAGGAAGACGCCATAGCAACCTCCGAGAACGAGCAACAACCAGAAGAAAAATTCGCGCTGGCGATGATTGACATCCCATGAAAACAACACAGTGCTCACAGCCGAGATGCCTGTGACAAGAACCATCGTGAGACCTACGCCATCAACACCGAGATGGTAGTTCATCCCGAGCGATGGCACCCATGGCACACGCACGATCGTTGTGAAGTGAGCAAGATCAGCAACAGGCGTGCGAGCAAATGCAACGATTCCCAAAAGCAGGCCAGCGAGGGTTGTAACCAGCGCGATCCAGCGCGCAAAAGCGCCTGGGAACAGGAGCAACAGCACTGCACCGGCGAATGTGAGGTAAATCGTCCAGGCGATCATGCGCGTTTAGTCGCCCGATAGCGCGGGGCGTTCTCGCGCACATGAAATCCAATTTCCCGTCGTGACTTTTCCGGCGGAGTCATCAACTGCCGAATCGCTTCCAAGATCGCGAGGATTTCCTCGTCATGCTTGTCAACACGCCGTTCCAGTTCGGAAAATTTCCTCGCGAGCTCACGATTCGCATCCAGTGTCTGACGCAGCCTTACAAATGCTCGCATGATCGCGATGTTCACTCTCACCGCGCGGTCGCTGTTGAGCACGCTGGAAAGCATTGCAACGCCTTGTTCGGTAAAAACGTACGGGCGATAGCGCCTTCCACCATGTCTCTTCGAACTCATCACAGTTTGTGATGAGTTCTTCTCAGCTGCCTGACCTTCAGTGCCTTGCGAACTTGAGGTCACAAATTGTGACCTCAAAATCAGTACTTCTTTGGTCGTAAGTTGAAACATGAAATCATCAGGGAATCGATCCCGATTGCGCCTTACAGCCTGATTCAGAGCTTTTGTCGCGACGCCGTACAAAGCGGCTAGATCAACATCAAGCAGAACTTTCTCGCCGCGAACGTAGCAGATCCGTCGCGCGATCTGCTCAACTGTGACGATTTCCTTACTCATTCGCAGTGATTCTCAGGCAAACAGACGCGCCATTTGAACGACGGTTGCATTGAAAATGTTGAACATGAATTGAGGTGCGAGGCCGATCGCAAACATGAGCAGTGCCAAAGGGATGATTGCGATCTTTTCCCTCGGCAAAAGATCCTCAAAAGCGGCGCAGCTTTCCGCCAGTGGTCCACTGAAGAGCGCTTGCATTGCACGCATGAAAACGATCGCTGTAACAAGCAAGCCAATCACCGCAATGACCGTGAAGGATGCCGTGATGGCAAACGAACCTTTAAAAATTAGAAACTCGCCGACAAAACCGTTCAGGCCCGGCAAGCCTAGCGATGAGAACATGGCGACGCTCATCCAGCCGCAAAGAATCGGAGTCCTCTGCATCAGTCCTCCGAAGTCGCCAATTCCACGCAATCCCCGGCGTTGTTCCAGCAGGCCGACCAGGTAAAACAAAGCAGCCGCAGTGATCCCGTGATTGAACATCTGGATGAACACACCGCTTAGCGCTGCTTGCGTGTCGATCGCAGCGCCGGCAGCCGAGGCACCGATCGCGAACAAGCCAAGCATGCAGTAGCCAAGATGATTGACCGACAGGTAGGCGACCATCCGTTTCAAATCGGACTGAGCCCACGCGGCCAACGGAGCGAAAACAATCGAGCAGATCGCAAGCGCCAGCAGCCAGGGTCCAACGATTCTGATTTCGTTTGGAAAAAGCGGGAGCAACAGACGCACGAAACCGTAAACACCCATTTTCGAAAGCACACCGGTCAAAACCATCGACACACCTGTTGGGGCGCTCTCGTACGCGTCGGGCAACCAGGTGTGAAATGGGTACAGCGGCACTTTGACCGCGAGTCCAAGGAAGATTCCGGCAAAAGCGAGCCAGGTGAGTTTGCCCGTAAGCAATCCGTTTTTACCAAGACCGGCAAGCGTGGCAAAATCGAAGGAGCCCCTGGCCAGATAAATTCCAAGGAATCCCAGAAGCATCGCCACACTTCCGAGAAACGTATAGAGGAAAAACTTCGTCGCAGCTCGGTCGCGATTTTCCCCGCCCCAGAGTTTGATCAGCAGGAACGCGGGGATCAGACTCATCTCGTAGAACAAGAACCACAGGACAAAATTCTGTGCCGTGAACGTGCCGTACAGCGCAGATTGCATAATTAACATCAGCGCGTAAAACCCGCGATCCATCCTCTGCGCGAGAAATGCGAAGGGAATGATGAGCGATGTTAGTAACACCAGCAGCAGGCTCAAACCGTCGACTCCGACCAGGTATTCGGCGCTGATTGCTGGAATCCATGCGTGCCGTTCGATCAATTGAACGCCAGCAATGTGAATATCGAAGTGCTGCCACAACAGCAACGCGTCGAGCCCCGCCAGTCCGTTAAACAACAATGCGATCGGACGCGCATTCCTCGCGGGGCCGGTAAAAAGCGCAAGCGCGCCGATCAGCGGAATTAAGATGAGCCCGCTGATCAAGCCAACCATGCGTAGAAAAGCAATAGCGCCAGCACGCCGATCGCGATGACGCTGAGATATGTTTGGATTTGTCCAGAGTGCGCCGTCGACAGCAGACGGCCCAGACCCCGCGCGCCAACGGTTGTCTCATCGACTCCAGCATTGATGCCGCGCTCATCGACACGGGCCGTAAAAATTCCGAAGAGCTGACCGATCCCGGCGAATCCGCGTACCAGGCGATCCCAGACATTATGATCCATCCAGTCGGATAGACGCGCGCTCATCCAACTAAATGTGATGACGGTGCGAGCATACAGTTCGTCGATCCACATTTTATTCTCGAGGAATCGAAATAATTCGGGCTGCGAATATTCGAACGGATCAGTCTCGGCGGGACGCTCTCGATCTTGCGCGCCAACTTTGCGATACATCCAGATGCCCATAGCAAAGCCCACGCCCACAAGAATCAGCGAAAGAAAAAGCGCGGGCTGAATCAGCCGCGCGAATTCGAAGTGTGCAGATTCGCCCGCTAGATAGCCGTGCAGCCACGGCCATGCTGGGGTTAGCACAACACTGAAGAAGATCGCACAAATCGAGAGTGCGATGAGCGGCATCGTCATGACCCGTCGGCTCTCGTGCGCATGTTGAGAGCCAGCACGCCGATCACCGAAGAAGACGTAGATAATCTGACGGGTCATGTAGAGCGCGGTGAGGACGACGCCGATGAGGAGAAGGTAATAGGGCAAGCGAGAAATTGGCCAATGCGCAGTCACATGCAGGATTTCCTCCTTCGTCCAACCGCCGGAAAAGAAGAGCGGCACGCCGCTCAGAGCCATCATACCGATTGCGTAGGTCGAAAACGTGATTGGTATGAGCCGGCGCAGACCGCCCATTTTCCGAATATCGTGTTCGCCGTGGCAGCCGTGTATGACAGAGCCCGCGCCCAGAAACAACAGCGCCTTGAAAAAACCGTGTGCCAGCAGATGCATCATCCCGGCAGCGACACCGCCCACGCCCAGAGAAACCATCATCAAACCGAGTTGTGACACAGTCGAATACGCGAGAATGCGTTTGATGTCAGCCTGCGCTATCGCGATGAGCGCGGCCATCAAAGCTGTAGTGACTCCAATCCACACGACGACCCTAAGCGAGGACGTCACGCCCTCGATTGCGCCTAACGCGAATAGCGGATACACGCGGGCGACCAGAAAAACGCCGGCAGCAACCATCGTTGCGGCATGGATTAATGCGCTGACTGGCGTCGGGCCTTCCATCGCATCAGGTAACCAGATGTGCAGCGGGAATTGCCCCGACTTACCCATCGCGCCGCAGAAGATCAGCAGCGCGATAGACGTAGCACTGGCGCCGAGCATGGCGAGACCAGCGCTTTCCAGACAACCGTTTCCGTCATCGTAAAAAAGAAGAGTGCCGCTCCGCCCGTAGAGCCAAAGCAAGCCAAGGAAAAATCCCATATCGCCAATACGAGTCGTGATAAATGCCTTTTTTGCCGCAGCCGCTGCGTTGCGTCGCTCAATCCAAAACCCAATGAGTAGATAGGAAGCCAAGCCAACCAGCTCCCAGCAGATAAACAGAAGCAGCAAACTGTTGGAAATAACGACGCCGAGCATCGCACCTGAGAAAAACGACAGATGAGCGAAGAAGCGGACGAAATTTCTGTCCCCAGCCATGTAACCGATGCTGAAGACGAAGATGCAAAGCCCAACGAGCATGATCATCATCAGCATGACGGCCGCGAGCGGATCCAGAACCCATCCTAGGCGCAGAGCGTTATCGCCGAAAGTGAACCAGATGAAATTCTGGACGGCGCGAAATCCGGGAATTTGCAGAGTGGGGAGGAACGCCAAGAATGACATTACGAGCGCGGCGATTTGTCCAGCGATTGCGAGTGTGGCTGCACTTCTGTGCCACCCATTCGGCAAGCTCAAAATTGCCAACGAAGCCGCGAACGGCACGGCAGGGATCAACCAGAGATGATCGATGATCCAGTGACTCATCCTTTGAGCTGGTCGAGATGGTCGACGTTTGTCGTGCGGTAGTGTCGATAGACAGCAATTACCAGCGCAAGACCGACTGCGGCTTCAGCGGCGGCAATGGCGATTGAGAAAATCGCGATCATAACACCAGTCGGTGGCTGCGGTTGCGGGCTAAAACGCCAGAACGCAATGAAATTGAGGTTTGCTGCGGCAAGCATCATCTCAATCCCAATCAGAATAAAAATGGCGTGACGGCGACTTAAGGCGGCAAGTAGGCCCGCCGAGAACAAGGCGGTAGAAACAATGAGAAACACTTGAAGCGTCGGCGTCATCGCTTTTCCTCCATCACGAGAACGAGTGCGCCGATCAATGCAGCGGTAAGAAGCAATCCCACGCATTGCAATGGCCAGACATAACTGGTCATCAATGCTTCACCGATTCGTTTAACCGTCAGTGTTCGAACGTGTGGGGCGACAATGGCGACCGATTGCGTCTTAAGAATCGCCCACGTCAAACCGCCGAACACAGCAATTGCCAGAAATGCACCGCCCCAGTTTGCACCACGATCTTTTCCAACGTCACGCCGCGTCAGTAGAATCGTAAAGACGATTAATACCGCGACCGCACCGATGTAGACGAACACCAACACCAAGCCGACAAATTCCGCGCCCAGCAGAAAGAATAGCGCGGCCACGCCCACAAGCGTCACAGCAAAGCTCAGCGTCGCGTGCATGAGCTTTTGCAGCGTCGCGGCGGCCAGCGCCGCGGCCAATGTCAGGATAGTGAGAACGACGAACGCGACGCTGCTCATTCGGCGAAACGGTAAACGCGCGACGCAAACTTTCTTTGCGTGTCGAGAAACATCGACAAGGCACTGTAAACGACGACGATCACGAAAAGGGACCAGAGCCAACCGCGCAAGCCACGACCTGCATAATGCCAGACAGCCGCTGCGATGACGCAGGTAAAAGACATTGGCAACATGAATTTCCAGGCAAAATTCATGATTTGATCAATCCGCGTGCGCGGCAAGGTTCCGCGAAGCCAGATGTAAACGAGCAGCAGCGCGCTGAGCTTCGCGAAAAACCAGAGGTAAGACGGAATAAATTCCAAGGCAGATACGGGCGAATGCCAGCCACCAAGAAACAAGGTCGCGGCAAGCCCGGTGATCGCGAACATTCCGATGTATTCCGCCATGAAGAACGTTGCGTATTTGAACCCGGAATATTCAGTCATGTGGCCAGCGACAATTTCGGATTCGCCTTCCGGCACATCGAACGGAGTCCGATTCGACTCCACAAGGCCGGACACAAAAAACAAGATGAACGCAGTGGCGCCCCAGGGGGTGAAGACAAACCAGCGCGGCACAAAACCAAATGTGTATTCAGCCTGTGCCGCGACAATCCGGTCAGGCATAAGCGAGCCGACCACCATCACCACCGGGAGCACAGTGATAATGAGCGGCAGCTCGTAGCTGATCATTTGCGCGATGGCGCGCATCGCGCCGAGCATCGAGAACTTGTTATTACTACCCCACCCAGCCATGAAGACCGCAAGCTCCGTGGTCGAACCAACGGCAAAGAAAAAAAGGATGCCGCCGTCGATGGTAAACGGCGTCATGTTCCGGCCATAAGGGATTATCCCAAGGACAAGGATCGCCGCAGCAGCAATGAGAATTGGAGCCAGGAAGTGCACAAGCTTGTCCGCACGCGCGGGGACGATGTCCTCCTTTATCAACATTTTGATACCGTCGGCCACGGGCTGCAGCAGCCCGAATGGTCCGACTCGATTGGGGCCATAGCGGTTTTGTATCCGGCCGAGAATCTTCCGCTCCAGCACCGACATGAGCGCGAACAGCGTTAGAAATACGAAGAGGAGCGCGAAAATATTAATCAAACTCGACGCGATCTGGACAACCCAGCCAGGGGCGCCTGTTAACCACGACAGCAGCCACTGTTTTGCATTAACAAAGATCTGATCAACAGCCTTGCTCACGTTGGGATGAAGAAAACCGTCAATTGATTGGTTAATCAAGACAGAACGCGCGATGATTTCGCTTCAAAACCGGGTTGAGCTCACTGGCTGCCCTTATTCCAGTGCTTTTGGCTTTGCAGCGAGCCTCCGGCGCGGTACGTTCGCCGTGCGCCATGCGAACGCTGGTTTTGTTGATCGCCACTCTTTTGGCGAGTGCCGGTTTGATCCTGGGAGAGATCAAGACTCCGGAGAACGCTCCGATTGAAATCACTTCGACGGGGGAAACGACGTATGAGAACGGCCTGGCCACGGCGCGCGATAACGTCGCGATTCATATTGGCGACACGGACATCTACGCCGATTACGCGCAGTACAATTCCACTACGCACGACGTGGAGTTGCGAGGCCACGTGCGAATCTATCGGGGCACGAGCCTGTACATCGCCGAGAATGGCATTTACAACACTGAGACTAAAAAAATCAGAGCGCTCAATGCGCGAACCGAGTCGCAGCCTTATTTCCTAACTGGCGCCAATGTGAGTTCAATTTCCGAGAACGGTTATCTCATAAAGGATGGCACGTTTACGACTCACGATTCACCGAAGTCCGATTTCCATCTGCACGCCCGAACGATTCGCGTTTACGAAAACGATCGCGTGATTTTCCAGTACGTCACCGCGTATATAGGGAAGGTGCCTGTTTTTTGGTGGCCTTATCTTTATCAATCGCTAAACGAGGCCTTTAGTTTTGCGATTTCGCCAGCGTATTTGAGTTCATGGGGACCATCGCTTCTCACTCAAGTGACATTCCCGATTACAGACGACATCAGGGGACGAGGCCGGCTCGATTACCGGGGCCGGCGGGGAGTAGCCTTCGGGTTTGACTCGACCATAGATTACTTCAATGACAGCCAGGCACGGCTGAAAACGTATTATATCCAGGACCAAAATCCGAACCTGAATGAAACCAACATTCCACGAAAAGACGTTCCTACCGGGCGATACCGGGTTAGCCTGGCAAATACGACCAACTTTACAGATGACATTTACGGCATCGCCAATCTCACCAAGCTGAGTGACCAATACGTGATGCAGGACTTCTTCCAAGGTGAGTTTCGCATCGATCCCGTTCCAGACAACGTCCTCGCGGTGGCTAAGACGGATCCTTTTTATACTCTCACAGCGATCGAACGTTTCCAGGCGAATGAGTTTTTCACCACAACAGAACGTCAGCCTGAAGTAGTTTTGGACGTCAAACGTCACGCTCTTTTTGGCGGACCCATTTTCTACGAAGGCGAGACCGGCTTTGGCAATTTACGGCTGCAATTCCCACAGGATTCTGGCTTCGAGAATTATGGCACCTACCGCTTCGATACCTTCCATCAACTAACTTATCCAAACACATACTTTGGATGGCTCTCGATCGTGCCACGGGTTGGCTATCGCGGAACCTATTATGGCAAGACATGGGATTTGGGATCGACAGTCTTCATACCGCCATCCAATCCGCTCGTACCCGATTTTATTCTTCCCCCTCCAACGCTGGCTAATCCAGTAAAGTTCGACGGAGACACGTTTCGTTCGGTCTTCGATACGGGCACCGAAGCCTCATTCAAGATCTCACGTACGTGGGAGAACGTACAAAGCCGTGCCTTTGGGCTGGACGGACTCATGCACGTTATTCAACCGTTCACGAACTTTTCTTACGTGAAAGAGGATGGACCTAACCCAACCGCGATCTTGGCGCTCGATCGGTTTCAGCCTTCGACCCAATTGCCGGCGATTGATT
>JBKPOB010000199.1:0-27938 GCA_046732875.1 Verrucomicrobiota bacterium | reverse complement strand
GTCTTACCATGGTCAACGTGACCGATTGTGCCGACATTTACGTGCGGCTTGTCGCGTTTAAATGCTTCCTTAGCCATTTGTATTCTCCTAATTAACTAAACTGTCTGGTTTTCTTTAATTATCCTGCTGCCGGTCCTGGCTCTATCCTGGAGCCCATGACCGGGATTGAACCGGTGACCTCGTCCTTACCAAGGACGTGCTCTACCAACTGAGCTACATGGGCTGCTCTTCGCCAACCCAGCGCCTCTACGGCAACCCGAGAGGCAAACCGGTTTCGCCTTCTGCCAGAGATTCAAAAGTCCCAAAGCCGCGTCAAATTTGCAATTTGAACGACCATGGGACCGCCTCGTTCCAGCAAAAAGCGTCCGCAAGCTAACCGCACGCATGATCGTGTCAAAGAAATTCTCAGCGTGGTAGGGACGGTTCGGCGCACCGTAGGGACAGCGCAGCGCGATGTCCCTACCATTAGCGAATTCTGTGACTTATCTCTTCGGCTTTTCCTCGCGTGAGCAAACGCACGACGACGGCAATGATGATGAACGCAACGATGGCGATACCAACATTGAGCGGCGTGATCAGACTGGGAGCAGGCGTCGGAGTGGGAGTAGCTGAAGGCGGAGGGGGCGCGTTTTTCGCTTGCAGCATCCCCTGCACATATTGCAAACGTTGAACGGTGTCGTAGTCGTTTGGGTTTAGCTTTAACGCTGCCTGATAATCGGCGATGGCCTTTTCATATTGCTGCAGTGACGTGTACGTAGCGCCTCTTTTCACCAGGTGTTCGGCATCGTTCGGGTTTTTTTCGATTAATACCGTGTAGTCTGCCACGGCCGCGTCGTAGTTTTTCAGGTTCCGGTTTGCCCAAGCGCGACGGTCATAATTCTGCGCATCATCTGGTTGTTTCTGCATCGCAGTAGTGAAGTCGGCTACCGCCTTGTCCCACTGGTTGAGACCAATCTCGGCAAAACCGCGAAACTTGTAGGCGTATGCGTCGTCGGGCTTGAGTTCGATGGCCTTATTAAAATCCGCCAGCGCGGCATCGAACTGATTTTGCATTACAGCCGTCATCCCGCGCTCGCGATAGGCGACTTCATCCTTCGGGGCGACTTCGATCGCCTTGGAAAAATCTGCCAGAGCAGATGAATATCTTGTGGCCGCCCCAGCGGGGTCTCCGGCTGCCTCAGCTGCCTGTGCACCTTGGCGATAGGCTGTACCTCGATTGGTGTAACCGCGCGCATCTTTCGGATTCGCCTCAATCGCCTTTGTGAATTCGGCAACGGCGCCGGCGTAATCCTTCTGTTGAGCGAGCTCGATCCCGCGCTGCATGTGGCCTGCGCCCGCGCCGCCCTTGGGCTTGGGCTTTTGTCCCAAGCCGACCTGAACAACTGCACAGCAAAGAAGTGATACGATCCCGGCGGTAATTGCTTTGTTCAACATATTCATTTCTCCTTTCGGCCTAATCTTTGAGCGATTTATCCTTGTACGCGAGCAAATTAACGTGGCAAACACCTAAATGAACCAAACAAATTCGACGACGGGATTTATCGATCGACGCCGTCGTACAAGCTTGTCGGAAGGCTACGCTGCTCTCTTTGCCACGGTTCTTATCTGGTCCACGCCGTCACTGTTTATGTTTTATTTGAATCGCTATTACGATCCCTGGGCACAGAATTTTTATCGTTATCTTGTCGCTTGTCTCGCAATAGCACCTCTGTTGGTTTACCGCGCTCATCGCGGCGTTTCTCCCTTCGGGGGGCGCGCTGTGATGATGTGTCTGGTCCCGTGTATCCCCAACGTAGTCCATCAAATCACACAGGTAGTTGCCTTGTTCTATATGGGTCCGGGCGTTTACACGATTTTTATCCGGTCGTCCGTGATTTTCACGGCTTTACTCGCACTCGCATTTTTTCCTGAAGAACGTCGGGTGATTCGCCAATGGCAGTTCCAAGTGGGCACACTCCTCGGCTTAATTGGCGCCTTTGGGGTAGTCTGGTTTCAACCGGGTCGAGAAACAGAACAGATGAAGCTGCCCGGTTTATTCATCGCCTTTACGGCCACATTTTGTTGGGCGCTCTACAGTGTTCTGATTAAACGACCTTCCATGCAGCTTGGCCCAATTCGCAGCTTCGGGCTGGTTAGTTTGATTACCTCTAGCTTGTTGCTTCCTCTTACATTCGCGTTTGGAAAAATTGCCGCACCGCTTCACGCGGGGACACAAGTGAACTTGATTCTGATTGTCTCCGCTGTGACCTGTATAACGCTGGCGCACGTGTTGTATTACGTAGCCATCCGCGAAATTGGCGTGGCGCTCGCGCAAATGCTTCAACTCCTCTGCCCCGCCCTGGCAATGGGTCTCTCCGCCTGGATTTATGGTGAACGTCTCACTCACGCCCAGATTTGGAGCGCCGCCATTTTACTCCTGGGCGCGTTCCTGGCTATGCGCGTGAAACCGATCGCCGCGACCGAAACCGTGGAGAATATCTGAGCGCTGGACACTCTATGCGGGATTGCATTATCCAGTATCCAGAGTCGAGCATCCAGTACCCGCTTCCATCTTGAATCTCAAAAAATATCTCCGGATCCGGCAAAAAGAAATCGATCGCGCACTGGATCGCTATTTGCCGAAGGCGAGTACGAAACCGGCCACACTCCACAAGGCGATGCGTTACAGTCTTTTTGCCGGAGGCAAACGGTTGCGACCGATTCTTTGTCTCGCTGCGGCTGAAGCTTGTCGGGGCGAAATCAACAACGCGCTTCCGCTTGCCTGTGCCGTCGAATGCATCCACACCTATTCACTGGTGCACGATGATCTTCCGAGCATGGATAATGACGATTTTCGACGCGGCCGCCCCACATGTCATAAAGTTTTCGGCGACGGCATCGCGGTGCTGGCGGGAGACGCACTCCTAACGATCGCGTTTGAAATCGTCTCTACAGCAAAGCCCGCTCCGCGCTATGATATTTCGATTTTGTTGCGCGAAATCACGGTCGCGGCCGGAAGCCAGAGGCTGATCGCTGGCCAAGTGGCAGACCTCGAAGCAGAAGGCAAGAGAGTTAAACGCGATCAATTGCGATTTATCCACGAGAACAAGACCGCAGCCATGTTGAAAAGCTCGGTTCGGCTCGGCGCGATGAGCGCCAACGCAGACGCCAGGAAACTTTCCGCAATCACACAATTCGGGGAGCGGCTTGGTCTCGCTTTCCAAGTTATCGACGACATTCTCGATGTAACGCAAACCTCGGAGATACTGGGCAAGAGCGCCGGTAAAGATGTCGCAGCAAAAAAAGCGACTTATCCGGCAGTGATTGGTTTGGAGAAATCACGCGCTGAGGCCAGACGGCTCACGCGCCAGGCGCACAATGCTCTATCCGTATTTCGCGGCGATGACGCTGAACAGCTGCACGCCCTGGCGAACTACCTTCTCGAACGCGAGTATTGATTGGTAGGGACGGCCCGCCGAGCCGTCCGCGGCATGTCCGAGGGTCGCGCTCTACCTCGCCAGCGCGAGATTGGGATCGATTTCTTTGGTCACTTCAGATTGAAACCCAGCTTGCAGTCGTAATAGCGCGGCAAAGGCGATCATCGCCGCATTATCCGTGCATAACCACGGTTCGGCATTTTTGAATTCAAATCCCTCGCGCGCGCATGTTTCGCCCAATTGTTTTCGCAATTCCTGATTGCAGCTAACGCCGCCGCTGACTGTGACAAGACCGACGCGGTATTTCTGTGCTGCTCCAATCGTCTTACGCACCAGGACATCGATAATTGCCTGTTGGAAGGACCCGCACAGATCAGCGAGAAAGTTGCCCTTCAACTTCGGCAGCAAATAGCGCACGGCTGTTTTCAATCCGCTAAAACTGAAGTTCTCCGAGTCGAGCATGCTACGCGGCAAATCGAAACGATTTGGATCGCCGCTTCGTGCTTGTTTTTCAATCTCGGGCCCGCCGGGATAACCGAGCCCAAGCATCTTGGCAACTTTATCGAATGCTTCGCCCGCGGCGTCATCGACAGTTCGACCGATTATCTTGTAAGCACCCAGCCCATCCACCCGAATCAACATCGTGTGTCCGCCGCTCACGATAAGCGAAACATTCGGGCGGATTTGATTTCCCTTCTCAACGCTTCCAAAAAAAGGGGAGAGCAAATGTCCTTCGAGATGGTTGATGGCGAGATAAGGTTTCCCAAAGCCGATCGCCAATCCTTTGGCAATCGAAGCACCTATCATGAGCGAGCTCGCCAGACCCGGGCCGCTCGTCGCGGCAAATGCATCAACTTCTGACAAACGAAGCTTAGCTGCGGTCGCGGCCTGCTTTAGCAGCCGCGGTGCGTAAACAAGGTGATTCCGCGACGCGATCTCGGGCACGATCCCACCATATTTTTCATGCGCGGCGATTTGCGATGCGACTTCGCTGGCAAGCAATTCCGAGCCTGATTTGCCGTTATGTCCGCGCAAGATCGCGACGCCGGTCTCGTCGCACGAGGTTTCAAGGGCCACTACTGTTTTCACCACAAACAATATACTCGCGTCATCCTGAGCGTAGCGAAGGACCTCTCAAAAGCTGCTGGGTCACACTACTGCGTAGCGTGATACTCTCTGTCAGTGCGGGATCCCTCGCCGTCTATGCGGCTTGGGATGACAATGCGCTTATTTCTTTACCGCCTGCGCCTTTGGCGCGTTCTCTTGCGCGTAGATCATGACGCCCTTGAGCGCATCGATCGCGCGCAACATTTGCGGGTCTCTCGCCTTGATAACGCCTTTTTCGTCCTCGGGCTTCATATTTCCTGCGTTACGCAGAGCAAAGAGCGAACGCGCCTGCTCGGCAGTCATGCCAACACGAATATTCGGCGTCACGCCATTACCCTGAATGACCTGTCTGCTTGGCGTGTAGTATTTCGCCGTCGTAAAACGCACTGCAGAACCGTCGGGCAATTGCATGACATTCTGCACGGAACCTTTTCCAAAGGTCGTTTCACCAACAAGCACGGCTCGATGCAAATCCTTCAGCGCTCCGGCAACGATTTCCGCACCGCTTGCGCTGCCTTCGTTGATCAACACAACCATCGGAAAATTCGGGCGCTCCTTTTTCACACCGGAAGTTGAATAATCATGCTGTTGCGAAGCGACCCGGCCCTGCGTTGAGACGACTTTCGTATTAGGCGGCAGAAACTGCGCACACACATCAACCGCGCTATTCAGCAGCCCACCTGGATTATTCCGCAGATCGAGAACAAGCGCTTGCATCCCTTGCTTCTGCAATTCATCGAGCGCTTTCGATAGTTCGTCGGCGGTCGGCTCATTGAACTGCACCAATCGGATATAACCGATTTTGAATGGACCGGTCAGTTCCGAGTCGAGAAGCCTGGCTCCCTTGACACTTTGGACCTTAATCTCTGCACGCTGCAGCGTGTATTCTTTGATTTCCTTGGTTGAGGGCCGCAGCAGCGTCAGCGTTATCTTCGCCCCAGCAGGCCCGCGCAAAACATTGATGGCATCCTGCAGATCCATTCTTTCGGTTGAAATGCCATTGATTCGCAAAATCTGATCGCCGGAGAGGACTCCCGCCTTGGCAGCAGGTGTGTCCTCCATGGCCGCAATTACTGTAGGGAGGCCGTTTTTCATGGAAACCTCAATCCCGAGACCATTGAAACGACTACGCGTGTCGTCCTGCATATCGCGGAAATCATCCGGATCCATGAACTGGCTATGGGGATCCAGCGAGGAAAGCATCCCCTTCATTGCTGCGTTGATGAGATCGTGGTAGGTCGTCTTGTTCTCGTCCACGTAATCCTGCCGAATTAGCTCGAGCGCTTTTGCGAAAATTGAAATTTGCGCGTAGCCGTTATCCTCTTCACCCTTTCCCTGCTCGGCCTCCTGCGCAAAGACAGGAAAAGCGCCGAGCAAGAGACAAGCCACCGACGGCAAGATCATGAAGCGCCTCATACTTCGACCCCAGCTTGAAAAACAGGCTCACCATCGCTCATGGGAAATTTTTGGCAACACCCAACGCAAATCGTTGTCTCAACCTTGCGCCGCCCATGAAACCAGTCCTTAGCCTTAAACCTTTCGTGTTCATCCTTTTCCTCGTCGCGCTCGGTCTCTTTCCTGAAGGCGTTCGAGGTTTTGCTGCCGAAACAGAAGACGGCGAGTATGAGGCGGTGGCCGAGGAATACATAAAGGGCTACCTGGGCGCTCATCCTTTGGAGGGAACCGCTCTCGGACTTCACGAATATGACGGCAAGATCACCGACTACAGCCGCCTAGCCCTTGACGCCGAGCTTTCCCGACTACGGCGCTTCGATGATCGGCTGAGCAAGTTCGACCCGAGCAAACTGAGTCCCCGTCAATCCATTGATCTGCGAATTCTGCAGGCCGCAGTGAAGAAAGACCTCTTTGAAATGCAGGACATGTCGGTGTTCGAGCGAAATCCGATGGTCTACGCCCGCGCAGCCGACGTGAACGTTTACATCAAGAGGAAGTTCGCGCCTCTTGAGGATCGCGTTCGCAGCCTGATCGCGATCGAATCTCAAATCCCAAATATCCTCATCGCGGCGCGGACAAACCTCAATGGCGTCGTTCCCAAACCGTACGTGGAGCTCGCGATTCAAATTGCAAAAGGGTCCGCCGATTTCCTGAAAAAAGATCTCATTGCCGCCATCGGCAATCTCAAGGATGAACAACTTCGTGTCGCCTTTCACGAGGCCAATCGCAAAGCCGCAAATGCGCTCAACGATTATGCGGCGTGGCTGGAGCGTGAGAAACTTCCAAAAGCCTCCGTGGATTACGCCTTGGGCGAAGAAAAATTCAGACGTTTCCTGGCTCAAACCGAACTCGTCGATCTTCCACCGCAAAAAATACTCGAGATCGGAATGGCACAATTAAAGGCGGAACAGGAAGCGTTCGCCGAAGCCGCAAAAAAAATCGATCCGAACAAGTCGCCGAGCGAAGTTTTCAAACAAATCCAAAGCGAACATCCCACGCCGCAAAATCTCATTCCAGACGTGGCCAGAGACCTGGACAAAATTCGCAAATACGTCTTAAGCCAACATTTGGTCAGTATCCCCTCGGACGTTCGTGCAAAGGTGAAAGAGACACCGCAATACCTGCGCGCCACCTCTTTTGCTTCGATGGATACGCCCGGTCCATTCGAGAAACGCGCCAACGAAGCATATTATTACGTCACACCCACCGAGAACGATTGGCCGGAGAAACAAAAACAGGAGTGGCTCACCGCCTTCAATTATTATACTTCCGACGTCGTCTCCATTCACGAAGCTTACCCGGGTCATTATGTGCAGTTTCTGCACCTGAACGCATCGCCAGCGAGCAAGGTTGAAAAAATCTTCGGCAGTTACGCGTTCGTCGAAGGATGGGCGCATTACTGCGAAAAAATGATGCTCGACGAAGGGTACGGCAGTTCCACCCACTCTACTCCAAGCGAAGACGACGTGAAGCGCGCGGCCAAATATCACATGGCGCAAGCGGACGAAGCGCTGCTTCGTTTATGCCGGTTGTGTGTGTCGATCAAGATGCACACGCAGAAGATGTCGCTCGATGAGGCAACGAAGTTTTTTCAGGAAAATTGTTATTACGAAGAAAAACCGGCGCGCCAGGAAGCGATGCGCGGCACTTACGACCCCGGCTATCTCAATTACACCTTGGGCAAACTGGAGATCCTGAAATTGCGCGATGATTACAAAGCCCAGCAGGGCGATGACTTCTCATTGCAAAAATTTCACAACGAGTTGCTTAATCACGGCATGCCACCTATCCGCCTCCTCCGCGAAATCATGCTCAAAGATCAGGGTAAATGGAACGAAGTGTTGTGATTTCTCCTCTTACTCCTACTCATGCTCTTGCTCCTGATCGATTGTTCCCCGTCTGTAGCCGTCGCCCTGTGGGCGACGTGACGTTAATCTGTCTGGAAAATCAGGTCCGCGCTTCGCACAGCGAAGCGGCTACAGAAACAGACTCACCACGGTATTTCTTTCCGATCACGCAAAAATTTCCCGGTCAGCTTCTGCGGCGCATCGGCAGCAAGCCACACAATTGTGTCCGCGCCTTCCTCTACTGAACGGCTAGCGCCTTGTCCACCCATGTCCGTGCGCACCCAGCCGGGGCAAACTGAATTGACGGCAAACTTCGGCAACGCAGTGGCGAGCTGTGATGTAACGCCGTTGAGTGCCGTTTTCGAAATGCAGTAAGCGGGCGACCAACCCTCTGCGCCACCCGTCAACTGCCCGCCGCCACTGGAGACATTGATTACGCGCGGCGTTTTGCCTCTCCTGAGCAAGGGCACGAACTCACGCGTCACCCGCAGCGCGCCCAGCGTATTTGTTTCGAGCGTCTTTCGTAATTGTTCGTCAGTGATCTCCAGAATTAAATTATCCCCATCGACAATAATCCCTGCGTTATTCACGAGCACGTCCAAATGGTTGGCGGCTTTTGCAAATTCGCGCGCCGCGGCGGTAACGCTCGCGTTATCTGCAACATCGATCTCCAGAAAAGTCGCCTTCCCGCCTTTCTTCACGATCTCATCCGCAGCCTTTACGCCTGCTTTGCGATTTCGCGCCCCGATGAACACATGAAACCCCTTTCCCGCGAGCTGACGCGCGACCTCGTAGCCAATCCCCTTATTCGCCCCTGTGACTAACACCGTCTTCATGTGTAGCGATTCGATGCCACCTTTAATCGGCGGGGCCGCCGTCATTCTCATTGTGCAACAGGTCCCTCAGCATTGGCTGCGGATTGGACGGTAGCTCCTCCACATCACGCAATTTTTTCGTGATGACCCGTGAGCGAACATCGACATCTTCCATCTTCCGCGAAGCTTGATCGATCTTCTCTTTCACTGCCGACAATGCTTCGCCAAACTTTCCGAACTCGGTTTTCACTGCCGCCAGCAGATTCCAAACCTCACTTGAGCGCCTTTGGATTGCGAGCGTGCGAAATCCCATTTGCAAACTATTGAGTAATGCAGCCAGAGTAGTCGGCCCTACGAACGTAACCCGGCAGTCGCGCTGCACATTTTGAACCAGACCCACGCGACGAATCGCTTCCGCGTAAAGGCCTTCACTTGGCAAAAACAGGAGAGCAAAGTCGGTTGTCTTTGGCGGATTAATGTACTTTTCGCAAATGTCTTTCGCGCAGCGCTTCAACTGCGTCTCCAACGTTTTCATCGCCGCATCCACCGCTGTGGAATCGCCACTTTCCTGCGCGGCGGTGAGGCGTTCGTAATGTTCCATCGGAAATTTCGCGTCAATCGGTAACCACACGGGCGCCCCGTTTTCATCGCCGGGCAACTTGATCGCGAACTCAACACGCTCATCGGTGTCATCGCGCGTCTTCATGTTCTTGGCGAATTGCTCAGGCGTCAGCATTTCCTCCAACAGGATGCCGAGCTGCCATTCACTCCAGCCGCCGCGCGTTTTCACATTCGTAAGCACGCGTTGCAAACCTCCCACGTCGCTGGCGAGCTGTTGCATCGCGCCGAGACCCTGGTGCACCTGCTCCAATCGATCGCTTACCAGTTTGAATGATTCGCCAAGACGTTTCTCGAGCGTACCCTGCAATTTCTCGTCGACAGTCGCGCGCATCTTGTCGATTTGCTTCGAGTTATCGTCCTGCAATTGCTTCAAGCGAAGATCGACAACCGATCGCACGCTTTCGAGAGAATTCGTCAGTTCTTCGCGTTGCGTTTTTGCGGCATTCGCACCCTCTTCGCGACTGCGTGCCATCTCATCGCGAAGCATCCGCTCGCTCCGCTCTTGCGCGCGCTCGAGTAACTCGATCTTTCCAGCAAGCGCCACATCACCAGATCCGCCACGCCGTGTCAGCAGCAAGATAATTGCGACAAGGAGGCAGCCCCCCAGCACCCCGATAACCACATAAAGTACATTCATTCTTTACAGTCGAATCCTTCCACGCCGCTACCACCCAGAGATTCCTCGACTTCGCTCGGAATGACAAGTGACTGTAGTGGCGCTCTGTGAGCGCCGACTCAAAACCGCACCTTCACTCCTCCATACGCGGCTCGACCTAGAGCGGGGAAACCGAATACTTCCGAATAATGTTCGTTAGCCAGGTTGTCGATCCGGCCGAAGATTGACAGGTGCGGATTCACTTCGTATTCCGCTGCAATGTTCACGAAGCTGTAATCTTCGATGTCAAAATTCGGGCCGCCGAAGTTCAATTCCTCACGCGCATTCACAAACTTTGCTTCGACCACTGTGCGCAGTCTTTTCCACCAAAGATACGAGACTGAGGCGTAAAGTTCATTGCGCGGCCGACGCGGCAGACGCGCGCCTTGCAGTTGGGAAATGTCTTTTGAGGACGTTTTTTCCGCTTCAAGATAGGTATAGCTCACCGTGAACAGAAGATTTGTGATGGGCTGCGCTCGCAATTCGGCTTCCAGCCCTTGCGTTTCTGCCGCGCCGAGGTTCAGGGTCTGGAAAAGTCCGTTGGATCCAATCGCGTTTGACAGGTCATTGTGAAAATAAGTAAGGCCGAGGGCGATTTGGTTTCCACAGAGTTCCTGTCTGACCCCGATGTCCCAGCCAAAGTCGTGCTCCGGTTTTAATCCGAAATTGTTCCCAAAAATTTTGTCCTGACTGCTTGGTGGACTGAATCCCGTGGCCACACTGGAATGCAAAATTGTGTTTGTCCTGTCGATCTTGTAGCTGCCGGCGAGACGATAAGTCCAGACACCGCCGAATTGATTGAAATAATCGAATCGACCACCGGCGACGAAGATCAGATTTTCGATTGGCGTCAGTGTCGCCTGCAAAAATCCGGCGATCTCTTCGGTGTGATCGCTCACAAAGGTCGGTTGCGGTCCGAAAATTTGCAGAACAAACGGTCGCTCCTGGCCAGCATTGACGCGGCTGTAGAAGAAACCTGAAGTCAGTGTAAGCCATGAGGTTGGACGCAAATCATTCTGATAATCAACTTGCGTCCGTTCGAAAAGCGCCCGCGTCGGACCGACGAAACCATCCTCATTTGGATCGTTTATTTGTCGCTCGTGATCGTAAGAAATAATCAATTTATGTTGCCACCAATCGGTCGGCTTCCAATCAATGTGAGGGCCGACCAACCAGCGTTCCGTTAAGAAATGATCAATAGGACGCGGATCGAAGATCGTGTTTGGGTTTCCCGTGTCGCTTACTGAGTAAGTGAACAAGCTGCCGATCCGTAATTGTTCGTCAGGCGACCAGCCAACGTCAGTGATTGCAGCCGTGTTGCGGTAATTATTGTTCAGACGTGCGTTGTCGGTATCGAGGCGGCTTGCGCCGATTGAATAATCGAAGTCGCCGATCTTGCCGTCGCTCTGGCCCCATTCGCGGAATGTGTCGTACGATCCGCCTTCGGCAGCGACCATCGCACCTGGTGTTCCTGTGCCTTGTTTGGTAAAAATTTGAATCACGCCCGCAAGCGCACGCGGTCCATACAAAGTGCTCTGCGGGCCGCGCACAACTTCGATCCTGTCGATATCGTCGATGGTCAGATCAGCGAAATTAAATGCGCCCTGCAGACCTTGATTAATCGGGATTCCATCGAGCAAGACCTGTGTGTGCTCGCTGCGCAATCCGCGAGTGAAGACAGCCGTCAACTGCCCCGCCGTTCCGGTTTGAACGACAGAAAGCCCCGGCACTTCGCGGAGAGCGTCACTAACGCGCTCGATTTGTTTTTGCTCGAAATCTTCCGAGGTAATCACGCTCGCGCTAGCGGGCGACAGTTCGAGCGGAATGTCGAAACGGGTGGCGCTAACAACGATGGGCTCGGATTCCATTTCACTCGGTGGAGGCGCAGGAGTCGGCGTCGCCTGCTGGCCAAAGCAAACAAGTGGCCCAAAGATGAAAAGTGCAAATGGGAGAACGCGCATCCTGCGTACTCCCCAAAGATGGACAAACCAAACTGGACGATTTTGCATAACAAGTTTCCTCCAACTCAGAGAGTTGGACTTGTTAGGTCGTCACTGACGGCACCGACGTCATCCAGCTCTCATTCTTCTTTTTGCGAAGAAGTTTTTTCGCGCGTCGCTTTTGTAGCGGCGCTCGCCCGGCGAGCGCCGGTCGGCTGACACAGCCGCCCCTGCAGCACGAATGAGGTGGACCGGACAAATATTCTGGCTCCTGGCTTTGTTCCGGCAGTCGCCGAAATCACCTTCTTCCCGCCTTCACCCCCGAATTTTCGAGGATTGGCCCAATGGGAAGTCGTATCCAGTTACAGCAGCGCAACTGCTCCCGATTCTCACAGGATTTCTTGCGCCGATCCACTTTTTCAAGCTCGCAAAGAACTGGATCGAGAAGTAGCGGCTCGCGCTCGCCGCTGCAAGAATTATTTCAGATTTGTCTTGTCTGTGTGGCCACGAACCTCCGGCCGAGGGCAAGAATTGAGCCGTCGGTCGAAAGGGTTTCCTCTTGCTTGGCGAAAGCTTGAAGAATCGCGTCGCAGTTCTCAGTCGCAGTGATCGCTCTTGCGACGTAGCGAAAATAATACGCTACGCCCTCTCTGATGACGCAGCGGAAAACTTTTTGAAGTTGCGCGTCGATCTCGGCGGCCGTGTGCAATTCACTCTCGTGATTCTCTTGCCAAGCCTTCAATGTCTCAGTTTTCGATAACACCGTTTTCAAAAACTCGTCGCCTCCGGCCAGCAAGCCCGCCGCTTCAAGGAAACGGATCGCGCTGGCAAACCAACGCAATGTTTTCTCGTCGGCGGACTCATAAGCAAAATCTTCCACAATGACACATCCGCTGTCCTTCAAACTGTTCGCGGCGTGTCTCACCGATTCATCAAGCGGATGAATATGATGCAGCGAGCGAGTAAACAGGACTGCGTCAAAATGGCCATCGTTAAAATCCGGCCACTTAGCCACGCGTGCATCCAGTCCGAGCCGTCGCGCGGCAGCAATAGACTCGGAATCGCCGTCAATCGCGATGACCACATGCCCATCCTGCGATAGCCGTGCCGCCAAATCGCCCGTTCCACAGCCGACCTCTAAGATTCTGCAGCGACCAGCCGGAAGGAATCGCTTAATAAAGTCGTATGTGTAGCGCGTTTCGAACCGCATTTTTCGTAGTTTAACTCCCCGCTTGCGCTTCCCGGCTCAAGACTTATCTATCTCTCCCTAATTCTTATTGTCCAAAAAATTGCACTCATCTCCGAACCTAATTGTCACTGGCGGCGCCGGTTTCGTCGGCTCGAACTTGACGCTGGCGTTACAGGAAAAATTTCCGGACGCGCGCCTCACGGTGATTGACGATTTTCGTTCGGGTAATTTTAAGAATCTCACCGGATATCACGGAGATTTCGTGGCACAAGATCTGGCGAGTCTGGATTGGGGGGAGCAATTCGGTGATGAAAGGTTTGACGCGATTTTTCATCTCGCGTCGATCACGGATACGACCAATCACGACCAGTTCGAGCAAGTGCATGATAATGTCGAAAGTTTCCGGCGAATCCTAAATTTTGCCCACCCGACCAAGACACGAATTGTTTACGCTTCTTCTGCAGCGACCTACGGTGCAGCAACTGAGGCCAGCGTGGAATCAAATGGCGCCGCCCCCGCAAATATCTACGCCTTTTCCAAAGTGATCATGGATAACATCGCCAGGCGTGCTGCTGCCGAATCGTCCGATTGGATCATCGTTGGCTTGCGTTACTTCAATGTTTATGGCCCGCGAGAGGCGCACAAAGGCGTTCCCGCCAGCATGGTGTATCATTTGTCGCAGCAAATGAAGGCCGGTCAGCGGCCCCGTATTTTCAAGCACGGCGAACAGAAACGCGATTTCGTTTACGTGAAGGACGTCGTCGAAGGCAGCATTCGTGCACTTGATGCGCAAGCTAGCGGAATTTACAATCTCGGCTCGGGCCAGGCGCGTTCGTTCAACGAACTAATCGATGTCCTAAATAAGTGTCTGGGCACCAATTATCAGCCGGATTACATCGACAATCCGCACGCGCACTACCAAAATTTCACACAAGCCGATCTCACGAATGCGCGCAGCGCCCTTGGGTACGAGCCGCGGTTTCCATTGGAAGATGGGGTGCGCGATTACATGCACTGGTTGTATGCGGACAAATAATGCTGCTCGGTCATCCTGAGCGAAGCGTAGGACCTCGCAAAGGCTCGTTGATCACGCTGGGAAGTTAAGTGATCCAAACTCCGTGGGAGAGGTCCCTCACTCCGTTCGGGATGACCCGATCACCCTTCCCAGAAAAACTTGGTCGGCCGATCGATCTCCTGGGGCAGACTTTTGTGCACAGGACAATTGAGCGCAGTTTGCTCCAGCACTTCGCGATGCGGCGAATCGAGCGGAAGTGGAATGTGAACTTCTGACGGAAGCGCAACGATCCGGCGCGGGGCGTCCTTCGACATTTCTTTTTGAACTGACACGGTCATTCCGCGCAGATCAACCCCGAGTTCCTGCGCCTTGATTCCCATGGTCGTGGTCATACACGTTGCGAGAGCCGTGGCAACAAGATCAGTTGGCGAAAACGCTTCACCTTTGCCTTTATTATCAGTCGGTGCGTCGGTGGAAATCTTCGACTGCGAAGGGCCGTGCGTCGCGTCGCAATGCAAATCGCCGGTGTAATTGACGGAAACTTTAACCATCTTGAACTATGCGGCGCGTTTAGCCTGTTGTCATGTCGGGTAGGGACGATTGAACCTCAATCGCCCGCGGGCGGTTCGGGCGAACCGGCCCCTACCTCAGTGGCGTAACTACCGCAGATTCCTGGATTTTGTCGGCATGCTTTGCGAGTTCATCACGAAAGACGCGAGTTAGGTCCGCATCGTGCAGTATGATCATGTCAGTGTCGTGCTTTTTGTGATCGTCGTTTTGCCAGCCTTCGTTCCACCAGCAAAAACCAATGACGCCGGGCCACCGATTTGAGAACAGGTCTTCGAGTGCCGCTTTGGCCCAGTTCGCGGCGTCAACGTGGCGGTTACGCGGATCGCAACCAAATTCGGCGATGATGATGGGCTTAGCCGGCGCGATTTTCACGAGGCGCGGATAAGCCTCGCGCATTTTAAAGGTGAAGCTTTCAGTGCCGTCGCGAGTCATCGGAGTGAGTGGTCCATAGACACTGAGGGCGACCCAGTCGCAATAGTCTTCACCTGGGAAATAATTCTCGAAACGATTCCAATCTTTCTCCGGTTCATCGAGCCAGTTGACGTGCCAAACCCATTGCAGATTAGCCGCGCCCTCGGCGCGCATCAGATCAACTATATGCCGGTATGCTGCGACGTAGCGTGGCGGACCTTCTGCAGCGCCGCCGTTCCATTTGCCGTTCCAGCTGAACCAGTCTCCGTTCGGCTCAGTTCCCCATTCAATCAAAATCGGCGAGCCAAACTTTTTCGCGTCGCGCACCCACGCGCGAAGGTCGTCATCGAATTCGCCAGCGACGATCTTCTGGAGCGTGAACTTCTTCTCACGATGCCTTTGATCAACATCCGACCGAAGCATCAGTCGGATATATGGAACTTTTTTAAGATCACGGATCCAGCCACACATCGCAGCAGGAAATTTTCGTGATTCAAACCAGTTGTTCGCAAAATAAATCCACGCGGCTTGTTTGCCGACCGCCTGCTCATATCGTGTGACATCATTCGGGGTGACATCGTGCTCCGTTGGATCATGCTCGTCGGTTCCAACACCACCCCAATACAAACCGTGATAGAGCTTGCCAGCCGGTGGGACCGCAACATGAACCTCTTGCGCCTGCAACGTTGCGGAGCAAGTCACAATCAACATGTGAATTACCTTCACCGCACGATTGTAAGGCGCGCGCTTCACCTGCCAAATTGGCAACCGGATCTCCTGCTTTATCCGAAACACGTACGATATGAAAAAGAAAGGCACCGGAAAAAATCTAACGAAAGAAGCTCCACGCAGTCCGCGCATTCGCGTCGGCGGTTACGCGATCCTTGGCCGCACGATTGATAAATGCCGCGCGTTGGTGGCGGGAAATATTGGCGAATATCACTTCGATTCTCCTCTCGATAACACGCTGTTTGGTTTCAAAGGCGTGAAAGGCGACGATTTCAAAACTCAAATCGAACAGGGCGCAAGCGATCAGGAAATGGTCGAATGGCTTAACCAAACCGGTGAGAAGAAAACGGCCGAGGAAATCAAACGTTGGGCTGATGAGGTGGAGTCAAGCAGTCTCTACAATCATCCGGAAAAGCGCGAGTTCTTCAGCGAAGAGGTCAGGAAACTCGGACTCGATCCGGCGAAAACGACGACGTTCGAGTGGCTGGAAGTGGACGATAGAGTTTCGCATCAGCAGAAAGCTGCATAGGTCCCTCGTTGCTGCAGTGTCCGCTGTCGCAGCGGACATAGATTATCCCTTCGTGGGGCTCCAAAGTGCGCTGAGCCGCCTTCGTATAGCTCCGGCGCGCCAGGGGGACAGCGCACGCTACAGCATGGCTATGTCTTGATCAGCGGCGGTGGTGCGTCTTCGGTTATCCCAGTGTCGAGTCCACGGCGGAGTTTGCTGTGGCGCACGCTGTAAAGGAAATAAATCAACAGGCCGATTCCAAGCCACACAACGAATCGAATCCACGTCATCACGGGTAGACTCAGCATCAACACAACGCAGAGAATAACACCAAGAATTGGAAACACCGGAACGAAGGGGACACGAAATGGACGAGGCCGCTCAGGCGCAACACGGCGCAAGACGTTCACGCCCAAACAAACCAGGATAAACGCAAAGAGCGTTCCAATATTGGTTAGATCGGCGAGCGAGCCTATGTCCGTAAGCATTGCGACGACGCCGACCGCGACGCCAGTCCAAATCGTCGTAATGTGCGGTGTGCGGAAACGAGGATGAATCCTGGCAAAATACTCCGGAAGCAACCCGTCACGCGCCATCGCCATGAAGATGCGCGGTTGGCCGAGTTGGAAAACCAGCAGCACTGAAGTCGTCCCGGCGAGCGCGCCGGCGCTAACAAGTGCGCGCGCCCAGGGTTTGCTGGCGAAAGCGGTGGCCACAGCTGCCGCGTCGCCCATATAAATCGTGTAATTCTTGATTCCGGTAAGAATGCTCGACATCAACACGTAGAGTAGCGTGCAAATAATTAAACTCGCGATAATCCCAATCGGCATGTCGCGTTGAGGGTTGCGCGTTTCCTCTGCCGTGGTCGAAACCGCATCGAACCCGATGAAAGCGAAAAAGACGATCGCGGCGCCGCTCATAACGCCGGCAGAACCATTCGGCGCAAAGGGATGCCAGTTCGTGGGATTGACCATGAATGCGCCAAATGCAATGACGAAAACAACAACTGCGACCTTGATGATGACAATGGTGGTGTTGGTACGGGCGCTCTCACGAATTCCGTAAACCAAAATTGCGGTCACAGCGGCGACGATAAGAAGGGCAGGTAGATTAATAGCAATCGAGTGACCTGCGATGACCGGTAGAGCCGTCGACGAATAACCCTTCAGGGCGTCTCCGCCTTTCGCGAGCAAACTAATGGCTGTCTGGTGATCGCTGACCAGCCACAACGGAAACTTCAGATGAAAAAGGCTATCGCATAATTGCACGAAATAACCCGACCAACCGACCGCCACTGCCATGTTTCCGACTGCATATTCGAGAATGAGATCCCACCCGATGATCCACGCCACGATTTCGCCTAGCGTTGCGTACGAATAAGTGTACGCCGAGCCGGACACCGGAATCATCGATGCAAGCTCGGCATAGCAAAGCGCGGCAAAACCGCATGCGATGCCCGCTACTATAAATGAAACAGCAATCGCAGGGCCTGCGCCTGCTCGCCCGAACACGACGTTTGCGCCAGACAACCACGCCTGAATAAAGTTAATTACTGGCGTCTCGAGCCGCGACGAAAACACCTGACCGGCTGCCGCCGTTCCGGTGAGGGCGAAGATTCCAGCTCCGATGATTGCACCAATCCCGATGGCGGTGAGATCAAGCGGGCCCAGCGTGCGTTTGAGTTGCCGCTCCGGCGCAGCCGCCTCAGCGATGAGACGGTCTGGGCTTTTCGTCCTGAAAACGTTAAGTGCCACCGCGAAAGATCGTGTCATTAACGGGTTTGCCCGGTCAATGCAAACTTTGCGATGAGAGAAGGCGCGCCGAGGCTAACGCGATGTCAGATTTTGTAGGCGATTCCTCACTAATGTCTTAAATCAGGACATGGACTGCGCAGAAAGGTTTTTGTAATCTCAGGCTCGTATGCCCGATGAACTGGAAAAATTTGTCCTCGGCGATACGGCGATCTCCGCAATCGAACAAGCGCAACCGCGCCGAAGGCGATTGTTTGGTCGGCGAAAAAGTCAGCGTGAGCCCATTACGCATTGTGAAAATTGCGGAGCACAACTGCAGGGACATTGGTGCGCGCAATGCGGCCAACCGGCAATCGATTATCGACGCTCCTTCCGGCACGTCATTGCCGACTTGCTCAACGAGTTCCTGAATTGGGACTCAAAGTTTTTCGCGACGATCGGTCTCCTCGTGGCTCGGCCATGGAAACTCACGAATCAGTTTCTCGCCGGGCATCGGGTGCGTTACGTACATCCGCTGCGACTTTATCTTCTTGCAAGCATTCTCTTTTTCTTTGCGGTCAACTACGCGATCAAGTCGGCCCACTTCGATCCGATAAATCTTTCTCCGGAAAATCGCGCCGAAATTCGAGATGAGTTGCAGCGAGAAAACATCGCCCCGGAAGTCCGGGCGAAAATTGAAGCTGCGCTCGGCGGAGTCGAAGTTCCGTCTAAAAAGCGCGCACGGCTTGAAGAGGAATTGAAGCGCGAAGATCTATCGGCCGATGCGCGCCGCGAAATCCAAGAACGTTTGGAGCATGGCGATCCTGTGCCGAACGCGCGTACCAAAATAGAAGACGCGATGAAGGATTTGCCCCCGGACGTACACTCTAGAATTCAAGATGCATTGAAGCGTGCTTCTCCGGTGCCGGCTCAGGAACCTCAGCAGCCGGAGCAAACGACGCCAGAGCCAAGCGAGAACGAAAGTCCACGTCTCGAGTCTGGTTCAGATAAGAACGCATCAACGCCGTTCGAAAAATGGATCGAAGAGCGCGCAAAGGAGAAGATGGGTGAGCATGGAACAAAGATGGGGCTGTTTATCACGACGCTCTTCAGCAATCTGCCTTACATGATGCTCTGTTGTATCCCGCTCTTCGCTTTTGTTCTGAAAATTCTCTACCTTCGTCGCCGCATCTTCTACATCGATCATTTGGTTTACGCACTGCACATTCACACATTCGCTTATACCGGGGTGATGCTAATCGTGCTCGCGACAATCGGGCTCAACCACGTGGCTCCAGGTACGATCACTGGTTGGATCATCGCGCTCCTTTGGATTGCGTTCGTAGTCCAAATTTTCTTGTCGGTCCGTCGCGTTTATCGCCAGGGCTGGTTCGTCAGCATTTTCAAATTCCTTTTTGGCGGATTTGCGTATCTGATCGTCCTGGTATCCGCGCTCGCCGTGACGTTTTTCATCACAGTCGCTTTACCATGAGAAAACTAATTTTCTCCGCTTTCGCTTTGGCCAGCCTTTCCGTCACTGCATTTTCTGCTGATCGGCGCATGGCTTTCGAACGCAACGATGCCATTTACATCGCCAATCTTGATGGAACGAACGAGAAAAAGGTCGCCGATGGAATTTTTCCGGCGATCTCGCCTGATGGAACTCGCGTCGCCTTTAACACTACCGAAAAAACGAGCGACACAACTTACGCGCGTCAGATGGCCGTAGTAGACGTCACGACCGGTAAGGTGAACGTCTCTGAGGTCCCAAGCCAGAATTCGTATTACCCAAGCTGGACCGCTGATGGTAAACAGATCCTTTTCACTATGCGTCCGCACGACGTCTGGGATCTCGTCGCTATCAATTCAGATGGGACGAATTTTCATGTGATCAAGCCCGGTGTCCAAAATGAAGTGACCTGTTACTCGCCAGTCTGGGCGCGCGACGGGAAATCAGTTTTTTGCCAGGACATGACGAACGTCTACCAAATCGGACTCAACGGAACGGTCCGTGCGCAATGGAAAATCAATAAGATCGTGCCAAAAGGCGACATGAGCGGCGATGGTCGGATTGACGTTTCGCCGGACGGCAAGCGATTGCTTTTGAGCATCGATATGGGCGAAGAATCCGGTCGGAAAGACTGGGACGGGCCGTTGCCGGCTCTCTGGGCGTTTGATCTCCAATCGCAAAAAGCGACCAGGCTAACGCCAAAAAAACTTTTCGGTTGGGATGGCGTTTGGATCGACAATGACAATGTTCTTTTCCTCGGCCGCGCCGCCGGCGAAAAGGAGGACTCGATCTATCGAATGTCTGCGGACGGAAAGAACTTGAAACGCCTGATCAAGAATGCGCGTTTCCCCTCTGTCAGCGCGCCTTAGCTGGACCAAATGAAATCGCTCACGATCGTTATCCTCCTCTGCATCGCATTTTCCGCACGCAGCCATGCGGGGCAGCGTAAAATGGCGTATGAACACCGCGACAACATCTTCATTGCCGACATCGATGGCACGCACCAAAAGAAAATTGCCGCCGGTGCGTTGCCTGAAATTTCGCCGGACGGCACTCTCGTCGCGTTTAACACCAGTGAAGATTCGAAAACGCGGCCTGGCCCTGAGCGCCACATCGCAGTCGCCGATGTAACCAATGGCAAAGTCACGATACTAAAAGATATCCCAAGCGACAATTGCTTCGGCCCGGTTTGGTCGCCGGATGGATCAAAGCTCGCCTTCTCTATCATGGCGGAAAAGGAATGGCATCTCGGCTTGGTGAATGCCGATGGCTCCGGTTTCCATTTTGTTAAAAATGCGGAACTAAAGAGCGAAGCATTTGGAGCGCCGAAGTGGGCGCGCGATGGCAAATCGATCTTCTGCCACGACCTGGACAACCTTTATCAGATCGATTTGGACGGAAACGTTTTGAAAAAATGGGAGCTCTCCAAGATTCTGACCGACGCCAGCATGAACAGCAACGACCGGCTGAGTGTTTCGCCGGACGGCAACACGCTGCTGATGGATGTGGACACCGGCGCCGAACACGAGCGCAAAAACTGGGACGGCCCACAGCCGGCGATCGAAAGGTTCGATATCGCTGGTGAAAAAGCAGTCCGTGTTACGGGCAAGGATGATTTTGTTTGGGAGCCGTTTTGGCTTACTGGCAACGAATTCCTGTGCATCCTGCAAAAGGAAAAGGAAAACGAGCCGTCGATTTATCGAATGTCGTTGGATGGCAAGAACGCGAAGTTGCTCGTGAAACACGCGCGCACGCCGAGTGCGAGCGGACCATAGCAGCTCTATCTCAATGTCATTCTGATCCCGCAGTCGCGGGAGAAGAATCTCGAATCAATTCTGGACGGATCGTCACGCAGCCAAATCCAGAGATGTTTCGCTCCGCTCAACATGACAGCGCACCATTTCTGAGATGGGTCGATGAGTTCCAGACTTTCGCCTATTGTTTAGCCTAGAAGCTCTCGCGCTTTCGCCAGCGCCTCCCCGATCTTGCTCGCGTCTTTGCCGGCGCCCTGCGCGTTCTCTGGGCGACCACCGCCTTTGCCGCCTATAATAGGCGCGACCTGCTGAATCAATTTGTTCGCCTGAAACTTCGACGTCATCTCTTTCGGTACTGACGCGACCAGTGCAACTGATCCATTCGTCGCACCGACGAGAAAAATCGGACCGCCAAATTTCGACTTCAATATCTCGGCAATAGCCTGCAGTAACTTTCCATCTGCGGTCTCCACCTCGGCGACGCAGAAATTTTTGTCTGCATGCGATGCCGCCAACTGATTCGCGATCTGAGCGGCGCGGCTTCTCAGTTCCGCATGAGTCGTTTTTGCGCTTTGCTTTTCCCAATCGCGAACCTCGGTCTCGACTTTTTCAAGATGCGCTGCCCGCGTATCGATCCATTGCAGCATTTCAGTTGTGACTGCGTCGTTTTGAAAAGCAGGCAGCGGGGAAATATCGGATTTCTTGCGCGCCAGAACTTCGAACTTCTCCTGTTGTCGCGCAGCTTCCTGCTTCGTCCAATTGCGGGCCGCGTCGCCCGCAACTGCTTCAATCCGCCGAGTTCCAGCTGCGATCGCTTCCTCCCTTACGATTCGGAATGGGCCGATCTCGCTTGTCGACTTTACGTGCGTGCCGCCGCATAGCTCCATTGAGTAACCATTAAGCGCATTAGGTGCACCGCCGATTTGTAAAACGCGGACGGTGTCTCCGTATTTCTCTCCGAAGAATTGGATGATGTCGCTTCGCTGCTTCGCTTCCGCATACGGAATTTCCGTCCACGAAACGGGCGCGCTTTCCGCGATCTTTTGATTCACCAATTTTTCGACATCGCGGACTTGTTGCTTCGTCAATGGCACACTTGAAAAATCGAACGTTAGTTTGTCCGGTCCGACATAACTTCCCTTTTGCGATGCGTCGCGCGATACAACCTCGTGCAAAGCCCAATGCAGCAAGTGCGTCACCGTATGATGCCCTTGAATCGCGCGGCGTCGATCAGCGTCAACCGAGATGCGCACCGCTTCGCCAGGCTCCGGGGCGCGCCCCTCCAGGAGCGCAGCCCGATGAACAAAAACATCACCGCGTTTTTGCGTATCGATCACCCGCAATTGACCGACCTCCGTGCGATCATGCCCCGGTACATGGAGCAATCCACGATCCCCAACCTGTCCGCCCATCTCGGCATAAAACGGCGTTCGATCGAGAACGATGTTTAGTTCTTCCGGTTTCGTACCGGGCAAAACTGTTTCGACCACTGATTCAGTCTCCAGAAAATCATAGCCGAGAAATTTCGTCGGCTCGGCTTTCAGCTCCCCTTCTTCCACACTAATTTTTTCTTTTTTCTGTCCTTTGCGAGCTCGCTCACGCTGGTCCTCCATCAACCTTTCAAATCCGGTAACGTCGACCGTGAGCCCGCGTTCGCGCGCCATCAATTCGGTGAGATCGAGCGGAAAGCCTTGCTCATCATACAAGCGAAATGCAAACGGCCCTGAAATTGTCGACACGCCACGTGCGACTTCACGTTCGAAAAGGTCAATGCCCTTATCGAGTGTTTTGTTAAAGGCTGCTTCTTCACGCTGAATGACATTTTTGATGGTCTTTTGTTTCGCGCGCATTTCAGGAAAGACATCGCCCATCGTTTTTGCGACGACATCGACCAGTTTGAAGAAGAACGGCTCGTGAAAGCCTAACGAACGCCCATAGCGAACAGCCCGACGAAGAATGCGGCGCAAAACGTAGCCGCGGCCCTCGTTTGAGGGAATGATTCCATCGGCGATCGCGAACGAAAGCGCGCGGATGTGGTCGGCGATGACACGAAAAGCGACATCCGTGGTTTGTTGAGAGTCGAGCGTTGAGGGTTGAGAGAGGTCAGGCAGCGTGGTCGCGTATTTTTTTCCGCTCAGCTCTTCCAGCTCGTCGAAGATGGGACGAAAAATATCCGTCTCGTAATTCGAAATGGTTCTAGAGAAATCGTTGAGGTTGCTTGTGCCTTGAATGATCGCTGTGACGCGCTCGAACCCCATTCCGGTATCGACATGCCGCGCAGCGAGCGGGACATACTCGATAAGGCCGGGGTCACCGCCTCCGGCTCCAGGTTGTGCGTTGAATTGGATGAAAACGAGGTTCCAAATTTCGATGCAGCGCGGATCTTCTTTGTTCACGAGCGTGCCGCGTGTGTCGCCGTCTGGGGTGAGATCCATATGAACCTCTGAGCACGGCCCGCACGGGCCAGTGTCGCCCATCATCCAAAAATTATCGGCCTTACCGCCGTCAAGAACATGAACCTTCGGATCGAGGTCGGCTTCCCGAAACAAATGCGCCCAGTGATCGTACGCTTCCTGGTCGAATTCACTCGGTTCGCCTGGACCGGGTTTGTAAACCGTCGCGTAAAGCCGTTGAGGCGGAAATTTCCAGCGTTCGACCAGCAATTCCCACGCCCACTCGATTGCTTCTTTTTTGAAATAATCTCCGAAGCTCCAGTTGCCGAGCATTTCGAAAAACGTGTGGTGATAAGTGTCGAGTCCGACGTCTTCGAGGTCGTTGTGTTTGCCGCCAGCGCGAATGCATTTTTGCGTATCAGCCACTCGGGCCGGTTTCCATGGAGGTTTTTGCTGCGCAAGAAAAATTGGGACGAACTGATTCATGCCAGCATTCGTAAAAAGCAGATTAGGCGCGTCCGGCAACAGCGGTGAGGAGGTCACAATCGTGTGCTGTTTGTCGCGAAAGAAATCGAGAAATGATTGTCGAATTTCGATCGAGGTCATGATCTTGCTGCTAAAAGTCCTTGAGCATCGCATATGTTCCAAATGGAATATTCAACCGTCCGCGTCATCTTCACGATCGCTTCTCTGAACCGGTTTAATTTTTCATAAATCCTTATGGCAAATCGGCCCTTATCTGCAAATCGACGCGAAGTGGGCTTTCTGATTCTTGGATGGGTAGTTATCGCGATGTTGGTTGTCGCGCTGTCGAAACAAAATCTTTCCACGCCAGGATTGTATTATGATGAGGCCGTCTCCGGCGGATTAGCCAAGGATTTCATCATCGGACAGCCCCATCTGCACATGTCGAACATTCAGCTGTGCAATGTTTTCGGGCGTCCATTCCCGCTCTTCGTACAATCCTATTATGGCGCATTGAAATCTTGGCTGCTCATTCCGCCCGTCGCCGTTTGGGGCGCGACGCTCGCCGTTTTACGCCTTACCAGTTTAGCCTGTGCGCTGGTCGCGCTGCTTTTCTTCGTGCTCGCTGTCAGGCTCTGGCTCGGTCTGCTTGCCGCGATCGTTGCCGGTGCGTTGTTCGTCACTGATCCGACCTGTTTTTTCCTCGGCCTTCTTGATTGGGGACCAGCCATTCCCCCACTGTTGTGTCGATGTGCTGCATTCTATTTCGCCTTGGCTTGGTGGCGGACTCGGAAAGCGGGCTACCTGTTGTTGGCAGGTTTTTTCCTGGGATTGGGCCTCTTTCACAAAGCCGACTTTGCAGTCTTTCTCGCCGGTGCAGGTGTCGCCGTCGCCTGTTTTTACGGCATGCAACTCCTCTCAGTTTTACGAGCGCGCCCATCACTCATTGCGATGTGCGGCCTGGGATTTGTTCTGGGCTCATGGCCGATGCTTTGGAGACTCCCGCATATGGTATCCTCTACGCTTCCCAGGCACATTGGTGTTGGTGAGCTCAAGGAGAAACTGCAGACTTGGATCGCGCTCTACGATGGCTCCTACATCGAGCGTTTGATGAGCTCCGGTGGATTGTTCGGCGAGATGTATAAGCATTCCTCGAATGCTCATTCATTGCTTTGGTTTGTTCTGCCGATTGCGATGGCTTCACTACTCGTGACCTGCATTTTCCCTCAAAGCGGCAACGAACGCCGCGTCGCTGGATTTCTTTTAGTTGGCTTCGTGCTGACCACCTTCGGAGTCTTTATCATGCCCGGCGCAGTGCGAATTCATCATGCAGTCCTCGCTTACCCATTCCCGCAACTGATCATCGCTGCGGCGTGTATATTGCTGTGGCAGAGAAGATCAAGCGGGCTCGTGCAACGCGGGACCCAAGCAGCCATCGTCACTGCGCTACTAATTCTCGTCGCGAGTCAGATACAGGCAGTCAGAAAAACGGAACAATTTTTAAGCGAAACGGGAGGACGCGGATGGTGGAGTAATGTTTTCGATGATTTCTGCCGTCAAAATGTAGATCGCGCCGATCTGACAATCGTCAGTCTCGATTGGGGATTCAACGAGCAGCTGGCGTTTCTCACCAATGGTCCGAAGCTACTCGAGCCGTTCTGGACGTTCGCTACCTCCAAGGAAGCTCTTCCAGATTTGCCTCGGGACCCCCAATACGTGTACTTGGCGCATTCTCCTGAATACAGTCTGCTGCGGTATGACCTCCTTTACCTGGATGCCGCCCGCAGTGACGATCACGCGGAAGTCCAACCGTATTCGGACAAGCAGGGTCAGATCGTGTTTTACGCCATTCGATTTCGGGAATAATGAATTGGGCGCCGCGACCTTATTTCTCGTCTTCCTCGAGCCTGGCTTTAACCGCCGACTCAATTTCTCCGTAGAGCGCCTTGTCGTTCTTCAAAACTTCCTTTGCGGCGTCACGACCCTGAGCGAGTTGTGTGCCCTTGTAGTTCAACCAGGAACCTCGCTTTTCGACGACTTGTTTTTCCAACGCGAGATCGAGCAGCGCGCCAGTCGATGAAATCCCCTCGTTGTACATGATATCGAACTCCGCTTCAGTGAAGGGCGGGGCGACTTTGTTCTTCACGATTTTGACGCGAGTGCGATTTCCTGTAACAACGCCGTCGGTCTGCTTGATCGCGCCGATCCGTCGAATGTCGACGCGCACGCTGGCGTAAAACTTCAGCGCTTTCCCTCCAGGAGTCGTCTCCGGGTTACCGAACATCACTCCAATCTTCTCCCGGATCTGATTTGTGAAAATGCAGCACGTGCGCGCTTTTGAAATGAGCGAGGTGAGCTTGCGTAGTGCCGCGCTCATCAAGCGCGCTTGTGCCCCAACGGTCGCGTCACCGATCTCGCCCTCGAGCTCTGCTCTGGTCACCAGCGCTGCTACGGAATCGACGACAATCACGTCGAGGGCGTTGGAGCGCACCAGCGTCTCGCAAATTCGCAGCGCTTCCTCGCCGGAACTCGGTTGAGAAACCAGGAGATCATCCAAATCCACACCGAGACGTTTTGCGTAGGCAGGATCAAGCGCATGTTCGACGTCGATAAACGCGGCGAGTCCGCCACGTTTTTGCGCCTGCGCAATCACAGTGAGAGTCAGCGTCGTTTTTCCGGAGGACTCTGGACCAAACACTTCGACCACTCTGCCTCTTGGGAATCCGCCGACGCCGAGTGCGCGATCAATCAAGATATTGCCCGTGGGAATGACGTCGATATCGACAATCTTCTCGTCTCCCAGACGCATGATCGCGCCTTCGCCATAATCTTTCGCGATCTGTTGAATTGCCAGGTCGAGATTCTTGTTTCGCGCCGCAGTAAGTTTATCTTCGCTCGTTTTTTGCTCGGTTTTCGCCGCCATATCAGAATGACTTGTAAGTACGATGCGAGTGACGATTCGCCAAGCAGAAAAGCGCTTGGCCGAAGTTAAAGATGCAAAAAGGCCGCGGCCCTCCGGCTCGCGGCCCTTTGCATTTCGTTAAGAATCAACTTTAAGAAACGGCGATCTTGCGCGGCTTGACGTGCTCCGCTTTCGGCAAGGTCAACGTTACAAGGCCTTGCTCGACCCTGGCGCTGATCTTGTTTGCGTCGATCGATGGATCGAGCTCGAACGTGCGCCGGAAATTTTCCGGACGCGATTCGTGATGAATCAGCGTTCCTTCCATAACGGGAAGCGAGCGCCGTCCCGTAATCGTAAGCTCATTGTTCTCGACCGAAATGTCGAGACCGTCCTTGTTCACGCCCGGCATCTCGACTTCGAGCTTGTAGCCTTCGCCAGCTTCGACCACGCTCGCTGGCGGCGCAATGAACTGTTCGACCTGCGCGCGATCAACATCGCGGTTTTCACGTGTTAAAGTATTCATCGTTAAATTCCTTTCAGTTGACTGTTAGCTGACCTGAATTTGCTTTGGCTTCACTTCTTCGGCCTTCGGCAACGTCACGGTCAGAATTCCATCGCGATAAGTGGCGCTGACTTTGTTAACGTCCACACGGGTTGGTAGCGCGATGCTGCGGCGGAACGTGCCAATATAGCGCTCGGTACGCTCGGCTTTCTCGTCGTTGCTGCTGCTTTCTCGTTTTCGCTCGCCGCTGATCGTCAGCGCGCCATCATGCAAGGAGATTTCGATGTCTTCCTTGCGCATTCCGGGCAACTCAACCACGGCGACCACATTGTCATTGCTCTGGTAAAGGTCTAGCGCAGGCGACCAGCCGGTAAAAAGCTGTCCCGCACGTGCGAAGCCTGACC
>JBKPOB010000198.1:0-9405 GCA_046732875.1 Verrucomicrobiota bacterium | reverse complement strand
CGGCTGCGATTGCTAACCCCGCGCGGTAGAGAAGATAAACAACGAAATCGAGCATTGCAGGACAAGCGGTATCGCCGGGCGGCGCGGCAGGGTAGATTTGCCTGTGACTGGCTTCAACCAATATAATGTGCCCGGTGTCGCCGTCGCCTTTCCATTTTTCTGCTGCCGATTTCGTTCGGGCCATCTCGCAAAAGTTTCCGGATGGCCGATTCCTTCTCATCGGCGTGAGCTCTCACGAAGTTGAGCGCCAATTCGCTGAAGCGAAACGAGAAGCTCTTGTATTGTGGTTTCCCGATGACTTGACCACGAAGCTGGGACAAGGCGATGCCGCGGCGCGTTTTGAAACCGCGGTTTGGTTTTATCCTTCTGGAGAAAGCGATGATGATCGCACTGTGCAAATGTTGTCGCATTGCGCAGCGAACATTGTGCTTACACCTGGTCCCGGTGCTGACGCTGCCAGGCGGCGTCAGCCGCTCGTTCAGTCTTTCGAGCGCTTCGGGCTACGGCCTGATTACGAATGCGACCTAATTGAGTTGGATCCGGGAGCCATATGTCTTCGCCGCCAACCAAGCGCAGCAGCGGCAGCGCTTACACCAGCAGTGGAGACGGCGTTTGCCAGACTCAACAGAGCGCTGAGCGACTTGAAGCGATCACTGCAAATTCGCGGCTCTGAGCTGGAAGGTGCGCACCGGCATATCGCCGCACTCGAGGAAAGATTGATCAAACTCAAAGAATACCGCCGCGAATTGAAATTGCTAAAAGAGCAAAAACAAACCCTGCGAAAATCGCCCGAGCGTCGCGTAGGCCAGATATTGCTCGCGCCATATCGTTTGCCGGAAAAACTGGCCAAAACGGTTTGGAAAAAGCTTCATCGACCGGCACGAGGACATCGCGGATCGGTTGCGCCAAGCGAATACCAGGTATGGTTCGAGCAGCATCGCGCGACTGCGTGCGACATAGAGCGAATGCGAAATAAATCTCGTGCGTTTGCTTCGAAGCCGCTGATTACTGTAATCACGCCAGTCTTCAACACGCCGGTGCAGCGGCTTGAGGAAGCAATTGAATCAGTGCTCGCGCAAGCATATGAAAACTGGGAGCTGGTGTTAATCGACGATGGATCGAGCGACGCCGATTTGCTCAGAGCGCTACCTCTGCTGGCCGCTCGCGATCGACGTATCATCCTGAAAAGCTTGGGAAAACATGAAGGAATTTCGGCAGCATCGAATCGGGGATTAGGTCTGGCGCGCGGAGAGTGGGTCGCTTTTCTCGATCATGACGACGTCCTCGAACCCGATGCGCTTTTCCAGATTGTGAACCTCCTGCAGACGCATCCTGATGCCGATCTGATTTATTCCGATGAAGACAAGCTCGGCGAAGAAGGCTTCGAGGCTCCTTTGTTTAAGCCAGATTGGTCGCCCGATTTTTTTCTTTCTTACAACTACGTTGGCCATTTAACCGCAATCCGGCGCGATATTGTGCAAAAAGCTGGCGGCTTCCGTTCCCGATTCGATAGTGCGCAGGATTACGATCTCTTTCTTCGCGTTATCGAGCAGACCAAGCGAATTCATCATATCCCGAGGGTACTATATCACTGGCGGCGCTCCGAAAGCTCCAGTGCGATCAGTGTTCGGCAAAAGCCGGAACAACTCGAGGCGTCGCGGCTTGCAGTTGAGGATCACTTGAAACGTCGCGGCGAACCGGCTCATGTTGCTGTGGACTGGCGCACCCACGCCTTCTACGTCAGGCGCGGACTGTTGGAACCGAAGAAAATTTCGGTCATCATTTCAACTCGCCATGGCTTGAAGTTACTCGAGCGATGCATCGAAAGCCTGACTGGTAAAACAAGTTATCCAAATTATGAGATCGTGATCGTTCATGACGATAGGTTCCGTGAAACGCCAGCTTTTCACTCGCATTTTCCACATCGTATGGTGCGTTTCTCGGGCGACAGCAACGATTCCGTGGTAAAAAATTTCGCCGTGAAGCAAACAAACGATCCATGGATTCTGTTCCTAGACGATAGAATCGAGCCGATCGAACCGGAGTGGCTGACACTCATGGCTGAGCACATCCAGCGGCAAGGGGTCGGAGCCGTGGGCGGGCGATTACTGAATCCGAATGGCACCATTGAACAAGCGGGAATGGTTGTCGGCGTAGATAAAACTGCACAGCCAGCTTTTCACGGTTTTCCGGCAGAACATCCCGGGGCGAATCGCCAATTACAGGTGACACGAAACTGCAGCGCCGTTTCGAGCGCGTGTATGCTCACGCGGTGTGATGTTTTTCAGCAAGCGGGAGGATTCGATGAAACCCTGGAAGGCGCGCTCGCCGATGTCGATCTTTGTCTAAAAATGCAGCGACCGGGTTATTTGATTGTTTACAATCCATTCGCAAAACTTTGCTGGCATGAAGCGCCAGCCCATCAAATCGACATGAACAGTGAAGCGATTATGCGCCAGCGTTGGGCGGACATTTTGCGACGTGATCCCTATTACAATCCAAATCTTTCTCGCGAACGGGCCGATTTCTCGCTAGGCAAACAAAACCGCTGAGTTAGCTGAAATGAGCAAGAATGAAAAAAATCTTTGGCAAGGTATCGACGTTGGCGCGCAAGGCGGCCTAACCACCCGGGATTACCGTGCCGCATCCTTCATGCAGGAGCTTTCACAACGAGGGGTCGACGCAAGCCAGCTCGTCGCTTCGGATCGGAGGCAGCCCGAGATTAGGGAAGCCTGGATCCCTGGTGTGGAAATTTTCGCGCGAAAAGTTCACCCGCAACGGCACCGGGGACTTTTCGGCGAATTCGTGCGGCGCGACGAAGGCATTCTCGCGCAGATAGGTCTCTGGCCCAAGCAATGGTCGGCTGCGCGGATGTTTTCGGGAACTGCCAAGGGCTTTCACGTGCATCCACCCAGCATTCCGGACAACCGTGACGCAGTAGATTGGTTGCGACGCTTGTATGTCGATGAGCCGGATAACTATTCAGCGCGGAGCTATGACAAAGAGCAATGGGACGTAATGTTTTTTATTCAGGGCCGCGTCGAAATAATTTTGTACGACATTCGTGCCGGATTACCCCAACGGGTGATGCGTTTCTTTGCGGACGGTGACAATCATCGCAGCGACAACAACGTCGGCGTCATAATTCCACCTGGTGTGGCGCACGCCATTCGTGTTGAAGGTGCAGAGGATCTGATCATGGTCTATGGGACGAGCATGGTTTTTCATCCGGAATTCGAAGGGCGCATTGCGAGTGACGTGGAAAACGCAGCGCTCCCAGAATCGTGGCAAAAATTTCTGTCTTTGTGAGCGGCGCTCTATGAGCGCCGTCCTTCGGTGGGCGCAAGGTTTCGGCGGTTCATAGACCGCCGCTACAGCAGTAAATGAAGCGAAGTTTCGATCCAGCAGTACTGGAAATGATGGACCGAGAACAGCCCGTCTCTATCGAGCTGGAACGCGATCTGGAACGTATTCGGCAATTGAACCGCTGGTTCGGAAGCTATGATCTTGTATTGGGTTTTATTCGTCGGTGGATCAGACCAGCCGAAAAATTTCGCGTCGTGGACCTGGCAACAGGATCTGGCGATATCCCGCGATTGATTGCCGATTATGCACGAAAGATCAGCGCCAAGGTAGAGATTGATGCGTTAGATCGGCAGCCTGCCACACTGGAAATCGCCAGAAGTTTGAGCGTCGATTATCCGGAGATTTCCTACCGCGAAGCCAACATCCTCGAATGGGACTCCACCGAAGCGTATGACATCACGCTTTGTACGCTGGCGCTTCACCATTTCAGCAACGAGGATGCGGTCCGGCTGCTGCGCAGATGTTTCCAAGTGTCCAAAAGATTTGTCCTGGTGTCGGATTTGCGACGTAGTTTTTCTCTTATCGTAGGCGTTTACCTTTTGACTACGCTGATTTTCCGCGAACCGATGACGCGTTACGATGCACGGCTTTCGGCCATTCGCGCCTTCTCCTTTTCCGAGATGCATGATCTTGCCCTGAGCGCAGGATGGGAAAATTTCGGCCACAAGAAATTCCGCTTCGCCAGGCAAGCCATTTGGCTCGAAGCAGCGAGAACCGATTCGAGGCAGAGTTGATCAGGGGAGGAAAAATCCAGAGATTTCTCGACTTCGCTCGGAATGACAAATATGCGGATTATTACGACGATCGCCGAAGCGCAAGCGCAGCCGGCCGCCAAACGCCGTCTGCTTGTTCCCACGATGGGCGCGTTGCACAAGGCGCATGGGGAAATGGTCCGGATCGCACGCAAGCATGCTGGCCAGGAGGGCGAGGTGGCGCTCAGTATATTCGTTAATCCGCTGCAGTTTGAACCCGGGAGCGATTACGAACGCTATCCACGCGTGGAAAAAGCGGACGAGGAATTTTGTCAGGACGCAGGGGTCGACGTTTTGTTTCGCCCCAGTGTTGCGGAAATGTACGCTGACGATCGCTCCGTGTTTGTTGAGGAATCCTCTCTTTCAACTACGCTGGAGGGCAAATCGCGCCCCGGACATTTTCGCGGTGTTTGCACGGTCGTTGCGAAGTTATTCAACATACTTTCTGCGGACGCCGCTTTGTTTGGTGAGAAGGACTTTCAGCAACTGGCGATCATTCGTCGCATGGTGCGTGATCTCAATTTCAAGACCACTATTATTGCAGTGCCTACCGTGCGCGAAGGAGACGGGCTGGCATGCAGCTCGCGCAATCAGTATTTGAATCCTGAAGAGCGAAAGCAGGCAATAGTTTTGCACAAGGCGCTGCGGGCCGCCGCAAGCGCCAGCGAGAAGTCTGTCCGAGACATAGTTGATCTTGCGCGGCAGGTGATCGGCGAAGCGCCACTGGCACGCGTTGATTATGTGGAAGTTGTCGATGCAGAAACCTTGCAACCCATTGAAACGGTCAGACCGAATTCATTGCTCGCGCTTGCTGTGTTCTTCGGGAAAACTCGGTTGATCGACAATATCCGGTTGGGATGAAGGAATACGATTTCGTGGTGATCGGCAGCGGTATCGCCGGCCTGAGCTTTGCATTGAAAGCGGCAAAGCACGGGTCGGTGGCTGTCATAACGAAACGCAAAGGTTCCGACACAAACACCGCCTGGGCGCAAGGCGGGATTGCCTGCGTCACCAGTGATGAAGATTCGTTTGAGTTGCACGTGCGCGATACGCTTGAAGCCGGCGTTGGCCTGTGTGACGAGACCGTTGTGCGCACCATTGTGACGGAAGGTCCAGAGCGCATTCGCGAACTGGTGGAACTCGGTCTGCAGTTCGACGAACGGGAGATTTCCGGACATCGCGAGCTTGATCTTGGCAAGGAGGGCGGTCATTCCAAGCGCCGCGTCCTCCACGTACGAGATGTTACCGGGAAGGAAATCGAAAATACTTTATTGCGCGAGCTGGGCCGGCAATCACATGTCGAGCTAATGGAAAATCACATGGCTGTGGATCTAATTACCGCGGCCAAGCTCGGGTTCGCGGCAGGAGATCGCTGTCTTGGTGTCTATGTGCTGGATGAAAAAACTGGCGAGGTAGAAACCATTCGATCGGATCGAATCGTGCTTGCGACTGGCGGTTGCGGAAAAGTTTATCTGTACACGACGAATCCTGACATAGCGACGGGGGACGGTGTGGCGATGGCATGGCGGGCAGGCGTTGAGATTGCCAATATGGAGTTCATCCAGTTTCATCCCACCTGCCTTTTTCATCCGCAGGCGAAATCATTTCTCGTTTCAGAAGCGGTGCGTGGTGAAGGGGGAATCTTGCGTAACAACCGCGGCGAAGATTTCATGAAGCGCTATGATCCTCGCGGCTCACTGGCGCCGCGCGATATTGTAGCGCGTGCGATTGATGCGGAGATCAAACGCTCAGGCGCGAAGTGCGTGTTTTTGGATATCACGCATAAGTCGCCGGAATTCATTCAAGAGCGCTTCCCGCACATTTATCAAACATGTCTGCGGTTCGGCATAGACATGTCGAAACAGGCAATTCCGGTAGTGCCGGCTGCCCATTACCAATGCGGCGGAATCAAAACGGACATAAATGGCGCGACGAGTTTGCACGGGCTTTATGCAATTGGCGAGGTCGCATGCACTGGTGTGCACGGAGCAAATAGACTCGCCAGTAATTCGCTATTGGAAGGTTTGGTTGTGGCGCATCGCGCCGCGACGACCGCCGTTCGGACGCGATCGATTTCGAAACAAGAAATTCCATTGCCAGAGTGGAAATCGGGAAATGTGCAGGACGTCGACGAGCTGGTCGTGATTTATCACAACTGGGACGAGATCAGGCGCTTGATGTGGGATTACGTAGGAATTGTGCGCACAGATAAGCGGTTGCAGCGCGCCAGCGCGCGGTTGCGAAATCTTCAGCGCGAAATACGCGAGTTCTATTGGAATTTCAAAGTATCGGTTGATCTGCTGGAGCTACGTAATCTTGCGGCTGTGGCCGCCTTGATCGTTGATTCGGCGCTGTGGCGCAAGGAAAGCCGCGGCCTCCATTACACCCTCGATCATCAACAGACGGACGATCGACAATTCAAGCGCGACACAGTCCTGAGCCGGAGTTGATGCTTACCCGGTATCGTGGAGCCGGTTTCTCTAAATTGCGCGCATCCCCGCCGTCCCAGATCATATAGCATTAGATCCCGCAAATTCGGCTTGCCTAAGAGAACGGAATCGCGTAGAAGGTTGCGGCGTTTGAAGATGAGGAGACTTCTTGCGGTTTGTCTAGTTCTGCCGATCGCTGGCGCCCCGAAAGTCTTCGGGGACGAGCAATCCACTTCGCCTTATGCCACGGCGGCTGACTTCGCGAAGTACGCGATGAAACTGCGCGAGCAGGCTCTCCTCAAAGTGGAGCCGCAGGTTTTTATCCCGACTAGCTCGCGTCCCGCAGTGCAGCGTTATCCGTGGAAGACCAATATCGTGACCACGGTGTTTTGGGTTGGAGAACAGGCGGGCGGCAACAACCCGGTGCCGAACTACAAGAGCTCTTGGGACTTTAATTGGACGGAGAATTATGGCGGAACCGATAACCCCGATGCCGGTGCACGGCGGAATTACATTCCAATAGCTTTTATCCCCAAACAAAACCCCTTTTACTGTGCGTTGCCCTACAACGATGTCACGCATGGCCAGTTCAAACCGGAAGCCCCGCTGGTGATTCCGTGGTTTAAACATGATTACAGGGGACCCGGACAGTCGGTATGCCGAGACCGCTGGATTGCGATTCGTAAAGGCAATCGCACCTGCTATGCGCAATGGGAGGATTGTGGGCCGTTTCGCACAGACCACTTTCAATATGTTTTTGGAAATGAGCGTCCCAAACCGAATCTCAATCATGGCGCTGGTCTGGATGTTTCACCGGCTGTGCGTGATTATCTGGGGCTGGCGCCAACCGACGTGACCGATTGGCAATTCGTTGAGGTTCGTGATGTGCCGCCGGGCCCGTGGCGAAGCTACGGCGAGAATAATCACTTTGTCATCGCTCGTCGTCAGAATGAGCAGCGAATGGCAGATCGCAGCCTTGGTGCCGCGAAGAAATAGATCTAAGCTAGCCGCTTGGCGAAGACGCCGGCGAGGGAGTCGGAGAAGGAGATGCAGTGCTGCTTGGTGGAACGTTTCCGTTCGGCTGAGGACTCGGATGTGAGGGTCGAGCCGCTGCCATACGAATCAATTCCGACACGGTAACGAATTTGAACCCTTTTGCCTTGAGCTCATCAACAGTGGAAGGCATCGCCTCAATCGTTCCCGGGTGAATGTCGTGAGATAACACGATTGAGCCAGGCCGCGTCTCCTTAAGAATACGAGCTCGGACCACAGCCGGGCCAGGCCGTTTCCAGTCATACGGATCGACGTCCCAAAGAATGACGTCGTAGCCGAATTCGTCATGAATCCAGCGCTTCTCGCGGGCCGTGATCGACCCATAGGGCGGTCGCAGCAACGTGGGACGCTTGCCCGTGGCGTTCTTGATTGCATCATCGGTTTGCTGGAGTTGGCGGCGGACGCTTTCGTCCGGCATCTTACCAAAGTTGGGATGCGACCAGCTGTGATTGGCAATTTCATGACCTTCACGTGCAGCTCGCGCAACGATCTCAGGATGTTCCGCGACGTTTTCGCCGATCACGAAGAAGGTCGCCTTGATATGGTGGGCAGCCAGCAAATCGAGTAATTTTGGGGTCAGCGTCGCGCTCGGTCCGTCATCAAAGGTCATCGCGATGTAAGGTCCATCGACATGGACCGAGTTGAATGTAATGCCCGGTTCCTCCGGTTCCGCTCGAGTCTCTCGCGCTGCACCTCGCTTTACTGTTGTGGGTTCCGCTCCAAGCCCGAGGGCGAAGCTTACTGAGGCCAAACCAAAGAACAGTAAACGGAAAGCAGACATAAGTGGCGACGTAGCGAAGGTGAATGCGTATCTAGCAGAGGCTGCTAGTTACGCAAGACGCGGCTGCGTCCGTTGGACGAGATCAACACGCCGGCGGCCGATTTATTCGCGGCAGAAAGCAAGGCGCGTTCAACCTTTCCGCAATTTCTGCAGTTGAGCGATGAACGCGGCGGGGCCGTCGGGAAAGTAACCGTCATACCGCCAAAGCCTTTGTCCGTCGGCGCTGAGCACGACGATAGTGGGAAACCCCACAATCTCGTACTGCTGCGCAAGTTCGCGGTTCTGCTTTCTCAGCTCGGGACTTTGCGGTTTGGCACGCGGAAAATCGAGCTCTACAATGATCAGATTGTCGCGGGCGAAGTCCTTAAACTCGGGCTTCAACAGAACCTCCCGGTCAAACTTTTTGCACCACCCGCACCAATCCGAGCCCGTAAAATCGAGCAACAGGAACTTGTTATTAGCCTTAGCTTGTTGCTGCGCTTGCTTATAATCGGTAAGCCAGCCAGACTCCTCCGCGCTGGCGAGCCGTCCGGAGGTAAGAACAAAGAGCGCGACTGCGAAAGGAAAAAAACGGTAGGTTTTCACGTCACCATCTTCGACGGAAATACTGCCTGGCGCAAGAGCCCCGAAAGCAATCGGGACCTGCGTGCAATTGTTTTTTCGCTCCGCAAATAGCCCGGCGAACGAACGCCGGGCTATCGACGGGTTGGGATCTACCGCAGATGCTTCGAGACGAGCTTGGTCATCTCGAACATACTCACCTGGCTCTTACCGTTGAATACCGGCCTGAGTGAGTCGTCGGCGTTGATCATGGTTCGTTTCTTTTTATCCTGGCAACCGTGCCTCTTGATGTAGTTCCAGAGCTTTTTAGTAAGCTCCGAGCGTGGTAGCGGCTGCGACCCGACAATGGCGGCAAGCTTATCGTCAGGCTGGACCGGTCTCATGAAGGCGGGATTCGGTTTGCGCTTGGAAGTTTTCTTTTTGGTTTTCGGCATGGAGGCTGATTAACGTTTCGCTTGAGAGA
>JBKPOB010000197.1:0-7890 GCA_046732875.1 Verrucomicrobiota bacterium | reverse complement strand
TCTTGCGCAAAGGTACGCCTGCCGTCGTGTTGAGCTGAGCCCAAGCCACCACGAACCAGCGCTCCGTTTCAGGATCGAATAAACAAATCGGGTCGCCGACGGAGGTGTTGACTTCTCCAGTGGTGCGATTGAGTTCGGGAGGCAACCCGAACAGCTCCGTGAGGGCCAACGGCCGCACGAGCTGAACGACGCCCGTGGTGTCGTAAATGTTCAGTGCTGAATTGACTGCTTGCAGGACAAAGCCGTTGCCCACGGCGAGCCCGTGATCGGGTGGCTCGTGCGAAAATTGGTTGCCCCCGTTTGCGAGACGCTGATCGCGGTGCGTCAAGCCAGTAAACCCTCGGAAAAACACGTGCGCGACATCAGGAACCTCTGCAAGGGGAGTGGCTAATATCTGATCGAACTGCGGTGGCGACTCTTGCACGGGTGGGCGAAGCCTTGGGAACCGGTTGGGGTGAAACTCTCTGTCCGCTGCACCCGGTGGGACGGTCGATGAGCTGGTAATCTGTTTAACATTGATAACCGGCCCTGCAGTTACGGTATTACTGATATCTACGCTGGTGTACTCGGCTGCCGAACCAGGCTGCGTTCCCTGCGCGAAAAGCAGCGATAACGGTAGCAGAAACACGCCCACGAAGAGTGTGAGAGAGGCAGTGCGAGATCTGTTAACGAGGGAATTAATAGTTTTCATATGGCGCATAAATAAACGCACCGCGTTGCCAAGTGATGGGTAAAAGTTTTTATAAAAAATCCATTTTTTGTGGATCAGCGAGGGCGCGAGGTCGAAAAATGCTGGCGACACAAAAGAACAAGCTAAAAGTTGAAGAGGCACTGGCACTTAAAATTGGATAAAGTGAGGCAGAGAGTCCACCTCACTTCGGCGCAAAAACGAGTAATCGTGTTTGTTCTCGCGGCGCTCGCGCTCCGCTTTGTCACAAAATGTTATCGCGACGCGCATCCCTCCGCTTCTCCGGCCCAATCTAGTTCCCGGTAAGTCGGCACTTCGAATCATTTGCGAAGCACGGCGTTCCCGCAGATGATTTCAAGGTGACCGACCACGTTGATGCTTTCACGAAGCAGATTTGTGAAGTTATCGTAGGAAAGAACCAGGCGGTAAAACTTGCCGTCGCCTGTTTGCTGGCCCGCGGTCATCTTTTAATCGAAGACATTCCGGGTGTCGGCAAGACAACGCTTTCCCAGGCATTGGCTAGATCACTGGCGCTCGCCTTTCAGCGCATCCAATTTACGAGTGATCTGTTGCCGGCCGATATCCTTGGCAATTCCATCTTCGATCGGGGCAAGCAACGCTTCGAGTTCCATCGCGGCCCGCTTTTCTCGCAGGTGGTGCTGATCGATGAGGTCAATCGTGCGACCGCCAAGACCCAGAGTGCGCTGCTCGAGGCAATGGAGGAACATCGCATCTCGATCGACGGCGTGACCTATGAGTTGCCCGAGCCGTTCTTTGTGATCGCGACACAGAACCCGCAACACGCGGTTGGCACTTTCCCGCTACCTGAATCACAGCTCGATCGGTTTCTGATGCGGATCGAGCTCGGCGTGCCTGATCGCGCCAGCGAACGCGCGATGCTTCTGGGCATGGATCGCCGCGACATGCTCAAGGAGTTAAAGCCGGTAATTAACCCGCGAACGTTGATCGAGATTCAAGATAATGTGCGAAAAGTGCACGCGTCCCCCGCCCTGCTCGATTACCTGCAGGATCTGCTCGACGCATCGCGTCAACGTCACAGCACCGGTTTGTCGCCGCGCGCAGGTCTGGCGCTGCTGCACGCATCCCAGGCCTGGGCATTGATGCACGGACGCGACATGGTTCTTCCCGAAGACATTCAAGCTGTGGGGATCGCCGTCATGGGACACCGCCTGGGTCACGATATCGAGCAATCCGGCCAGAGCGGACGCACGCTTGCTGATCAGCTCTTACACAGCGTGCCAGTCCCATGAAGAAAAGGAAGGTAAGCCCGCGGACTAGAGACTGCCGGTCCTTGATACTTCACAGCGTACCGGTCCCGTGAAAGCAAGAAAATTTCCTCTCATTTATCCAACCGCAGGTTTTGCCGGGCTGTTATTTGTCCTGGGTGCGATGTGGTATTCAGCGTCGAGCCAGAATAACACGGCAGTTTACCTGCTCTTTTTCGGCTTAACGGCGGTATTTCTGGTTTCGATTCCGCACACTCTGATCAATCTGGCAGGCGTAAGGGTAACACTCGAATCGGTGCAGCCGACGTTCGTCGGCCAGGAGGTTTCTCTGCCGCTCGAGATCATGAACGACTCCCGTGCAACCCGTCACGGAATTGAACTGGCACTGCGAGACTCAGACAGAGAGCGACAACGCATCGATTATATTCCAGCCCATAAGGCGACCCGGATCACATTGCGTTTTCCGGCGCGGCAGCGTGGCGAACATAAGGTGGGAACATTATGCCTAACGAGTGCTTACCCACTCGGTTTTATTCGCTTTTTGAACCCCTTTTCGCCTTCTCAAACCTACATTGTCTATCCCAAACCGGCCGGCGACGCGAGGCTTCCGAAAAGTTTCGTGCACCGGAGCGACGGACGACCGCTGACGGAGTTCGGTGAAGGCGATGATTTTGCGGGAGTACGGGCGTACGTTCACGGCGAATCTCAGCGTCATATCGATTGGAGAGCGGTAGCTCGCGGGCAGCCCCTGATGACGAAACAATTCACAGCGGAAGTGGAAGGCGTCGTCTACCTCGATTTTTCTGGCCTCCGCGCTCCCGATGTGGAAGAAAGACTGTCGCAGTTAGCCCTTTGGGTGATTGAAGCAGAACGTGCACGGCGACCTTACGGTCTTCGTCTTCCAGGCGTTGAAATTCCCCCGGCTGTCGGGCGATCGCATTTTCATCAGTGTATGCAGGCGTTGAGTTTGTTCGAGGTAGTAGAGCAGCACTAAGAGTAGGAGCAGAGCAGGAGCATGAGCACGAGTGAGAGCCGGACCAGCAGGGATAGGAGTATTCCACGGCGACCGCTACTTTGGCTAGCGGCCGCATTGCTCTTCACACTGCCTCCCATGTTCGGTTCCCTCGTGAAATGGGTGCCGTGTGTTTTCCTGCTCGCGCTCGCGATGAAATTCTGGATGGAGCCGAGAGGTTACCGGCTCCGCTTTGCAACGCTGAAGTTAATGCTCGCGGTCTTGGCGTTTCTCGCCATCCTCGCCAGTTATGGATCCCTAAAGGGCGTTGAGCCAGGCATATCTCTCCTTGTTATTCTCGTGTCTCTTAAGGTCCTCGAAGCGCACACCGCGCGCGAGTTTCAAGTGATGGTGCTAATGGGATGGGTGCTTTGTCTTTGTGGCTTTTTTCTTTCGCAAGACTTCGTGACTGCGCTTTCGATCCTAACCGCATTCGCATTGCTGCTCGTGGCGTTGATCCAGTTCTATCGCGGATCGTCACCCGGTGCGTTCTGGCCTTCGTTAGCAACGACATGCAAAATTCTGGTTCAAGCGGCGCCACTCGTCGTCCTCTTGTTCGTTTTGTTTCCCCGAATCAATACTGGCTTACGATTTGATTTTCGTACCAACCGTTTGGCAGGCGCCGGATTTTCTGATCGACTTTCTCCGGGCAGCATCGCAGCGCTTGCAAATTCTTCGGACATTGCCTTTCGCGCTGAGTTTGCTGGCAGCACCACGGCGCCACCTGGTTCGATGTATTGGCGTGGCGCGGTCATGTGGCGTTGCGACGGACTGGAATGGCGCGCCCCGTATGTGCCGGTATCAATCTCTTCCCGCGACCGCGGGACCAAGCAATTGCGCAGGGGAAATACAATTCGCCAGCGGATTACGCTCGCGCCGCACGGAGCACGCTGGATGTTTGCGCTTGATCGGCCCTTTGAGATCCCAGCGGGTGCGATCCTTGCGCGTGGCGATTACCTCTGGAGCGTTCAGACAATTCGAAAGGCACGCCGATATGAAGTCGTTTCGTCTATCGGGACCGCTGGAAAAGAATTGACGCCAGGCGAACGGCGGGAAGCACTCGAGGTTCCCTCGTCGGTTAGTTCAGCGGTGCGCGAGCTGGCGCAATCCTGGACGACCCAGAACTCCAATCCGCGCGCCATAGTGAATAGCGCGCTCCAGTTTTTCCAGGCCCAAGGTTTCCGCTATTCCTTGACGCCAGGTGAATATGGAAAGAACGGTTTGGAGCAATTTCTCTTTCATCGTCGAGTTGGCTTTTGCGAACACTATGCCGCCAGTTTCGCTACCTTAATGCGGCTGGCAGGAATTCCGGCGCGGGTAGTCGTCGGATATCTCGGCGGTGAGTATAACGATCTGGGGCATTTCGTTCTGGTGCGACAAGCAGACACGCATGCATGGTGCGAAGTCTGGTTTCCAGAGAGCGGCTGGACACGAGTCGATCCAACCACCGCCGTTGCACCCGGACGAGCGAGCCTCGATCTAAACTCGTTTTTAGAGAGACGCATCGCTTCTGGGCAGATGGAAGCTCGCCAAAGTGCGTTCCTCACGCAGTTAGCCCGGTCCGCCTTATTCACCAACGCTCGCCTCGCCTTGGAGACACTCAGTTACGAGTGGGACACTCGAGTGCTGGCCTTCGACGCAGACGTACAAGAAGTATTACTGGACTCATTGGGGCTTGCGAACCGCGGGCCGTTGGTTCTCATCATCGAAATCTTGATCGTCGCAATCGGACTGCTCGTAATCTATTTCGGCTGGATGCAATTGCGGACGCGCTCACGCACAGACCGGGTCAAGGCGTTGTACGAACGCTTTTGTCAGAAAGCAGCTCGACTAGGCGTGCGGCGCAACCCCTGGGAAGGTCCATCAGATTTCTCAAGCCGCGCAGTGCTGTTGTTGCCTAACGAATCAAAGCGTATTCGAGAAATCTTGAATACGTACATAACGCTGCGTTATGCGCCCGCATCCGCTGAGGTAGATCTCAAAAGGTTCGCGCAAGAGGTGCGCGCGTTTGCAGCATATCGGTAGGAAACAGCGCCCTGTTCCCAAAGGCTGAGCGTTTGACCTGGCTATAAATACTTTTCCGGAATTGGATGGTCTGCGCTTTCCTGATGCCAATAGATATTTACGATCCACCAGCGATTGCCATCGTAGAATAACTGGATGCTGTTGATTCCACGCGCGAACGGTTCAGAATCGTCTTCGTTGTGACGCGATTCATACGTGCTCCATACGTGAGCGATGTGTCCGAATTGTTCGGTGTGCCGGGCAATTTCTTTTTCGTAAAATCCGTGCTCGGCAAAGTATAGTTCCACGCGGGCGATGAAACCATCTACGTCCAGTATTTGAGGGGCGAGACCGTCATTCGCGCCTGGCTTTGCCGTCGGAATTAGGCGCGCACCTGGATAATACAACGACCGTTCTCTGTTCCAATCGCGCTTCTCGCCCGCCGCGCCTGAAATCGCATTGTAAGCGGCCGTGATAATCGCGTCGATCGAGGCGACATCGTTCGGATCGGTGTTAGCCATATCTGGGTTGCCTGCTCGTGAATTCTTTTGGAGTTGAACGTTCTATGTCTGCTTCGCTGTTTCCAGCACCTTCATCGCTGCGTTGTGTCCGGGAATGCCGCTGACAGCCCCGCCGCGATGGGCGCTCGATCCGCAGAAAAACACGTTTTCATAATCGGTTTCAACGCCCCAGGTTCCCGCCTTCTCCTTACGCTCAGCAAACGGAAACGTCGGCGCGTTCTGAAAAATGTTACCCTGAAACATTCCCAGCGCGTCCTCGATATCGACGGGACTTTTGCTTTCGATACAGAGGCTGCCATCACGCGCTACGGCCAGACAATCCTCCAGAGGCTCGTCCAGCCACTGGTTGATGCTCTCGATGAATCTTTTCTCCGCGTGCTTTCGCATGGTCCTGTTGTCACGCGCGAACAAGTTCCATGGCGCATCCAGTCCGAACAATGTCATGGTATGGAAACCTTTCTCTCGCAGCTCAGGCGCAAGAATGCTGTCGTCGGTCAATGTGTGGCAATAAACTTCACATGGCGTTTTGATCGGCAGCCGTCCGCTACATGCCTGATCGTAGCTGGCATTCATTTGCTCGTAGCCTTCGTCGCTGTGAAATGTCCCGCACCACACCTGATCGGATGCATATCTGTTTGCCCTCAACTTTGGCAATCGTTGCAGAAGCATGTTGATCTTAAACACCGAGCCTTCGTCGGTGGCGTCCGGCTGATACAACTTACCGGCGTACTTTGCCAACACGTTGCGCCCAAAATTCACCAGAAGGTATCGCGCCTGGATGGTTTGTTGTTCTCCGTCCTTATAAAATGCAACTGTTCGCGGCTTTGCGGCGAGGTCGAGTTGGCGAAGATCGACATTTGTCAAAATTTCTGCACCAGCTTTGCGCGCTGCCTGCTCAAGTTCGCGTGCTACCGCTCCCATGCCGCCGACCGGCACCTTCCATTCGCCTGTTTTGTTGCCGATAAGATGATAGAGGAAACAACGATTCTGCAGGAGCGACGGATCATGTGGATGCGTTAGAACGCCGATCTTTGCGTCTGTGAAAACAAGGCCGCGCACCAGATCGTTCTGTAGATACCGCTCGATCGCAGTCCCGAGTGGTTCCTCTACTAGACTGCGCCAAGCCTCGCGAGAAACGTCATCGGCATCAAAGCGACGTCGAAACTCATCTTTCGCAATCAATGGCTCCAGCATCGTGTCCCATACCTTCTCGGCAAAAACGCGCGAGAGATTGTAGAACGCTTTCATCTGTTCGAATTCCGCTTTGTTTCCGGTTAGCTCGAACATCGACTGACGACTGATTTCTTCGTCCACGTTGCTCAACAACAAACCATCATGCTGCCCGTGGTTGAGATATGGTGTGAACGACGCCGTCGCACGTCGTCGCAAGTCGAGATTCAATCCCAAATCGCGAATGATTTTCTCCGGGAACAAACTGACGAGGTAAGAATATCGCGACAGTTGCGCATCGTAATCTGGAAACACTTTCTGCGAAGTCGCCGCTCCGCCCACATAGTTGTTTTTTTCCAGAATTAGAACACTTAGCCCTGCGCGCCCAAGGTAGCTCGCTGCCACGAGGCCGTTATGCCCGGCCCCGAGAATTACCACATCGTACTGCGATTTCGACGGCGTCATATCATCCAAACAAATCTCACCTACGAAAACGATATACCTGTGAACAGTTAGCTCGCAACGCGTTGTTCCACTGGATAACTCTGCCGCACGCTCTAAATTCAGTCGCTTAACGAGGTGAACAATGAAGCTTCGTCGCGAGGTCGTTCCCGTTATCGGCCTATTTCTTATATGTGCGCTTCAGATTCATTGCACCGTAGGGCGCGGGCTTTCGACACCTGAGGAACGAGCGAAAGCAATAAAGATCGCACGCTCGCTCGAACGAGATCCTTTGGCTAAGGATGCTCCCGCGAACAGGCAGTGGTTGCTGAATTGGATTATCGAAGTTCCCGACATTCGCTTCAGATCCTGCGTTGGCCTGCTCAGCCCGGACGTTGGAAATCAATATCGTTATTCAGCCGAAGTGAACCAACAAATCATCTTCTCTGCGGCGGCGTTCAAGTTGGAACATCCGGATCATCTCAGAAATCACACTGGCGCATACATAGCGGGAGTCGAAGGAGCGTTGCGAGTGTACGAGATGTTGATGAAGTCTGTGCCAGACGCGAAATTAGCTTTCCTCGATGATTTGGTAGCGAAGCGTAATCGTGGCGAGCTTGCTGATCACGTCACCAAACTTGCCAAAGAAAATTGCAAGAGGCCGAAGACTGAATTGATCTTGAATCTGGCCGGCGCAGGAGTGGGACTCGTGTTGAGTCTGTTGATTGCGCAGTGGTTTGGACGACACCGAGTGCCTCATGTTATCGGCTCGGAAAGCGTCGCGACCGGAAACGGTGGGGTAAGAAT
>JBKPOB010000196.1:0-47439 GCA_046732875.1 Verrucomicrobiota bacterium | reverse complement strand
AAATGGTTCCGATCCGACTCGAATTCAGCAACGAAATTTTACGGACATACACTCGATTTCCGCCAGCGTGGCGATGAAATGACTAATCGCTTCGATAGCCAGGTTCGGCGCGCCATTCGCAAAGCGGAACGGAGCAATGTGAGCGCGCTCGTGGTCCGCAATCGCCAGGCTATTTACGATTTTTACCGGCTTCACGTCCAGACGCGCCGGCGTCATGGTCTCCCACCGCAACCGGCATCGTTTTTCCTGAACATTTATGAGCACATCATCAAGCCCGGTCTCGGGTTCCTTGTTCTGGCGCGACGCGGGTCGCGCCCAATTGCTGCGGCTGTTTTCTTCCGCTTCGGAAAGAACGCCATCTATAAGTACGGCGCTTCGGACAAGAGGTTTCAAGAATTCCGCGCCAACAATCTTGTCATGTGGCAAGGTATCCAGCTTTTGGCGCGCACCGGCATCGAAAAATTACATTTCGGGCGCACCGACTGCGAAAACGACGGCTTGCGACGATTCAAACTTTCTTGGAACACGCAGGAAGAAACAATTGATTATTTCCGAGTCGACCCATCGGGTCGGCCGTGTTTAACCCCGGTCCGCCGTGACGCCGGTTTGCACAAACGCATCTTTGGCAGGTTGCCACTGATGTTCAACCGGCTGGCGGGCTCCATCCTCTACCCACACCTCGACTAAAGGCTAAAATTATGGCTGAAATCCGACACGAAACTCAACCTCACTCCGGTCTAAAGCTTGGCGAAATTCTTTTCGCTCTCTTTAAACGCAAGCGAACAATCATCGTATGCGCGGCAGCAGGCATTATTGCCGCTGCAGCGGTTTATTTTCTTTCTCCACCTTCTTACGAATCACAGGCTAAGTTATTGGTGCGGTATGTTCTAGAAAGAAGCGGGGTTGACCCGGTTGAAGCAGAGAAAGCCGGTGCTGTAGCGAACACCGAGGCCGCCGATAGAGTGATCGGCGCCGAAATGGAGATTCTAACCAGTTGGGATTTGGCCATGCAAGTTGCCGAGGCACTCGGTCCGCAGCGAGTGCTGCCACCGTCCCAGGACCGATTTACCCATATTCTTCAGTTACTCGGTCTAAAACGACTACTGCCGTCGTCCGGAGCATCGCCAACGGAAAGCGACGCTGCTCGTAGCATCGCTTCAGGGTTGAAGGTAGTTTCGAACAAAGGAAGCAACATCATTTTGATTTCCTATAGGAACCCTAATCCTGAAATCGCGACGCTCGTTTTGCAGGAACTGCTGAGTCGTTATTTCGTCAAGCATCTTGAAGTACACCGCTCCGCTGGGGCCTTCGATTTTGTGGCCCAGCAAACCGATCAAGTCCGTGCGCGCTTAAATCAAACGGAGGATGCACTGAAGTCGTTAAAGGAGAAGACAGGAATTGCTTCGCTCAAAGAAGGCTCGGCAGCCCTTACCGGCGAGGCGGCGAAAACCCAGGAACAACTTAATGCCGCCGAGGCGGACCTGGCCGAACAACAAGCCCTCGTCAATCAGATCGTAGAAAAAAAGACAAAAACGTGGAGAACAAAGACGCCGTCATCTGAAAACAGCCCGAAATCTGCGAAGGCCAAGGTCGCTGGCATTCAGGCAAAAGTCGAGGCGCTGAAGGCTCGACTTCAAGATATTCAGCAGAGAACGAAGAAGCTTTCAGAACTGGCCCCGCAAATTGAAGCCCTGGAAAGAAAGCGAGAGATGGACGAAGCAAATTACAAGTACTTCGCAGCGTCCCTCGAAAAGGCCCGGATAGACGAGGCGTTGGATCCTTCCAAAATGCCTAACATTAGCGCGGTGCAGCGGCCCTCTCCTCCCAGCCTCGAGACTAAGAAACGTGATAAGATCGCACTCGCATTGGCTGGTGGGGGAATTGCCTTGGGCATCTTGCTGGCGCTGCTAAGGGGATTGGTTTTGAACCAGACAGTTGGCCGGCCGCTCCAGCTAGAGACGCAGTTACACATCCCACTGATGCTCTCCATCCCGTATGCGAACGGACGCTTCGCGTTGCCTCGTAATGGTTCGCAGAATCCGGGAGCGCTTACTACAGAGCGCCGTAACCCAAAATTGGCTCCCTGGGAGCCCGGGCATTTCATCCGGCCGTACTGTGACGCAATTCGGGACCGCCTCGGTCTCTATTTCGAGCTCAATCATTTGACGCATAAACCGAAGCTAGTGGGTGTTACCGGACTCTCGGAAGACGGGGGAACTTCCACCCTTGCCGCCGGGCTCGCTGCCTCACTTTCGGAAACCAACGATGGCAAAGTGTTGCTAGTCGATGTCAACCTGGGCCCGGAAGAAGTGCACCCGTTTTTCAAGGGCAAACCCGCTTATCCTCTGAACAAGGCTCTTAAGCCATCTGACTCCATCGCCTCAGCTGCAGACAATCTCTATCTGGCGACAGTGGGATCCCCCAATGCCGGCGGCCCGGCGCAGCTGGGCTTGAAAAAATTCTTCGACATGATGCCGAATATGAAGGCGAGCGACTTTGACTATATTATCTTTGACATGCCCCCGCTGGACCAAACGAGTCCTACTTGGGGAATGTCCGCTTTCATGGACAAGCTCTTGCTAATAGTCGAAGCGGAGAAGAACAACCGGGAGGTTATTAGGCGGAGTTACGGGAAGTTGATCGCTGAGCGAAAGAACGTTGCAGTCGTGGTCAACAAGTCACGCTCCTACGTCCCGAAGTGGCTTGATTCCGAGGCTTGATCGGCCGCCACCCATAAGTGTTGAAAGGCCGTGCTAATGTCTGCGGTGATTAGTTTACGGCCGCTTTGGGATTGTTAACATCTTGCGGATGCTCTTTGTCCTCTTACTCTTGCTTATACTCCTGTTCGCCCTCCCACACCGGGTTGAACGTCGAAAGCAGGGCAGGCACACAAGAGTTTTCAATACGCCGTTGGACGCTCCCACGGACGTTTACCGCGAGCCCTGAACTCGCAATCTTCATGTTACGCAATAGGATCTATTACGGCTTAAAGCCTTTCATTCCGCAATTCCTTCGAACGGCGATTCGACGAAAGCTGGCTATGCGATTACGCAAGCAAAGCGAAGACGTATGGCCTATCATGCCGGGATCGGAGCGGGCACCGGAAAACTGGCCAGGCTGGCCGGAAGGCAAAAAGTTCGCGTTTGTTCTCACACACGACGTTGAGAGCAAAACGGGTCTGGAGAGGTGTCGGGCCTTAATGCAACTGGAATTGGACCTAGGATTCCGCTCTTCTTTCAATTTTATTCCGGAAGGAAGCTATCGCGTCCCCGCAGAATTGAGGGAGGAGCTAACTGTCAACGGCTTCGAGGTTGGTATACACGATCTTAAACACGATGGCCACCTCTTCTCCTCGCGTCGCAAGTTCAAACGCTGTGCCATAAGAATTAACGACTATGCCCGTGAGTGGGAGGCATCGGGGTTCAGATCAGGATTCATGTTGCGTAATCTGGATTGGCTACACGATCTCGACGTGCAGTACGATGCATCTACATTCGATACAGATCCATTCGAACCCCAGCCTCAGGGCCGCCACACGATCTTTCCATTCTGGGTTCCGAATCCGAATGGCGAGTCGATCAGGCATGAACCCTCACGTATCAACTCCTCTGGGAAGGGTTACGTGGAGCTACCTTATACCCTACCTCAAGACTTTACGCTATTCGTGCTGTTGCAAGAGAAAACGCCGCACATCTGGATGCAAAAACTTGATTGGATCGCCCAACACGGCGGTATGGCGCTAATTGACGTTCATCCTGACTATTTGTGCTTTGATAACGCGATCGCAGCATCAAGAGAATATCCCATCGCTCACTATAAATCATTTCTCGATTACGTGAGCCAGCGTTACAACGGTGCCTTTTGGAACACGACACCTAGCAACGTGGCACAGTTTTGCGCTAGTGTCGCAGGTACTTCGACACCAGGCAAAGGCTAGACCTGTCCAATACAAGTTTTTTATGGATGTCACAATTTTCGGAATGGGATATGTGGGCTGTGTAACAGCGGCATGCCTGGCTGAGATGGGTCACTCCGTAACTGGAGTGGACTTACAAGAACTTAAGGTCTCTCTGATTAACTCGGGAAAAAGCCCCATCATCGAACCAGGCTTGGAGGAATTGATTCGCCGCGGAGTTGCAGCGGGACGCCTGCGGGCTACTGAGCGTGCGCACAGACTCGGCGACCTCTCCCTGGTTTGTGTTGGCACACCGAGCAATGACAATGGCAGTCTCGGTCTTGCCCAGCTTAAAAGAGTTGTGAGCCAGATCGGCCAGTTGCTACGAGAAGCAAACAGCTTCCACGTAGTAGTCGTCCGAAGCACCGTTTTACCGGGAACCGTAAACGATGTGGTGCGGCCGTTGCTGGAAGAAGAATCTGGTAAACAGGCGGGAAAGGACTTCGGTATTTGCATGAATCCCGAGTTCATGCGCGAAACGACGGCGATTCATGATTTTCATCATCCTCCGTTTACGATAATCGGTGCCTGCGACGATCGTGCTGCTGAACGAGTGGCCCCTCTTTATTCCAGCCTAAACGCCCCGATAGAGCGCACCCCGCTTTCAGTAGCTGAGTTGATTAAGTATGCCTCCAACGCATTTCACGCGCTTAAAGTGTGTTTCGCTAATGAGATTGGAAATCTCTGTAAGGCGATGGGCACTGATAGCCACAAAGTAATGGAGATTTTTTGCAAGGATACAAAACTGAACATCTCTCCCTATTACCTTAAGCCCGGCTTTGCTTTTGGAGGGTCATGTCTGCCAAAGGATGTTCGCGCTATTCTTTATAAGGCAAAGCAATTGGACTTGGAACTGCCGGTGCTCGGTGCTGTGCTCGAAACAAATCGTAAGCAAATCGAGCTCGCATTCAATTTGATCCGCCACGCCGGCAAAAACCGCGTTGGAGTCTTGGGTCTCAGTTTCAAGGGCGGATCCGACGATCTCCGCGAAAGTCCGATTGTCGGACTAATCGAAACCTTGATCGGCAAAGGCTATAAACTAGCTATCTACGACGAAGAAGTTGCCTTGGCCAAACTCGTGGGCGCAAACAAGTACTATATCGAACAAGCCATACCTCACATCTCATCCCTGATGCTTTCTTCACCTAAGGAAGTTATCGACGCGAGCGACGTCGTAGTTGTCAGCAAAAATAATCCCACGATTCAGGAAGCCGTCACTAATAATAGCGACTCAAAGTTGATCATTGATTTAATCCGTTTGCCCCGCGAAGCGGTGAAGGGTTCCGCGAGTTACGAAGGCATATGCTGGTAGCACAGTCCTAAGGAAGTCTGACCATGGCTTCGTCCCAAAGCAAAGTCCTGATGTTGGTTGAAAACCATTTTCCGCAAGACACTCGTGTCAAGAACGAGGCGGCTTTACTCACTGACGCAGGTTACAAGGTCGCGGTCATTGCTCTTCGGAAACGCGGCCAGCCAGGGCGCGAGACCTTGGACGGCGTCGACGTTTACCGCCTGCCAACGCTGGAACTCTTCAAGAAGACTCCACCTGCAAACGTTAGCCGAACCAATTTGCTTGTCATTAAGCTGAAGTCCTTCCTCGGTTATGTGGTTGAATACTGCTACTTCACGTCAGCTTGTTTTGTACTTAGCACATACATTTTTGTGAGACGAGGCTTCGATGTGATGCATGCTCACAATCCTCCTGATACCCTCTTTTTGGTTGCTTTGCCATTCAAACTACTCGGAAAGAAATTTGTCTTTGATCAGCACGATCTTTGCCCGGAGCTCTATCGATCCCGTTACAACGCCGCGGAAGGATTTTACACTCGATTTCTAAGGATGTTCGAATGGTGCAGCTTGAAACTTGCTGACGTTACGATCGCTACGAACGAATCCTACAAACAGATACAAGTCCAACGCGCGAACAAGGATCCGCGTCACATCTTCGTTGTAAGAAATGGTCCGAACCAAATGCGGATGGCGCCGACTATCCCCACCGCCCGTTTGAAGCGAATGAACAAGTCCATCCTATGCTACATAGGCAGCCTGAATCCCCAAGACGGCGTTGATTATTTGCTCCGCTCGTTGCGGCATTTGCTGCATTGTTTGAAGCGTTCGGATTTTTATTGTGTCATAATGGGCACCGGCGACTCACTGCAAGATTTGCGCGATCTGGCGAAAAAGCTGCAACTTAACGGTTGCGTTGAACTAACCGGCTTTGTCTCCGATGAAGAATTGCAAGCTAACCTTGCCGCTGCCGACATTTGCGTGGATCCCGATCCTTCCAGCCCGTTAAATGACGTGTCTACTTGGATTAAGGTGATGGAATATATGGCCTCTGGAAAGCCGATCGTATCTTTCGACCTGAAGGAAACGCGCTTTTCTGCAGGGGACGCTGCCGTGTATGTGAAACCGAACAACGAAGCCGAATTCGCGGCGAGTGTTGCACAACTGATGGATAAACCTGAGGTTCAGAAAAAAATGGGCGCTTATGGTCGCCGCCGAGTTGAGGATGAGCTGCAGTGGGCAAAGGTGGGCAAGAACCTTCTGACCGCTTATACGACGCTGTTGGCAAGGAAATGAGGGACTTCTCTAAAGCCAATCGCCGAGAGGAGACCGATAAACGCACTTCCAGTCGGCCTATCTCCATGTTGGATAAATCAGCAGGTGCCGTTGACCACGCGGCCTCTTCAAGCCGGCCATTAAGCGAGACGTTCATCGCAAAGCCAGAAATCCGGCACGCAGGGATCGTCGACGTAACGTTTGGAGAAGACGTCACGGTGGTGCAGCCAGTGAATCTGTATGGGTGCACGATTGGAGATGACAGCTTCGTCGGCCCGTTCGTAGAGATACAAAAGGGAGCAACTGTCGGCAAGCGATGCAGGATTCAATCACACTCATTTATTTGTGAACTCGTAACTGTTGGAAACGACTGCTTCATTTCTCATGGCGTGATGTTTATTAATGACCTTTTTGCTATGGGAAGCCCGTCACCGGAACGGGATCTATGGCGTTCAACCAATATTGGGAATCATGTATCCATAGGTACGAATGCCACCCTGCTTCCGGTTACAATCTGCGACCATGCCGTCATTGGCGCTGGTGCCGTCGTGACCAAGGACATCACCGTACCGGGCTTCTACGTCGGTAACCCCGCGCGCCTTCTCCGCGCATTATAGCTGATCTTTTGATTTGTTAGCTTCGCCCGGCGCTAGGCACTCAGATACTCAAGAACTTACCATAGGTGGATCTAGTTAGACCCCATATTGCCAGTTTGTTCGGCGTTCATCTGCCGACGTCCCTGGCCCTTTTTCTCACGCTTGCACTCATCGCATGGCTTTTCCGGCGAGACATTCGGGAGAAGCCCGATATCAGCAGAGCGCTTTGGCTTCCGGTCCTTTGGCTGGTACTTGGTTGCTCAAGACCCGTTTCAGAATGGCTCAATATCCTTGGCTTGCCTGTAGGCGGCGGTGCTTCGGTGGAAGAGGGAAGCCCGCTGGATGCATGGTTTTGGTTTGCTATGCTTCTAGCGGGCTCTTGTGTCCTTATTAAGCGGCAAGTCGGTCTTTCACAAATTGTTTCCAATAACGGGTGGGTCATTTTCTTTTTGGCCTTCTGTCTCATTTCTATCGCCTGGTCTGACTTTCCCTTTGTAGCTTTCAAGCGGTGGATCAAGGTTCTTGGTCATCCGGTCATGGCGCTCATCGTCCTTACGGAACCGGATTCCAAAGAAGCGCTAATCCGATTGATGAAGCGATGCGCCTATGTCATTGTCCCGGTTTCCATTCTTTGGATTAAATATTATCCTGAGTTAGGACGAGGTTTCAGCCCGTGGGGCGTGGGAGAGAGCCGCGGCATCGCCACGGGTAAAAACTTCCTCGGTGCAGACTGTCTGATCCTGGGTTATTTTTTCTTCTGGTATTTGCTGCAAACCTGGCGAACCGAGCGGACCATTCAGAGACAGAACGAGCTTCGGTTGATCGGCGGATTCCTGGTCGGAATATGGTGGCTTTTCTCCGAGGCGCACAGTGCCACATCTTTCATATCTCTGATCGTCGGGATACTGGTAGTAGCATTTGTCGGTATTCGTTCTGTAAAGAATCGTATTGGGCTATACATGCTGGCGGCCCTTGCTCTCCTTGTTATAGCAGAAGCGACGCTTGGGGTTTCAGGGCATATGTCGGAGAGCCTGGGCAGAGGCTCTGAGCTGTCGGGGAGAACTGGCCTCTGGTCAGCTCTCTTGGGAATGCATACTAATCCGATCCTTGGGACGGGATTTGAGAGCTTCTGGTTGGGGGAAAGACCACGGCAGCTGGAAGGAATGTTCTACTATGTCCCGAACGAGGCGCACAATGGTTATTTGGAAACCTATTTGACCTTGGGGATCGTTGGTGTGCTCCTGCTAATTGGGTTGTTTGTTGCCACATTCTGGAAAATACGCACGGAGCTTTTCCGAAATTTTGAATGGGCACGATATCGATTGGGGTTGCTCGCAGCGCTAGTGTTGTACAACTGGACAGAAGCAGCGTTTAAAACGCTAAACCCTCTCTGGTTCGTTTTCTATCTTATAGCTATCGATTATCCACGAGTGTTCCTCACCGACGGGGAATCATCTGTTGAGGTTGAGAGATCAGAAGAGAGCCAGGAATTCGTATACGCCGAAGAAGGTTATGGCTGAGCCGTTGCGCTATCAACGCTTTCAAGGCGAGCCGAACATTCGCCGCTCCACATGGGGACTGCGGGTTACTTCTCTCGTTTCGCCTGCGGCCATTTTGATTCTCGCCGCTTCTCGCTTGTCGGGAGCAACGACGATTAACGCAAACAGCCCATCAGAGCCCGATGTCGCAGCCGCGATCGCGTCAGCTACCGATGGCGATACCGTAATCATCCCTGCTGGAACGGCTACTTGGACTCGCACATTGTCAATTAAGAAGGCCATCGAACTGCGGGGCGCTGGTATCGGTAAGACGATCATCAAAGACGGCGTTCAGCAGGGGCAGACAATGAATGTAGTGCTCGTGCCCGCTAAAGTCACACGCGTCACTGGCATCGAGTTTCAGGATGGTGGCAGGCCGAACAGCACCGGTGAAGCACCGATAGGCGTTTTTCGCATTGACGGCAGCAACATGGACGGGAGTCAGTTGCGGTGGGATCATTGCAAGTTCGACAACCTTAACGGATTTTTCGTACCGGACACGGTGATTGGCGTGTTCGACCACAACATCGTCATGATCGGTCAAAAAGCTGGCACGCCTGAGTTCATGTATCCATACGGGATGCGGTGGAATGGCGGCTGGTATGGCGATGGTAGTTGGGCTGCTCCTGCGGGCTGGGGTTCATCGCAGTTCTTTTTCATCGAGGATAATACTTTCATCAACTCAAACCCGACCTATCAAGGCTACTTCACAGATGGTTTTGGCGGTGCGCGCATAGTGGTGAGGCATAACACTTCGTCTGGCGGCCTGTTCTCCAATCATGGCACCGAATCGGCTGGACGTATCCGTAGTGCTCGCGCGTTTGAGATTTACAAGAACAATATCAGTTGCAACAAGCTGAACAGATTCCCCGGCGGCAGTCGTGGCGGCAGCACGCTCTTCCACGATAATACAATCACGAATTGTGGGGGCGAGGCAGCGCAATTCAATCTGGACGCCTATCGGATGTTTAATTCCTTTACCCCGTTTGGCGGTGGGGACGGGACGAACGGATGGGACAAGAATAACGCTGGCAACCCGTTCTACTCAGGCGCAGCAAGTGCAGTTGGGCCGAACAATGTGTCGGTCTCCGGCAGTCCCTGGACAACCAACCAATGGAAGGGATACACCGTCAAGCGCAACGCTGGCGGTTTCGCATACATCAAGACGAACACGTCGAACACCATCACTTTCGCGAGCGGGGTGTTTGACACGTTGTCGTTCAATGTTGGCGATGGCTTCGTCATCAACAAAGTTGAGCAGTCCATCGACCAGCCTGGGGTCGGCGCAAGCACGCTAATCAGCGGCGACAATCCCAAGCCACCGCGCGGATGGAATCAAGTGGCCGACCCGTGCTATTCGTGGGGTAATACGAATGACGGTGCGCCTTTCAATAATTTCACTCCGAACGAATCCAATATTAAAGTTAACGTGAATTTCTTTAACAACACCGCACCGTCTGGATACACAGAGTTCACGTATCCACACCCGCTGGTTAATGGCAAAGCGTTGCCCCTGGTCCCATCCCCAGCGGCGCCCCGAACCTCCGTGCGCAGGCCTTGGGGCGGCAAGCAACAGAAGACAAAAGTGCTAAAGAGAAAACCAGGAAAAGGGGATAAACAAAATGCAGCCGGTGAAATGGCTGAAACCCAGGAAAAGGGCAATTAACATGGCTGAACGCCCTCCTTCTAACCCAATCGGCTTTTCTATTTTTTGCAAAATGGTACCTTCAATTCAGCCAAAGGCCCTGGCGACTGGGCTATCAATGCCTCGGCGCGTCGTCCGTGGCCTATCACTAGATGTGCCCGGAAAAGCACAATTCTTATTTGTTGTTTTCTTGGCGCTCGTCATTGCAATCGGGTTTAATTACCTGGCGGCGTTCTGGATCAAACTGCCAAGACACACCGCGATGCAGCTCCGCCGAATTGGACCCGAGACCGGCCCACAGGTGTTTTGCGCTGGGTCCTCCCTTCTGCAGTTCGCACTTTCTTGGCCCGAAGTTTCGGAAATGCTTGGTCAGGGCATCGAGAACTGGGGTATGGCGGCGTCGACGCCATCCGAATGGGAAATGTCTCAAAGTCTCGCAAATAACACGAATCTGATGATAATCGGCGTAGACGTCTATGATCTGAATGAGTACCACGTTTGTGAAGGCCGTGCCAACGTGGTGCCGCTAGGACAAACCATTTTGGATCTTTGGCACAGCAGCACCGACTGGCAATTTTCGAAGCGATTGTTGAGTCAATATCCGCTGAGTTACCTCCAAAGGCTGTTTCCTACTGCGGGACAGTCGGAAGCAGTCTTAGTGGGACTACGTAGGCAACTACCTCAGCGATTGAGATCATCCTCGGCCGCCGAGGAGCGCGCAAATTCGCTGGTGCTGCCGAGCGAACCGGTAATGAATTTTGGTACGATTGACGCAAAAGTAAGTGACTGGACGCCAAGCAGAACACTATGGCGACTTGCTCAGATGCGCAGCGAAAACCAGGGGAAGCATGCGTTCAATGGCGTTAAAAGCTTGGCCTTCGAGCGCATGTTGCTTCGGGCCCAGAAGCACGGCTCCGTCATGGTGGTGGTTCTGCCAGTTTCCCCAACATATGCCCGCGAGTTCCTAACGCCGGACGTAGTCCATGACTTCGAAAAAGCTCTAGACAAAGCCAAGCGTATCGATCCGCAAGCCCAGTTTGTGCGTCTTGATAAACTACCCGCTCTGAATTCAGATGACAATTTCGGTGACTTGGTGCATCTCAACGGCGCCGGAAAACGAATCGCGACGGATGCATTCCTCAGTTGGCTGAGGCAACGCAGCCTAAACAGGTAGTCCTCGCCTGTTTCAAAACGTACCCCGCTTTCCATTCGAGGCTGTGTTCTTTTCAAAGCTTCAGGCTGATCTGTCATAAGTGTTCTCGTTGCATTCCACGGCTTTACTATGATAAAAGAACTGGCTAGCGAGAACCAGGTAATCTGGGACCGATGGTATAGGAATGCTGAACGGACCCCCGACCGGGACGCGATCATTCATTGGGTCGCGGGAGAAGAGGCGTTCAGGTGGACATTCTCTGCTTTAATTGAGACTGCGGAAGGCCTGGCAGCGATGTTGGTCGAGCGTGATATCGGTAAAGGGGATGTCTGCGCGATTATTATGCGGCATAACAGGATTCTGCACCCGCTTTACCTCGCCATAGTTTGTCTGGGAGCGATCCCGGCGATATTAGCGTATCCGAATCCGCGTTTGCATCCCGATAAGTTCCGACAAGGTATTGACGGTATGTCTTTACGCTCGGGTCTCGATTGGGTCTTCACTGAACGCGACCTTGAGGAAACTATTCGCCCTTCTCTCGAAAAAACAGGCAGCACGATTAAAGGCCTGCATTTTCCCCTGGAATGGAATACCGGACGCGCGTCGACGAAAGAAAGGTTACATCGCGTTTTTACTCGCAACAACAGGGTGAACAGTGATGACCCTTTGTTGCTTCAGCATTCCTCCGGAACCACTGGATTGCAAAAGCCCGTGTTACTATCACACCGCGCCGTATTGGAGCATGTCAAATGTTACGGACGGGCAATTGGATTGAATGAGAATGACAAAGTTGTGAGTTGGCTACCTCTGTATCACGACATGGGACTGATCGCGGCGTTTCATCTGCCACTCGCGTTTGGGATACCAACTGTTCAAATAGATCCTTTCGAGTGGGTAATGGTACCGGCGCTGTTACTCGACGCAATTTCGATGGAGCGTGGAACAATTTCCTGGCTGCCGAACTTTGCCTATAATATGATGGCCGACAAGATAGCCGACGATGAACTTGAGGGTATCAATCTTGAGAGTTGGAGACTTATCATCAACTGCAGTGAACCGGTAAGACACGAAAGTCACCACAGGTTCGTTGCGAGATTCCAGCACTGCGGCCTGAATCCTTTGGCCATCTCGTCTTGTTATGCCATGGCCGAAACAACATTTGCGACAACACAGACACCGCCGGGGACGCCGCCGTCATTGTTGGCGGTCGATAGGATTGCGCTGGCACAAGGAAAGGTCAAAATTGCCCAGGATGCAAAGCAGGCCAAGATATGTGTTTCATCAGGCAAAACAATTGCTGGTTGCGAAGTGAGAATCGTCGATGAAAACCGCCGAGTTCTTGGCGAGAGGACGATTGGAGAGATAGCGATCAGGTCGTACTCCATGTTTGATGGTTACAGGAACTATCCGGAAAAGACAGCGGAGGTATTGTGTGATAGCTGGTACTACAGCGGCGATTATGGATTCGTTGACCGGGGCGACTACTATGTAATTGGGAGGAAAAAGGACATAATTATTGTAGCCGGGAACAACATTTATCCCGAAGACCTGGAAGATGTCGTAGGCAAGGTCGAAGGCGTAATTCCAGGAAGAGTGATTGCCTTTGGAGAGGAAGATAAAGATCTCGGTACCGAGCACGTTTCAGTGGTCGCGGAGAGCAGCATAACAGACGATCAAAGGCAGAGAAAGCTGAAAATGGATATAATCCAGGCAGCAATGGCAATCGACGTGTCTGTAACAAGAGTCTACCTTGTTCCACCGCGTTGGCTGATCAAAAGCTCTGCTGGAAAACCAAGCAGAAAAGCGAACAAAGACAGAATCTTATTTAGCAGTGAGACAAGGGGGTCTAAAACCAATGATTACGCAGGAGTTGAAGCGCGTCATACTATCGGCGCTCAAGTTGGATGACTGGGATATCAAGGATGAAACGATCGCAACTCAGGTTCCGGGTTGGGATTCCTTGAATCATGTGAATGTCATTCTTGCTGTAGAGAACCATTTTCATGTCCGTTTTAAACCCGTCGAGGTCTTAAAGCTCAAAAACATCGGTGACCTGCAGGCTTTGCTGACTTCAAAACTGCAAAAGCCGGTTTGACCGATTGGCGCTCAGCTTTTCGTCGGCTTAAGAGTGCTAACCCTGGAATCACTCATCGAGGTATCAGGACGTAGCCGGGTCAATGGTGGTTCTATTGGCGGAGTATCGCCTTATGCTTGCAATGGGGATCATTTCTGACCTTCTCGTAGAGGTGCTAGCGAAATTATGATTTTTACCTCATTTGAATTTCTATGCTTCTTTTTGGCAGTCGTATTACTGCGGAGTTGTCTGCGCGGCCTCAGGACAGAGATATGGCTACTCTTAGCGGCGAGCTACTGCTTCTACTTCACGTGGAGCGTACCATGCAGTGTGTTGTTAATTTTTATTTCGCTCTCGGATTACTATATCGGCCGCAAGCTGGATCAGAGTGACAATCCAATTCATCGAAAACGGCTGCTTATCAGCGGCCTGGCGGTCAACCTGGGGCTGCTTGGATTCTTCAAATACAGTAACTTTCTCCTTGAAAATATTTGGCTCGTACTTAGCGCGTTGGGCCTGCATTTCCCTCGCCCTCATTACGATATTATTCTGCCACCGGGCATCTCTTACTTCACGTTTGGCAGCCTTAGCTACGTATTGGACGTTTATTACGAACGCATTCATCCGACGCGCAGTCTTAGAGATTATTCGGTCTTTGTCTCCTTTTTTCCGAAGCTGCTCGCCGGCCCCATTATGCGCGCGGGCGATTTCTTATCGCAAGTGCAGCAGCGCGTTCGCGCAGATGCCGCGGCAATCGAATCCGGTCTGTGTTATTTCCTCCTGGGGGCTGTGAAGAAATTGGTCATCTCCGATCAGGTTGCCGGTCCTGTTAATCTAATCTTTTCCTCTCCAGGACAATATGATGGGCTGACCCTGTTACTTGGTGCTATCGGTTACGCCATTCAGATTTACTGTGATTTCTCAGGCTACTCCGATATGGCAATCGGCTCCGCACTCCTACTCGGTTTCAAGCTTCCCGAGAATTTCCAGATGCCGTATAGCTCGGTGACGATCACAGAGTTTTGGCGCCGGTGGCATATTACTTTGTCCGCCTGGTTTCGGGATTACGTTTTCCTACCCATGGAGATCGCAAGGAAAAATGCGCGAAGTGCCACCATTCGCACCACGATCAGTCTCATGACGACCATGCTTCTGTGTGGACTCTGGCACGGTGCAGGTTGGACCTTTGTAATCTGGGGCGGTATCCACGGGCTGGCGCTGGCAGTTCACAGAGCCTGGATGACTTGGAACCCCTTACGTCGATTAGCGGACCGCGCCGTATTCCAACCAGCGTGGACGTTGTTCTCGCGCCTGCTCACGCTCAGTATCGTGCTTCTGGCCTGGGTCTTCTTCCGTGCTCAATCTTTGGCCGATGCGAGCACCTACTTGAGCCGTATGCTCGTCTGGAGCCATGATGGTACCCGGTGGGTCTCGCCTTATATCCTCCTGGCACTGGCGGCGGTATTCTTTACGCACTTGCTCATGAACAAGGATCGTAACTGGGCGCAGGAACTTCCGACGCACGCCGTTCCCGTGCGCATCACGGCATATGCGGGGTTGATAGTCTTGCTTAGTTTTTTTGGAGCAACTGAGACTGTACCTTTTATATATTTCCAGTTTTAGGCGCCTGTTGTGTTATTCAAAGCGCCATTAGTAGCCGAAGCCTCTGCATGAACTCGGAATACATTGTATCGTTGGACGAACGTATTCTGGTCACCGGATCTAACGGTTTCATCGGAACGAAAGTCGTCGAGAAACTTCTCGAATACGGCTTTACAAGCCTCCGCTGCTTCGTTCGATCCTCGAGTTACCTTGGCGTCCTAAAGGACGTGTTCGCCAAGTTCAATGCCGGAAAAAATATCGAGGTTGTTACAGGCGATCTTTTGTCCCGCAATGATTGTCAGAAAGCTGCCGAAGGGATTTCGATCATCTATCATCTCGCCGCCGGCGTGGAAAAATCCTTTGCAGGTGCATTTATGAACTCGGCACTGGCCACGCGGAATCTGATGGATGCATTTCTCCAATTCGGCAAACCAAAGCGTTTTGTGAATGTCAGTTCGTTCGCGGTCTATTCGAACCTGACCTTGAAACGCGGCGCGGTGCTCGATGAGACGTGCCCGTTGGAAGATGCGCCCCAGGAACGTTTTGATCCCTATGGTTTCGGCAAACTCAAACAAGAAGAACTCGTGAAAGAATACGGCAGTAAATATGAACTGCCCTATGTCATTGTTCGCCCAGGGTATGTCTTCGGTCCCGGCAAACGAGAATTAAGCGGTCGTGTCGGCAATAGCACGTTTGGGCTTTTCGTGCAGGTGAGTGGCGCGCAGTCCTTGCCACTGACCTTTGTCGATAACTGTGCGGAGGCCATTGTGCTAGCCGGTCTTAGGGCTGGGATCGGCGGTGAGGTGTTTAACGTTGTGGATGATCAACTAGTGACCGGTCGCAAATTCCTAAAGGCTTACAAGCAAAAGATCAAATCGTTGCGATCGATCAGGATTCCCTATTTCGCCGGTTACGCCCTCTGTTCTCTCTGGGAGCACTACTCCCACTGGTCAAATGGGCAGTTCCCTCCAGCTTTTAATCGGCGCCGCTGCTCTGCCGAATGGAAGAGCCAGAGCTATTCGAACAAGAAACTCAAGGAACGGGTGGGCTGGAGACCGCGTGTTCCGATGAACGAAGCGATGGCAGCTTTCCTTGCGCAGTTTGACTCCAACCGTAACGATAATCAGTCGAAGCAGTGAAGCGGATCACTTATCACGATCACGAATCACAATATATGAATCGCGCGTATCGCGATCGTCCTTAACTACCTCGGAGGCCATCAGCCATTAGCTCTCAACTATCCACTTCGCGCGCCCTACGCATTGCCCTCATAGGTTGCGGCAAGATCGCCGACCAACATGTATGGGCTATCCAGCGAATACCGGATTGCACCATCGTTGCAGTTTGCGATAGGGAACCACTCATGGCCAGACAGCTCGCCGAGCGGTTCAACATCAGCGGTGTTTTCTCCGATGCCGAGGAGATGTTGAAAGCTGTTTCACCCGATGTTGTTCACATCACCACGCCGCCAGAGAGCCACTGCACCCTGGCCAGCCGATCTCTCGAGGCAGGAAGCCACGTCTATCTGGAGAAACCGTTCACCGTCACCGGTGAAGAAGCGGAATCATTAATTGAACTCGCCGAACGTAAGAAGGTCAACATCACCGCCGGACACAACCTGCAATTCACGCTTGAGATGGTCGAGATGCGGCGCCTGATGAGAGAAGGTTTCATAGGTGGAGAGCCAGCGCATTTGGAGAGTTACTTTTCCTATGATTTAAATGACCCGACGTACGCAAAAGGGCTTTTGCAAAACCAAAACCATTGGGTGCGAAAGTTACCGGGCGGCTTGCTCCACAATATTATCAGTCATGGAGTAGCCAAACTTGCCGAGTTCCTCAATGACGACTTAACGGACATCATGGCCATGGCAGGCCAAAGTCCGCGCATCAAGGGCCTGGATGACAAACAGATCTTAGATGAATTAAGGGTGTTGATTCGGGATAAGACAGGTCGAACAGCCTCTTTCTGTTTTTCGACGCAACTCAAAGCGCTCAACCAGTTGCGTCTGTACGGTTCGAAAGGTTCAATCGTCGTTGATCACGTCAGCGGGACCGTTCTTCGAAACAAGTATTGCCCCTGCAAGAGTTATTTGACCTATTTTGTGCCGCCGATTCGAGCTGCCCGGGAGCATCTTAGGAACGCACGCATCAACGTCACCAATTTTGTCCGACAGCGGCTTTACCAGGACTCCGGAATGAAGGAACTTATTGAGCGCTTTTACAACAGCATTCGATCAGGCAGTCCACCGCCAATCCCTTACCGGGAAATCATCCTTACCGCTCGTATCATGGACGAGATCTTCGCTCAAATCTATCCTGGGCAGAACCCTGAAGATAGACAAAACACGATAGAGACCAGGCGAAACGTTAATGCCTTCGACATTCCATTGTCAGTTATCGGCCATCAGCCATGAAATACGTCCTGATCACTCCTGCACACAACGAAGAGGCGTTCATTGAAAGGACCCTTGCCTCCATGATCGCGCAGACCCGGTTGCCTGAGCGATGGGTGATAGTGGATGATGGTTCGACTGATCAGACAGCACGTATCGTCGAAAGTTACGTGAGCCGCTATTACTGGATCGAACTCTTCAGGAGGCCGCAGCGGATCGACCGAAGTTTTGCCGGAAAAGTTCACGCTTTCAATGACGGCTTGGAACGGGCTCGATCGGTTGAGTTCGACGTGATCGGAAATCTCGATGCCGATCTTTCGTTCGACCCGGACTACTTGGAGTTTTTGATTGGAAAGTTTGCCGAAGATCCACAGCTAGGCGTCGCCGGGACGCCCTTTACCGAGGATGGCGGTTACGACACCGCCAAGGATAGTTTCGAAGGTGAGAATCACGTTGCTGGCGGATGTCAGCTTTTTCGCAGGCAGTGTTTTGAGGAAGTAGGCGGTTACATCCCGAACCGTGCTGGAGGAATTGACTGGATCGCTGTGACAACAGCACGAATGAAGGGATGGAAAGTCCGGTCGTTCCCGGAAAAACGATTTCATCACTACCGGACACTTGGGACAGCTGGTAAAAGCCCTTTGCGCGCACTATTTTCTTACGGGGAAAAAGACTATTACCTGGGTGGTTCCTCAATCTGGGAATTGTTCCGCGTAACGTATCGCATGACAAAGAAGCCCGTTCTGCTGGGTGGAATTGCCCTGCTTTTAGGTTACGTTTGGGCCGCGTTGCGAAGAGCTAACCGGGTTGTGTCACCGGAGTTAATGCGTTTTCATCGGCATGAACAAATGGAAAAGCTGAGAGCGATTTTTTCCACCCTTCTGCGATTCGAGAAGATAAACAGTTTTCGACTGACGACACCCAAAAGCCGCGTCCGGCCTTGAAGGCGACGTTGGGCAATTCAACTAATTCCGATTCTGACGACTCACTCAAAATGACTTCTACAAAGACCGATAAACTTATGGAGACAAATGCATTCTTAGACCAATACTCATCAGAGAATGAGATCTCGAAGTATACCAGGGCCACGGCAGGTTCTGGAATTAATTACCTGCTCGATCATGATTATAAGCAGGTTTACCTTCAAGCCCTCGACTTCCTGCCTCAGCAAACGCGCCAGGATGGCATTCGTATCCTGGAATTTGGTTGCGGAGGCGGGATGAATCTCCTTCGACTTATTTCAACGCTGAGCAGCAGCGGGATTCGCGTTGCAGAAGCTATTGGCACTGACTTTTCACCCGCGATGGTTGAAACGGCCAAACGTGAGGCCAGGGATTATCTTCGAGGGCAGGATTTGCGCACCCCTGAATTCTGCGTGGCCAAGAATGAAACTTTGATTAGCGATCTTGCGGCGTCGGCTGGAATAGAGAAGTCGTCTCTCCAGAATTCATTTCACTTCGTTCTCGGGGTAAACACAATTCGATACTGTCACGACGCAAAAAGGGAGCGCGATTGTGTTAGAGACATCTTCAATTTGCTGGTGCCGGGTGGAATATGTGTTGTGATTGACATGAACGATCGATTTCCGCTTTTTCGCAGCGACCTCAGGAACAAACTCCGCCGGAAAAAAGAGAAACAATGTTACGTTCCGTCCCTGGAAGAGTACGCGGCACCGTTTGTTAAAGAAGGGTTCGAGTTGCTACGAACGGAGCATTTCTGCTGGGTCCCTCATTCCGCCGGGCCGGTGATGGCCGGAGTTCTTCGCACATTATCCCCGATCTTAAATACAGTTGCTCGCTCCAAGGCCATGAGATCGTTAGTAGTCGCCAGGAAGCCATTATAGTCTCTGACTCGCTCTAGCGACTCAACGCGGGCCAAAATCAGAACCGATGCAAGAAACAGCATTGCTCCTAACCGCTGACTACCCATCAGGCGATGACCAGCGCGCCGAAAGGCTGCTGAATTTTTTTGGCGTGCCGTACCTAAAACGCCGTGCGACGGAGCTTGGACTACACGAGAGCGGATCCGCTGACGGATTCAGACTCGTGTGTTCTGCGCAGACTTTTGCACGCGCGGTGGGAGATCTGCGGAACATTTCATGCAACTCGAACTCCCTTGCGTGGCATATCCATTCCGTTTTCCTGTATTCCAACGGCGATCCTGTCGCGCTTGCAAACGCGGTAAGCCAGCTCTCCGGAGCAACGCTCTCAATTCGCAGAGGAGCAGGACATGTTAATGAGTGGCATATCGCAAATGAGCCTGACGGCATGTGCGGCACCATGCGCGGTCTCCGGCTGCAGCCTGCCGCAGCCCACGTCGCCAGCAGCGATTTTTTCCATACGGATGGAACGACGCTGACTCCGCTGATTGCCGGGGACGGTAGGGCCGCTTTCCTCAGGTTAAATTGCAATGGTCTGCCGATCTTCGTCTCGTCAGAACGATTGATCGACGTTGACGCCGAACTGAGTACCTTCAATTTCGACATCCGAGATCACTTTTTCTCTGCTGTCCCATTCGTTTCCTACATTAGATGGGCATTTCCCCAGAGCGCCTGGCACGCCCCCGAAATAAGCGCCTGTTTAGTTATCGACGACCCTCTGTTAAAGCCGACACATGGATTTGTGGAGTTTCAGGAACTTCTGTCCTTGATGAAGCGATACAATTTTTCCACGAATATCGCTTTCATCCCATGGAACTGGAGAAGGAGCGCTCCCGGAGTTGTTCGGCTGTTCCGGGAAAACCCCGAGCATTTCTCACTTTCGGTTCACGGTTGCGATCACACTCGAGCAGAGTTCGGCAGCCCGCGTCAGCAACGGCTCCATTGGAAAGCCCGACAGGCGCTGGAGCGCATGAATCGTCATGAGGCTATTACCGGAATTTCTCACGATCCCGTGATGGTATTTCCTCAAGGTGTTTTTTCGGAAGCTGCTATGAGTGCGTTAAAGCGCACCAATCTTATTGCGTCTGTCAATAACGACATCATTAGCGCGGATCCGCACCCTCGCGCGATCACAATCTCCGACGTATGGAACATTGCAGTCATGCGCTACCTCTTTCCACTCTTTACCAGGAGATACCCATGGGAAGGCATCGAAAACTTCGCTTTCGACGCGTTGCTGGGGAAACCCGCAATAGCGGTCATCCATCATGACTATTGCAGTGATCACTGCGCGCGCCTGGTTAACTTTGTACAGCAAGTAAACGCTCTGCCATGTGTGCCGACTTGGCGAAACTTAGGCGACGTAGTTCGACGGAGCTGCCGTCAAAAGGAAGATTCATCAGGTGCGCTAGAAGTGGAGATGTACGGAACGGAGCTATGGATTGAGAATCGCTCTGGCCAGTCAAAGCGTTTCCTAATTAGAAGACGTGAGTGTGAGCCCTCGGCGATACGGCGGATTTGCGCTGACTCTCAAGTGATTGCCTGGAAAGCGGTTGATGATCACATCGACTTCGAAATTGAACTCGATCCGGGTGAGACCCGTGTGTTTCAAATCAGATTTCATGATCTCGCGCAGGAAAGATCTTCCGGAGATAGCGTACTCTACAGGCTAGGGGCAATGGTAAGGCGTTACCTCTGTGAAGTTCGGGACAATTATGTCATGCCCGCTAGATCCAGATTCGCTGGCGCTCGATAAACGGTTTGACGCGTTAAATACATCAGTGTCGAAGCAGGTGCGACCCGAACAAATTTCAAGGTCCAAGATGCAACAGCCAATACTTCACGAACAATGGAGTCAAAAATCGCGAGGAGAGACATCCGGCCCATTGGCGGAGAGGATATCCGGTGTTCTAACAGACTTCACGAAATGGCTGGAAGGCTATGGTGAGAAATCGTGGGACTATCAGAGTTTTTTTGCCAGCCGCATAGGGGGAAAAGCGAAAGCACTTTATTATCGAAAGCGTCTCATTGGGACAGCTGCGGTTGCCCCAATGATTTTTTGCGAAGCCTTTCTGCCCTCGGGCCGCCGCCTGTTCCATCGGCCCCTGCGGTTCCCGATTGCGGATGCTCATTTCGCGATGGGGTTTGCGTTTCTCTACAAAGTGACGGGAGATTCAGTGTATCTGCAAAGATCCTCACATTTTCTGAACGAGCTAATCTCATCGCGCTGCCACGATTTTAAGGAATATTGCTGGGGCTATCCTTTCGATTGGGTTTGGCGGGGAGGGACGATTAAGCGGCAAACACCTCTGATCACGACAACACCTTATGTGTACGAGGCATTCCTTCAGGTGTACCAACTCCACCCACGAGACGAGTGGAAACTGATTCTCGAATCGATTGCGCGCCATGCCGCAACTGACATCAAGGATTTCAGGACATCGGAAAAGGCCAGTAGTTGTTCCTACACTCCTCTTGATGAGGGTCGGGTGCTGAATGCATCCGCTTACCGAGCGTTTTTGCTGACAAGCGCCTCTAAAGTTCTTTCCAATGAAGATTACTGGAAAATCGCAGAACGAAATTTGAATTTCATTTTAGAGAATCAAAATGCGGACGGCTCGTGGTTTTATGCGGTCGACGGTGTGCGTGACTTTATTGATCATTTCCACACATGTTTCGTGATGAAAGCATTGGCCAAGATCCATTCTTTAACCCGCGATCCGCAAATTCTTGAGGCATTGACCAAAGGCGTCAGTTATTACTTGAACAATCTCTTTGACTCGGACGGTCTGCCCAAGCCGTTCTCACGCGCTCCCCGCCTGACCGTTTACAAGCGCGAGCTTTACGACTGCGCCGAGTGCATCAATCTCTGCCTGCTCTTGCGCGATCGTTTCCCGCAAGCGCAGGCAACTCTGGAGAAAGCCGTCGCTCATGTCTTGGAATCATGGGTAAAGCGCGATGGATCGTTCCGCTCCCGGAAATTACATCTGGGCTGGGACAACGTTCCGATGCATCGCTGGGGACAGGCACAGATGTTTCGAAGCCTCGCGTTTTATCTTTACGAAGCGCGTGGACCGACGAGCGACATGAGTCGCGAAAAGCGAGTTATGGACGACCAGCTCTTGTCCTTCGCCTCTCAACCTTAATAATAGAATGTGCGGCATTGCGGGTCAGTTCAACTTTCAGCGGCGCGAACCTGTCGAGCGCGAGACGATTGTGCGGATGGCGCGTTCCATCGCACATCGCGGGCCGGACGATGAAGGCTACTTCATCTCTGGGCCAATCGGTTTGGGATTCCGGCGGCTATCAATCATCGACCTTGCCGGTGGCCATCAGCCAATGTCGGATGCACAAGAAACCGTGTGGATAATCTTCAATGGGGAGATTTACAATTACAGAGAGCTTCGAGCAGAATTGCACAGTAAGGGCCATCAGTTTAGGACGAATTCCGACACGGAAGTAATCATTCACGGCTACAAAGAATGGGGCACTGAGGTTTTCAATCATCTCAATGGCATGTTCGGTATGGCTATTTGGGATGTGCAGAAGGAACGACTAATCGTTGCCAGGGATGCCATGGGTATTAAACTAGTCTATTACAAGATCGACAATGGGGCCTTAGCTTTCGGTTCCGAAATCCGCCCGATTCTGGCTGCGCAAAAATCACGACCTGATGTCGATCCGATCGCGTTGAATTTGTTTCTCCGTTTCCGATATACGCCTTCTCCTTTGACGATATTTCAAGGCGTTCGGAAGTTAGCGCCGGGTACCATGCTAGTTGTGGAAAAAGGCCAATGCCGCGAAGAACGCTGGTACAAGTTCATTCCCACCCCTTTTCCGACTTCCAAGAAAAAGGAAGAAGCCGCTTCCGAATTGCTCGAGTTGTACAGAGGGGCAGTCAAGCGCCATCTGCTTAGTGACGTGCCTGTCGGAGTACTTCTGAGCGGCGGTCTCGACTCGGGCTTGCTGCTGGCACTGATGAACGAACAAGGCGACGCGTGGCCGGCCTATACGATAGGCTATGGCGAGAGCTTCGAAGATGACGAGCTAACCGATGCCGCGGAGACTGCTGCCCTTCTACGCGCGCGGCATGTAATGGTAAAGCTCGACCAGGCTGAGTTTGAACGGTCCCTTCCAGGAATCGTGCAATGTCTGGAAGAACCTATTGCGACATCGTCGATCGTTCCGATGTACTTCGTTTCGCAGCGAGCGCGCCAGGATGTAAAGGTTGCCCTGATCGGTCAGGGCCCGGACGAATTGTTCGGTGGCTACAAGCGGCACCTGGGTATCCATTACGGAAATTGGTGGCGCGGGCTGCCAGCAGGTGTCCGATCGATGGCCGGCTTCGCCGTAAACCGATTGCCGCGCAACGAAATGTTAAAGCGCGGTGTTCGTTCGCTCGCGAGCGAGGATCGGCTGAAGCGCTATCAGGATGTTTTCTCGCTGGCGTCAGCGGAGATGATCGATGGTCTGTTTCGCGACGACAATCTTCCTGAGAAGAATGGCCATGAATTGGTCGATTACTGGAACGACTTGCTGCCGCAAATAGAACACACCGACGAGCTTGGAGGCTTTCAGCTTCTGGAAATTCGCTGTTCATTGCCTGATGAGTTACTCATGTACTCCGACAAACTCTCCATGGCCCACAGTCTCGAAGTTCGCGTGCCTTATCTGGATCGCACTGTGGTGGAGTACGTGCAACGACTTGGCGCTGATCTTAAAGTCCGTAACGGAACTCGGAAGTGGCTGCATCGGCAGGTTTGCCAGAGCTACCTATCACCGCAAATTCTCAAGAGAAAGAAACGCGGCTTCGCTGCGAACGTGGTGGACGAATGGTTCCACTCCTCGCTTAAAGGAGCTCTTCGGAACATGCTCTTGGATGAAAGCTCGCTTATGTATCGTTTACTTAAGCCTGAACCGGTCCGAAGGCTGCTCGAAAATCATCAGTCAGGGCGGCAGGACAACCACAAGCTTTTGTTTAGCCTGGTAATGACCGAGCAATGGTTGCGCCAGACCGCGTCACATCGAGACCAGCCTGCGCAAATGGTAACCGAGCCTGACACGACTCCACAGCTGAAACGACAACGCAGTGTGTCCAACGGCGTTCAGGCCATCATCTGAACAGGCGAGTTCTGAGAATTCTGAATGCAGAGCTCTGACACCACCATCGGCATGAATGGCCAAAGCATCACGATTCAAGGAAAGGTCTTGCGCGTTGCCCGGCCTCACTCCTGTGAGCAACAAGAGTGGTTCGAGGACGTAGAGAACCCAAAAGCGCTTATCGACGCGCTTCAAAAGAGTAGGCATCGCCCAGATATTTTGACCTTCTGGCAACGTCTGCCGGATACACAGCCGCGGTATCCCTATCAAATGGAATCGCAATCGATCGCGGCGCTTCCGATTAAGAGCTATTCCTTTTGGTGGGAAAAACAAATTGATCGAAAAGCCCGAAACAAAGTTCGGAAAGCCGAGAAAAAAGGCATTAGCGTGAGGATGGCGAGTTTCGACGACACGTTTGTTCGGGGGATGACTTCCATCTTCAACGAGACTCCCATCCGGCAAGGACGACGATTCTTGCACTACGGAAAGGATTTCGAAACCGTAAAACGCGAATTCAGCCGCTTCCTGTACAGAGAAGAAATTTTTGGGGCATACATGGGTGAAGAACTGGTCGGCTTCATCATGGTTGGAGATGCCGGAAAGTATGCTTGCCTGGGTCAGATCATCTCGAAGATTGCCTATCGTGACCTAGCACCCACAAATGCGCTCTTAGCCAAAGTGATCGAACGCTGCGCGGAGAAAGGGTTCCCATACCTTGTTTATGCGTACTGGCTGGATGACAGTCTGGGTGACTTTAAGCGAAGCAATGGCTTTCAAAAGTTTGATCTTCCCAGGTATTTCGTGCCTCTAACTGCTAAAGGAAAGCTGGCGTTGAAGCTTGGCCTTCATCGCGGTTGGAAGGAGGCTGTTCCAAAAGAAATCAAAAAGGCGCTCAAGAAACTTAGAAAAGGGTGGTACGACATGCGTTGCGGACTACCCAATGATTGCACCTCAAGGTGACGGTAACGCCATCGTGACGTTTTATGATAGCTGTGGATAGTTCTAAGGCTAATCCTGTGTTACGCATTCTGCTACTAGCTCCAGGTAGTGATCCCAATGGAATTACCGGTCCCCTCATTGGGTATTCCCATAGCGAGGCCCTCGGCCGACTCCACGCCGTAACGGTCGTGATCCATCGTCAGAACGAGGAGGCGGTCCGGTGCGCGCAGCCACCCTTTCATGCCATCGAAGTGGTCAGCCTGCCATGGCTCGATCGTATCTACGCCTGGTGTTTTCGCCGGATCTTTAGGAATAACTATCGCAGCCAGGCTTTGACTGCCTTCAATTACTTGTTTTGTCTGGCTTTCGAATGGCGGGCGTGGCAACAGACGCGAAGCCGAATCAGGGCGGGTGAATACGACGTGGTCTTGCGTCTTTTGCCTATTTCGTCGGTCTTGCCGAGTATTTTCGCTTTCTTCCTCAGACGAGGGCCTATTCCTTTTGTAATTGGACCGATCAACGGTGGTTTACCCTGGCCGCCGGGGTTTAGCCAGGCCGACAAACAGAAGGAGTGGATCTCTGGCCTGAGGAATTTTTACCGGTTTCTGCCTTTCGCACGGTCAACGTACCGAAATGCCGCGGCCATCCTCGCAGCTTCCTCGCACACTTATGACGAGCTCGCGTCGTACCGTGACAAGCTGTTCTTTGTTCCAGGGGAGAACGGCATCAACCCTAGCCTTTACACGACTGCTTCATGCAACTCACTGCGGGGCGACAAGCTTGAATTGATCTTCGTTGGTGCTCTTGTCCCTTACAAGGGTTGTGACCTCGCCCTGCGGGCAGCTGCTTCGCTTTTGCAAGCAGGACAGGCCTGTTTCACCGTCGTCGGCGACGGCCCTGAGCGTGGAAATCTCGAGCAACTCGCCACATCTCTTGGAATCGACAAGGTCGTATACTTCTGTGGAACCCTATCTCATGGTGAAATCATACAGCGTTTGGGAGTATCCGACGTTCTGGTGTTTCCATCAGTTCACGAGTTTGGAGGCGGTGTGGTGTTCGAAGCGCTGGCGATGGGTGCGGTGCCAGTGGTCGTAAACTTCGGTGGGCCCGGCGATATTGTTCACGCCGAAGTTGGTTTCAAAGTGCCTCTCACCAACGAAAAGGACGTGGTTTTGCAGATCGAAAGAGTTCTGGCGAAACTCGCCGGCGATCCGGGTCTTCTTGAGCAGATGCGGCAGCGAGGTACGCGTTATGCCCGAGAATGCTTAAGCTGGGATGCAAAGGCTCAGATCGTTACCCAGATCCTAACCTGGGCGGTAGACCAGGGCCCAAAGCCTGATCTTCTGCCTCCGCAAAGACTGCACTCACAGCAAACGGACGGCAGAATGACACATCCTTTGGTTGTGAATACATTGCCAAGTTAGGACATTCTGAGTAGAAATAATGAGTTGAGGACAGGTGGCTGAGTGGTTTAAGGCAGCAGCCCGAAAGGGCTGCTATACGGCGCAAGTCGTATCGGAGGTTCGAATCCTTCCCCTGTCCGCCAATTTCTACTAATCCCTGACAGTGATCTCTGATCTCCGTCCCATAATCACCATATGCCTGGTATCGTTGGAATAATCAGCAAGAGCCCGTCGAAGGAGTACGGTCCTCTCGTGAAGTCCATGGCTAAGTGCCTGAAACACGAACCATTTTACGTGGATGGCACCTACGTTAATGAGGAGCTCGGCCTCTGGAGCGGATGGGTTTGCCACGAGGGAGAGTTCGGGGATTGCCTTCCTATCTGGAATGAAAGGAAAGACATCTGCCTTCTCTTTTCAGGCGAAGATTTCGCTGACCAGGCTGACATCGACGCCCTGAAAGCGCGCGGGCATGAATTATCGTCAAACAACGCAAGTTATCTCGTCCATCTGTACGAAGATGCTGGTTACGCATTATTGGAGATGCTCAACGGCTGGTTCAGCGGTGTGTTACTCGACCTGCGTGAGCAGAAATTAGTCCTGTTTAACGATCGGTTTGGGGTAAATCGAATTTATTATCACGAAGATTCGCGCAGATTTTATTTTTCCTCTGAAGCAAAGGCCCTTCTTAAAATCCTGCCCGGCACTCGTCAGGTTGATATACGCAGCTTAGGCGAGGTGCTCTCTTGCGAAGCGGTGCTGCAAAATAGAAGCCTTTTCTCCGGAATCTCGCTGCTGCCGCCAGGTTCGGCGTGGGTCTTTTCCCGGGGAGAGCCAGTGAAGAAAAAGACCTATTTCAGGCCGGAAGCATGGGAAAGTCAGCCGCAATTAAGTGAATCCCACTTTTACGAGAAGCTAAAAGAAGCATGGACACGGGTCCTTCCCAGGTATTTCTCGGGGAAACAGCCCATCGGCCTGTCTTTGACTGGAGGTGTTGATAGCCGGATGATCCTGGCTTGGACGCCTCGCCCTGCTGGCGCGCTCCCATGTTATACGTGGGGCAGCAAATACCGCGACTGCGCGGACGTCAAAATTGCGCGGCGAACAGCAAAACTTTGCCGCCAACCTCACAACACGATCCTCGTGGACAGTGAATTTTTGTCTGGATTTCCCGCGCTTGCTGCAAGGTCTATATATATTAGCGATGGCACGATGGACGTCACTGGGGCGGTAGACCTTTACGTCCAACAATTAGCACGACAGATCGCTCCGGTCCGGGTAAGTGGTGTTTGTGGCGGCGAAATCTTGAGGCGCCTTGTAATGTTTAAACCGAGCTCGCCTCAACAAGGCCTTTTCGATCCAGAGCTAGAACGCTCGTTTGTGGAAGCCGCCGCGACCTACGACGGTGAACTTAAAGGTCACCGGCTTTCCTTCACTTCCTTTAAGCAAGCGCCGTGGTATATGGCGAGCAAATTTACCGTGGAACGATCCCAGGTCACGTATAGAACTCCTTATTTTGATAAGGAGTTGGTTGCCCTCGCCTATCAAACGCCGGCGAAACTGTTAAACAATGAACCAGCGCTTCGGCTGATTGCTGATGGCAATCCAGAGTTGGAAAAGATTGCGACCGATCGCGGGCTCGCCTTTCGATCAATTCCCGCCGTTAATCGGGCTCAGCATTGGTACCAGGAGTTCACGTTCAAGGCGGAGTATGCCTATGATTACGGCATGCCGCAATGGCTGGCGAGTCTCGATCACATCTTTGCACCCCTTCATCTCGAAAAGCTGTTCCTTGGCCGGCACAAGGTCGCTCACTTCCGTGTCTGGTACCGCGATGAGCTCTCGCGATGGTTAAGGGAGCTGCTTCTTGACTCGGACGCGCGCAGCAGGCCCTACCTTCGTGCTAATTCTTTGGAAGCGATCCTTAAAGCACATCTCAACGGACATCGAAACTATACGTTTGAGATCCACAAGATCTTGACGGTTGAATTGATCCAAAGAACACTGATTGAGTCGCGTTAGGGATGCGTCACGTTTGAGTGTTAGGCTGCCCATCGATGCATACAGTAGCTCGAGTTACTAAGGAAGTTTGGAATCCCCGGTCTCGTTCGAAACATTACGGAGTGGCCGGTTCAGTTCCTAACCTCAGTCTTTCATCGGCTTCACCATCAGCCCAAGCCGGAATAGGGCCATCTGTGTTCCAAGACGACAGCCATCCTTCAACCCTGCAAGTCGCCTTGCTAACTGGCGGTGGAGACAAGCCATATGCCCTCGGGATGGCAGCCGCGCTCACGTCACAGGCCATTTCGGTTGATTTTATTGGTAGCGACGATTTAGAGGTCCCAGAGCTATTGACCAATCCTCGTGTAAACTTTCTTAACTTGCGTGGGGATCAACGGTCTAATGCGAGCCCTTTGTTGAAAGCCAAGCGTGTATTAAGGTACTATATACAACTCATCAGTTATGCGGCCACAGCGCAACCAAAGTTGTTTCACCTACTCTGGAACAATAAGTTTGAGTTCTTCGATCGAACGCTGTTGATGCTTTACTACAGAATTCTCGGGAAGAAAATCATCCTGACCGTCCACAATGTGAATGTTCGTAAACGGGATTCGAACGATTCCTTCTTGAACCGAATTTCGCTTAGATTTCAGTACAACTTCTGCCATCACATTTTCGTTCATACCGAAAGGATGAGAACTGAACTTGTATCCGATTTTCGCATTCCAAAAAGTAAAGTGAGCATCATTCCATTTGGAATTAATAATACCGTCCCTAATACTGCGCTGTCGACAGAGGAGGCGAAACAGCAGACGGGTTTAAATAGCGGCGATAAGGCCCTGCTCTTCTTTGGAAACATCGCTCCTTACAAAGGAGTGGAATACTTAATCTCTGCTTTTACCGCTCTTCTGTTGAAAGACCGAAGTTACCGACTGATTATCGTTGGCAGGCCGAAAGGCCCCGAGAATTACTGGAAGCAGATTCAGCAGGCGATTGTACATAGCAGGATCGGTGATCGAATCATCCAAAGGATTGAGTACATTCCCGATGAGTCGACAGAATTATATTTCAAAGCCGCCGACGTTTTGATCCTGCCGTATACGCAGGTCTTTCAGAGCGGCGTATTGTTCTTGGCCTATAGCTTTGGATTACCTGTCATCGCCGCGGATGTAGGGACCTTGACGGAAGAAATCATCGAAGGCGAGAGTGGCTTTGTTTTTAAACCACGCGATTCACTCGATCTGGCCCGCAAGGTTGAGGAGTATTTCAACAGCGAATTGTTTGGAGATCTTGAAAACCGGCGAACGCAAATCAGAAAGTACGCCAATGAGCGATACTCTTGGGATAAGGTGGCCGCGATAACCATGGCCGTTTATTCGAATCTCCTGTCTTCTGTCTGATTTCTCAAAGCTAACGGCCGAGGCCCCAATTCTGCCGGACTAGCCCACCCGTTTAACGATTCAACGGTTTTAAGCATTTAACGCTTCGACGTAGTGATGCCTCTGGTTTCAATTCTAATACCTGCGTATAATTCCGCCCGCTGGATCGCCAGCACGATACAGTCGGCGATCGCACAGACATGGCCTCGGAAAGAAATCATCGTGGTCGACGACGGTTCTACTGACGAGACTTTGGCGATCGCGCGGCAATTTGAATCGAAAGGGATTCGTGTGGTGACGCAGCCAAATCGAGGAGCGGCCGCGGCGAGAAACAAAGCCTACCAGCTTTGCCATGGAGATTACATTCAGTGGCTGGACTCCGATGACCTTCTCTCAGCAAACAAGATCCAAAGACAGATGGAAGCAGCCGAGAAATGCCAAAGTAAACTCAGGCTCATGTCTTGCGAATGGGGATCCTTCCGGTATCGACCAACCAAGGCGAGATTCGTTCCGACCCCGATCTGGTGCGAACTTGATCCGACCGAGTGGCTGACGAGGAAGTGGGAAGGAAATTTGCACATGCAAACCGCCACCTGGCTTGTCAGCCGGGAGCTGACCGAAGCGGCGGGACCGTGGGATACGCGGCTTTTGGGAGACGATGATGGCGAATATTTCTTTCGTGTGATTAACGCCAGCGACGGCATCCAGTTTGTTCCGCAGAGCAGGGTTTATTACCGCATCACGGCAGACAGCCGTCTAAGTTATATTGGTCGATCGAATGAAAAAATGGAAGCACAGTTTCTTGGGATGAAGCTGCAGATTGGATATATGCGCGCGCGCGAAGACAGCGATCGGGTCCGCGCGGCTTGTGTGACCTATTTGCGGACCTGGCTGCGCAATTTCCACCCCGATCGCCCTGATCTGGTGCAAGAAGCGCAACAGCTCGCCGCAACTCTGGGAGATACGCTGTCCCTTCCAAAGGCATCGTGGAAATATGCCTGGATTGAAAACCTCTTCGGCTTCGCTGCTGCTAAACAAACGGAATTGTGCTACAACCGGGTCAAGTGTTCCGCTCTAAGAGCATGGGATAAAATGATGCATTTTTTTGAGCGGAAGAGCAGCCTCCCCACCGTGGAACGCAAATCATACGGAGGACATTGCAACCGTAGCGCTGCGCGCCGTTCGGAGCGCGTGCCGGAAGATAACGATACAGATGACGCTTATGGCTAGTAAACGAACCCGCGGTAATCACGATCAGATCAGTATATGAGCGTGTTGATCATCAAGCTCGGAGCCACCGGCGATGTCGTTCGCACGACGCCATTGTTGAGACGACTCGATAGGCCAGTTAGCTGGATCACAGCGGAACGCAATCTCGCCCTGATGCAAGGAATCGATCGGGAAATGCGTTGTGTCTCATGGGAAAATCGCAGGCACGTCGCAGATACGGTTTACGATTTGGTGATCAATTTGGAAGATGACCGAGAGTCGAGTTCCTTCCTGAACCAACTGAAGTTCAAACAACTTTTCGGAGCTCACCTCACTAGAAACGCCCAGCTGGCGTATACTTCAAATTCGCGCGCCTGGTTCGACTTAAGCCTGATTAGCGCGTATGGGCGGCAAAAGGCCGATCGACTTAAGCTCTTAAACCGCCGTACCTATCAAGAGTTGATTTTTGATGGTCTCGGTCTTGCCTTCAACGGCGAGTCGTACTGTTTGCCCCCACCGCAACCGACTGGATTGCAAGGAGACGTGGCTATCTCAGCCACTGCCGGCGCAGTCTGGCCGATGAAGAAATGGGCCTATTATGCCGAGTTGAAAAAAGAGCTGGAGGCGGCGGGCCTCAAGGTGAACATGTTGGAGAACCGGCCTACATTGCTTGAACATTTGGCTGATGTGCAGGGGCACCGTTGTCTGGTTTCTGGTGATAGCTTGCCGATGCACCTGGCACTTGGCAGCGGCGTACGGTGTGTGTCCATTTTTACATGTACGAGTCCGTGGGAGATATACGGGTATGGGTTACAAGAAAAGATCGTCTCGCCTTTTCTGGAAAAGTTTTTCTATGCGCGCGGCAATGACGCGCGCGCAACTACGGCGATCGCCGTAGATGAAGTGTTCAGGGCCGTGATGAACCAGCTCAACGCTGCCGCACCAACCGTCAGGCCCATGGAGATCCAAGTTGATCAAGCATCACAAGCACCCGTCCTAGTAAAAGCTTCGCAGAGTGATTTGTGACGCGGTCAGTAAAATTCTGAGGTAGGCGCGACAAATGCGAGTCCTTGTGTCCCCATGAACACGTATCCCGGCCTTCATGACCTTGGTTAAGGACCACTTTTGCAGCAAACTGAGGTATTTCAACGCTGGCTGAATCGGCAAACTATTGGATATGGGCATGCCTACGGTTTCGGTAATAATCCCTGCGTTTAACCGGAGTAAGCTTGTTGTAAATGCAATCGAAAGCGTCCTTTGTCAGACCTATCGAGATTATGAGATCATTGTTGTCGATGACGGCTCGACCGACAACACCTTCGGCATACTCCAGCCGTACATGGGTCGAATTCGATATTTTTATCAAGAGAATCAGGGAACGAGCGCTGCGAAGAACAAAGGTATACAAGTTGCCAGAGGGAAATGGATTTCTATTCTTGATTCAGATGATTTGTGGCTTCCAACTAAACTTGAAGCGCAATTGAAGGCGGTAGCTGCCCTCGGCAAGGACTTTGGAGCGTGCTTTACAAATTGCGATTTCTTTGGAAACACAGATCTGATACCGTCTGCGTTTGACCAAGCGGAGTTGCATGAAGAATTGCCATTCGGTCCGCTGGAGGAACCTTTCACAGTCATTTTAGCGCGGCTTCCAGCAATCTATGTTCAAAGCCTACTGGTCTTGCGCTCCTTGGTTGAACGTCTCAATGGATTTGATGAACGTATAGCTGTGGCAGAAGATACGGACCTGCTGTTCAGGTTAGCGTTCAACACAAAATTTTGCTTTGTGAACGAACGCCTTGTCAGGATCGACAGGACACCGTCTCGGGGAGTAGCTCTGATGGAGCTCTTCTCCAGGAGCGATGATCGTGCATTTAGTTCGATGGAGCACGTGCTTCAAAAATGGATTCGGTTACCTAAGACTACAAATACGGCGCTTCACATAACGCTTGAGGAGAGGCTCAGGGTCCTATATTACGACTGGCTTGTAACAAAGTTATATCGATTCCGATACATCGAGGCTTTTAAGATCGCTGGGAAAATAAGGGCGACAGGAGACAGCAACAAGATGATATATCGGACGATTGCTTCCCGAGCAAAAAGGAAGATGTCTACTCTCATCAATCAGTTCCAGCGTAGCTGATGCCACCTGCGGAGAGGGGCGGAGTATAGTTACTAAATCTGGTTGTGCCGATCGGATTCAATCACCTCAAGAGGGCAGCCACTTTTCGAGTTGGGCATGAGTCAAGGAGCAAATATTATTCAGCAGCGTGCATCCAACCAAACTAGTACATTCGGAAATCGAACAATCATGACTAACCACAGTTCCAGTGTGACTAATGCCGAAGATACGTTAGTTGGCATCACTCGCCCGGAAGGAATCGAAGGAGACCCGCGGAGCAAAGCGACCGATCCGAATGAGAAACATCTTTGCACTGATCACCTCCTGGGCAACCTCAAGGGCCGGACAATCTCTGGAGCTTTTATCACGATTGTCTCCCAGGGAACCCAGTTCCTGTTAAATCTCGCCTCCATCATGGTGCTGGCGCGTCTGCTCACACCAAAGGATTTCGGCCTCTATGCCATGGTTACCACCGTCACAGGTTTTCTCTGGATGTTTCAGGATGCCGGTCTCTCGACGGCGACAGTGCAGCGGCAGCAGATTACGCACGGACAAGTGTCCAACCTATTCTGGGTGAATGTCGGCGTGGGTAGTATTACTACATTGCTCGTCGCTGCCTTGTCGCCGGTAGTCGCATGGTTCTATCGTGAGCCGCGGCTCGTAGGGATCACGCTCGTGCTCTCAGGTACCTTTCTGCTTGCCAGTTCGACGGCTCAACACATTGCGCTCTTGAACCGGCAGATGCGTTTCGGGGTCATTGCGATGATCTACATTGTTTCCTTACTTGTCGGTTATCTGACCGGCATTGCCATGGCCGTAATGGGATATGGCTATTGGGCTCTGGTCGGCGCCTCTGTGACGCAGACCGCCATCAGGCTCGCGCTAGCCTGGCTACTCTCCGGGTGGCGACCTAAATTACCCTCCCGTAACACTCAGACTTGGCACATGTTGACGTTCGGCGCCAATATTACTGTCGGCAGCCTGATATACTCGCTCGCCCGCGGGGCGGACAACCTTTTGATTGGGCGATTTTTTGGCGCCTCGGCGGTAGGTCTGTATTCCAGGGCCTCTATCCTTCTCATCCGGCCGCTGGAACAATTCACTATCCCGATCAATTCCGTGCTGGTTCCGGCACTATCTCGGCTGCAGGCTCAACCTGACCGATACCGTCGCACATTTCTTCGGGTATACGAGGCCATAGCGCTTGTAAGCTTTCTGTCCACCGGCCTGCTACTAGCTCTTGCTCGTCCTGTGACTCTTGTTGTGCTCGGTCCGAAATGGGAACAGGCTGCGCCGATTTTCGCTGGCTTTAGTATCGCAGCGCTTTGCATTCCACTAGGGACGGCTTCAACCTGGCTATTCCAGACCCAGGGGCGCGGCAAAGATTGGCTATTTTTCAGTTTGCTGGGTTCTTGTATTACCCTTGCGTCGTTTGTTGCTGGTCTCCCGTTTGGTCCTCCGGGGTTGGCCATCTCCTATTCGCTTTGCGGGCTTTTCATCGGCGTGCCAACTCTTTACTATTTTGCCGGCCGGGAGGGCCCTGTGACAACGGCAGACCTATGGGCAGGGATTTTTCGCTACTTTCCGCTCTGGCTAGTCGTCTGCAGCGTGACGTGGCTGGTGCACCTGCTTTTCGTGAACTTCTCCCCCTTAGTGCAGGTAGTGGTATGCGCTCCGGTTGGCCTGCTCGCTGGAGCGATCTTAATCTGTGTTGTTGCTCCCATGCGCCGGGTGGCGTTTTCGCTCGTTGATATTCTGCGAGAATTGAAATCGAGTTTCTCCAATGCAAAATAGTGTTGCCCCGCCTGTTCCAGCAGCAAAAGCGACGTCGGCTCGCGCGTTGTGGGGCATGCTTGATCGCAAGGAGCGATGGTCACTTTCCTGGTTTGGCCGCGTGGTCGTCGCTTCAACTCTTCTGCTCATCGGCGCTCTGCTTTTTGAAAGCGTTTACCCCTTTCTTGCGACAACCCATCGCGTCAATGCGAATATCCTTGTGGTCGAAGGATGGATTCACGAGTATGCAATTCGGGCGGCAGTAAAGGAATTCCAAAATAACCATTATCAACGCGTTTTTACCACGGGTGGACCGGTAGGGGGCACTGGAGGATACATCAATGATTTCTACACGTCGGCCAGCGTAGGGGCAGATCTTTTGAAAAAATGCGGCCTTCCAGATGAACGCCTCCAGATGGTCCCTTCCCGTGTGATGGACCGCGACAGAACCTACGGGTCGGCTGTTGCGTTGCGAAACTGGTTTCGCGACCACAATACGGTTGTGTCTAGTATCGACGTTGTTACCGAAGACCTACATGCACGTCGCACTCGCCTGCTTTTCCAAAAAGCCTTCGGAAAGGATGTACATGTTGGGATCATCGCTGTGCCGAACGTGGATTATCCCGCGAACCGATGGTGGCAGTACAGCCAGGGTCTTAAAGAAGTAGTCAGTGAGTTCGCGGCTTATTTATACGCCAGGCTTTTGTTCTTTCCGTCGCAACTCGAGCATTCAGAAAACGCGACTCGGCACGGGCCGGTGCATGATTAAAAAATGAAAATCGCTGTTATCGGTCTTGGCTATGTCGGGCTGCCACTCTCGCTGCAGTTCGCGCGCTCGTGCGTGGACGTGCTGGGGATCGATGTGGATCCTAAAAAAGTCGAGTTGCTGAAGAACGGGCAAAGTTACATCAAACATATTGAAGGATCGGCCGTCTCCGAATTAGTCACTTCTGGAAAGTTCTCGGCGTCGACGGACTTCAGTCGCATCAAAGAGGTGGAAGCAGTCATCATTTGTGTGCCAACGCCGCTTAACAAAAATCGAGAGCCGGACACCTCGTTCGTTCTTGAAACGGGCCGGAGCGTTGCGCCGTACCTTTCCAAAGGGGCGTTAGTAGTCCTGGAATCAACGACTTATCCCGGAACAACTGACATCGATCTCCGCGCGGTTCTTGAGAAGGGATCGGGAATGAAAGCCGGGGAAGACTTCCACCTTGCCTTTTCACCGGAACGGGAAGATCCAGCTAACGAACAGAGCAAGGTCAAGTCGATTCCCAAAGTTGTGGGAGGCCATACTCCAATCTGCCTCGACCGCGCGATGGCGCTGTACGGTAAGGCGATCGACACTCTTGTGCCGGTCTCTTCGTGTAGCGTGGCTGAAGCTACAAAGCTACTCGAGAATATCTTCCGGAGCGTCAATATTGCCCTAGTTAATGAGCTCAAGGTGGTTTATGCCGCCATGGGGATTGACATCTGGGAAGTAATTGAAGCAGCTAAGACCAAGCCGTTTGGGTTCATGCCATTTTATCCGGGACCCGGTCTTGGCGGGCATTGCATCCCAATCGATCCGTTTTATCTCACATGGAAAGCTCGCGAATACGGTCAACATACGCGTTTCATTGAACTGGCGGGCGAGATTAATACGCGGATGCCCGAGCATATTGTGCACACGGTTGCAGATGCACTCAACACGCAATGCAAAGCTATCAAGGGTTCCAAAATTTTGATCCTGGGCCTTGCCTATAAGCCAAATGTCGATGACGAACGCGAGTCGCCCAGTTATGTCTTGATGAAGTTGTTAACAGAACGAGGCGCCGAAGTGGCGTATTACGATCCGTATGTGCCGGTGATTAAACCAACCCGCGAGCACCCGCAATTTGCGGGAAGAAAATCTGTCGAGTGGAACCGTGCGACGATAGAGAACTTCGATGTCGGTCTCATTGCGACCAATCATTCATCGGTGAACTATCGCGAGCTTGGTGAGTGGGCCGGGTGCATAGTGGATACCCGAAACGCCATGGCTGGCGTGCCGGTCTTGCCGGGAAAAGTATGGAAGGCATAGAACGCATCCCGTACGTCCATTAGCTCAGACTTTTGCGCCTCAAGCGGCGACCCAAACCCCATGTTCAAAAAAAAGTGGAAAGGACGAAAAAAATTGCTTGCCATGAAAATTCATTCTGATACGAACGACGGCGTCAGGCTTTCACTCTCAACAATCCTCCGTTATGAAACGATTTGGAATCGTCGTCGTCTGTATTCTAGTTTTGAACGCTTTTTTGGCTCCGTGGTGCGGGGCCACCGTCTACCAATCCGACGGGTCTCCGGCGAGCGTGCAGGGTATACAAAATGCGGTGCTAAACGGCGACACGATCACGATTCCTCCGGGCACTTTTACGTGGCCCAGGGGGATCATTATTACTAAAGCAATCACCTTACAGGGCGCAGGCGCTGGCAGCACCATCATTAAGGATGGCGTCCAAAATGGGAGTCTTATCGGGGTAACGCTGGTCGCAAGCAAAGTAACTCGGCTCACTGGGATTGAATTTCAAGGCGGCGGTCGCACTTCATACCATAACGGTGTTGTGACCGTTGCCGGATCGAACACCAACGGCTCGCAGTTTCGCATGGATCACTGTAAATGGAATGTGGACGTTAATGGTTCTCCGCTATTTGATACGGTGACCGGAGTTGTCGACCACAATACTTTTATCCGACGGGGTGGCGAAGACGGTCATGCCTTTTGGGTTTTCGGAACACGCTGGAACGGGAGTAATTATGGGGACGGTTCTTGGTCAGCGCTAACCAATTTCGGCAGTTCGCAGTTTTTGTTTTTTGAGGACAACAACTTTATTTCTACTGATCCGAGCTATTTAATGGCTCTATGCGATGCTTACGACGGAGCCAGGTTCGTCATCAGGCACAATGCCATTACTGGCTTCACCTTCCAAAATCACGGAACCGAAAGCTCTGGTCGGCGGAGAGGAAGCAGAGCGACGGAGTTCTACAACAACCGTTGTGACGGAAAGAACTTGAACCAATTCGTCGGCGGCTCTCGTTCTGGTAGCCAAGTGATTCACGATAACACCTGCGTGAATTTTTGGAATGGCGGAATCTGGCACTTAAACAACTATCGCAGTTACGCCGCTTTCCCAGTTTTTGGTGGAGCGGACGGAACAAACCCTTGGGACGTGAACGATCCGACAGTCTATTTTACCGGGACAGCAGCACAAAATAGTTCTGGAACGGCTGTAACAGTATCGGGCGACCCGAATTGGGCTACTAACACGTGGGTTGGGTACGTGGTTCGGCGCACGACTAATCTTTGCAATGTTGCTAACGCCAACACGTTTGGCCTGATTACGTCTAACACTAGCAACACGCTTACGTGGATTCCTAATGCTTACAGTGGACTAGCGACTTTGTCCATTTGTGCAGGAGATAGCGTGGAAATCCGCAGAGTGATTCAGGCTATGGATATGCCAGGACGTGCGCGAGGAGGCTTGCTCGCAAATACGTTCAATCCGCCACGGCCGCTAGGCTGGAACAATCAAGTCACTGAGCCGGTTTATGCGTGGAACAACGGATTGATGCACGTTAACACCACCATCCCCACCATACACGAAGGGGAACATTTTATTAACGGGACACCGATGCCTGGTTATACGCCTTATGTTTACCCGCATCCTTTGGTAAGCGGGCAACCCACTCCGGGTCCGGCACCGAGCGCGACGTGCTACAATATGCAGCGACATCTAGACCGACTCGTAAACCGAAAACGACAATTACAGAAACGCTATCTCCGAAATCCACGGCTAAACCGACGGATAAAAGGGCTTCGACGGCAGTTACGAACCCACCATTGCAGCTGACGTTCACCCCATGGTAACCTTCGTCATCCAATTGTATTGAGCGCGTGAGGGGGGTTTCGCCCACAATGACATTTGATTCGCTCGGGGGCAGTGGCACTCGCAAAACAGCAATCTGATACCAACATTACACCGGTTCCGCGAACGGCCCAACTCTTCCGGTCGGCTGGAGCTTAGCCGCGTGGTGAGTGAGTCCTAGACGCTAAGTCGTGACTTGATCATCAAGTTATTGAAATGCTACAATGTTAAGGCCGTCACGCTCCGCGGCCTAGTGCAGATGAAATCCGTCCAGGTTGTCGGATGTGTGCGCTGAGCTATGAAAATATGCACACGCTAAACGACCAAGATGAGGTACGACGCTTGCCCCAACCATCGGGGTCATCGCCCGCACCTCGAGTTTGCATGCCAACCTGGAGAGGAGTCGCTCGCATGGCGTTTGAAGCGGCGAATTACGAAGCTGAGGATGTTTTCATGGAGGTGGATAATGTTGACCTCCTCCCACTGGAACCCGGCGTGGGCTTCAGGTTCAGGGAAAAATGCCAGCGTAGGCTTTTGTGGAAGGACGTGACTCGACGGCTCACTTCTGTTAACCCCGGACTCCGCTCGGTCAGGCTCAGAAAAGACTACGACCTGTTTTTTTGCCGCGTCCAAATGCTTCGAGATCTGCTTTACGTGAACGCCGTGAAGGGTTGGAAGGATCGGTGCAGGACAAGTGTATGTTGGCTGGACGAATTGTACTGCGCCGATGTGCTCCGTAGCCGAAATTACCTGCACATCCTGAAACGATTCGACCATGTGTTCGTCGGCTTCAAAGGGAGCGTGGACGCGATCGCCAAAGTAATCGGACGGCCTTGCCAGTTCCTTCCCTATGCTGTGGACGCAATCCGTTTTAGCCCTTACCCGAACCCGCCGGCACGGGTGATCGACGTTTACAGCCTTGGTCGCCGTCTGGAAGGTCTTCACAGAACGCTGCTTAAGTTCACGGCGCAGCAGCACATGTTCTACGTTTACGAGACGCTCCAGGCCGGGGCCGAAAATTTGGTGTCCAACCATAGGCAGCACCGTGAACTACTGGCCAATCAAATCAAGCGGAGCCGATATTTTCTGGTCGCCCCTGGCAAGGCGAACCGTCCTGACGAGACTCGAGGCCAAATTGAAGTACCCGCTAGATTTTTCGAAGGGGCAGCGGCGGGTACCGTGATGATCGGTCAAGCGCCGGATTGTGATGCGTTTCGCGAGCTTTTTGACTGGAGGGACGCGGTTATTGAAATCGACCCTAATAACTCCGAAGTGGCGGACGTTTTGGCTGAGCTTGGTGGTCAACCGGAACGGCTCTGCGAAATTAGCCGTCGCAACTCCGCGGAAGCTCTTCTTCACCACGACTGGTTGTATCGTTGGAAACAAATTCTTGCCATTGCCGGACTCAAGCCTATGCCGCAGCTTGAGTCGCGGGAGAAACGATTGAAAGAACTGGCGGACGTTGCCAGAAATTATCCATTAGCTTAGGCCCCCGGCGGGGTGTAGGCCGCGCGGTACCTTAAGCGCGGGATCGTCCCCTTATTACAGCTTTTCTGATACCAAATGCGTGTGCATAAGTAAGTAACAGTGATGACTAAATCTTTGTTCTTCACAACAAAAAGATTTAAGCGCGAAATGAGCCAAAACAAAAAGAGTAACAAAATCGCGTTTTTCGGTGTGTTTGGCAACCAGAACATAGGTAATGAGTGCACATTGGAAGCTACGATGTACAACATCCATAAGGTCGTGCCGGATGCCACATTTACATGTCTTTGCACTGTCCCCAAGGATACAGAACTAAGACATGGTATTCCTGCCTTTGCGGCCCATCGAGAATATCCAGCTTGGTTGGACTCCCAATTGTGGTCTGGGCGACGCTCGAGGTTTATGCGATCCTTGCGAAAGATTCTTTTCCGAATTCCGCTAGAATTGATCCACTGGGCTAAGGGCTTTAACGTGATGAAGGGAAACCAAATGCTTATCGTCCCGGGAACGCAGGTGGTATCGGACTACGTGACCGGACCGTTTAGCTGGCCTTACGATATATTCAAATGGACGATCATTGCCAAACTGTGCAGGGTGAGATTGCTTTTTTTAAATATAGGAGTCGGCCCGATATATCACCCTCTGAGCAGGTGGTTCATTAAAACAAGTCTTAATCTCTCGGACTATCGTAGCTACCGAGACATCGCCTCGAAACGGTACGTAGAGAAAATGAGGCCTTCTCAGGGATGTGATCCGGTTTATCCTGATTTAGCGTTTAGCTTCAAGAGGGCCTTGTTACCTGCATGTCACAGGGTAGGTAAACAAAGGCCTGTCTTCGGTATTGGACTAAAGGATTACCTGGGGCGAGAGGGCTCGCGTGATCGCAATACTAATCGCACCTATCGCGATTACTTGGACACGCTCGCAAACCTTGTGGCCTGGTTATGCGAGCGAAAGTACATGGTACGAGTGATTATCGGAGATGTTTCGTATGACAGCGGCGTGAAAGAAGATTTCATGGAATTACTGCACGAACGTGGATTAATGAATCGAGAAGGTCAGATTGTTAGTGAACCGGTTTTTACGGTAAAGCAGTTGTTGTCTCAAATCGCCGCCATCGACTTTTTAGTCACGTCACGGTTTCACAACCTAGTTTTGGCTCTTATGCTCAATAAGCCAGTGCTCTGCTTGTCAGACCATGGAAAGCTAGATTCCTTGATGACCGAAATAGGGTTGACCGAATACTGCCTTCCTCTTGCTAACTTGGGTTTTGACGATTTGATCGATAGAGTTGTTAAACTCGAAAAGAATGTCGAAAGGCTTAAGCCTTATATTAAACACAAGACCGAGGAATATCGTAGAACTTTGGACAAGCAGTACAGCCTTATCTTTAAAGGCGTTTGAGCGAACGATTGCGCTCAGAGAATTTCATTGTGATAAACAGCGAAGTGTCTCATCCGATCCTGGCGAAGGCGGCACGTTTGCAGGTCTTAGGAAAGTCTCCTGCCGGCTTTTACTTGCGGTTGAACAAGCGGATATGGGAGCGGATCCCTTCTCGCGTACGGAATCTGCAGTCGGTCCGTTCCTATGGGGCGTGGTTGCATACCTTGGTTTGCCTCAGTGCCAAACGGCAGCAGTTCCTCGGCACTTTTTTCCTAAGGAATCGTCCGGCGCTCGAATTGATGCGCCGACTGGCCCAGCAGAAGAGCCACGGCTCGACCTTGAGAATTGCCGTGTTGGGTTGCAGTATCGGGGCCGAGGTTTATTCAATCCTCTGGATTATCCGCTCGGCACGGCCGGACTTAAAAGTACTCCTGGAGGCGGTGGATATTTCGAAGGATATGCTGAGCTTCGCCGACAAAGGCATTTACACTACCGATACCTCGGAGTTGGTCGGTGCTTCGATTTTTGAACGATTGACCGAGGGTGAGAGGGTTGAAATGTTCGATTGGGAAGGTGATCAGGCCAAAGTCAAATCGTGGCTCAGGAAAGGAATAACGTGGCGGCTTGGGGATGCCGCCGATCCGGAACTTGTGGACGTTCTTGGGCCTCAGGACATGGTCGTGGCGAGCAATTTTCTCTGCCACATGGCCGGAGCCGATGCCGAAAAGTGCCTGCGTAACATACGACAACTGGTTACTCCAGGAGCATACCTATTTGTTTCAGGAGTCGATCTGGACATTCGAACAAAGGTCGCACTGGACCTTGGCTGGGAGCCGGTGCGGGAGTCGATCGTAGAAATCCACGACGGGGATCGTTCTCTCCGAGCTGACTGGCCCTGGGCTTGGTGGGGGCTTGAGCCGCTCAACCAAAAAAGGGACGATTGGCAAACCCGTTATGCCGCCGTGTTCCGGATTGGCAGTCCGAAACGCCAGTCACTTTGTCCGGCGCCACACAATGGCTAAAAAGGCGGGGTAAGTGACATCGGAATACTTTAGGATTTCCTATTGAGTGCAGTGTCTACGCAAAGTTTCGCAGCCGTTCACATGATGCTGTCATCCGTGTTTACAATTCGGTGGGCAACGTGATCGATACGCGCGAAGGAGTGACACGCCGTTTCTAATGGCAGCGACGACAACAGTGACGTTTGGGCTCGTGGGCTGTGGAGCAATTACCGAGATGTATTACGCGCCGAGCGTGCGCGAACTCGAGCGCGTCGGGTACGCGACGGTTACCGCAATTTTTGACCCGAGCGCCGAACGCGTCGCCAAAGTCGGAGCGCAGTTAACAGGCGCGAAACAGTTCACTGACTTCAGCGCGTTTGTGAAGTCGGCCCCACAGCTTGCGATTGTTGCCTCGCCCGCCAAGTTCCACGCGGAGCAAACAATCAAGCTACTTGAAAGCGGGGCCTTGGTTCTTTGCGAAAAACCAATTGCTTCGACTGTGGCTGAAGCGGAACAGATGCTGGCGGCCGCGACGCGTGCCAAAAGGAAATTGGCGGTTGGTTTGTTTCGACGTTTCTTTCCAGCATGTAATTTGATTCGCGAATACATCGCGGTGGAGACATTGGGCAAACCGATCGACTTCGAGTTTTCGGAAGGCGGGATGTTCAATTGGCCGGCGCAGTCAGCATCCCTTTTCCAGAAAAAAAACGCGCAGGGCGGCGTTTTTTTGGATTTGGGCACTCACTTATTGGACTTGATGCTTTGGTGGTTTGGCGATCCGACCAGCTTCGATTACGCGGACGACTCGATGGGTGGATTGGAAATCAATTCGGTCACGCGTTTCGAATTTGCGAATGGCTTGAGCGGCAAAGTACAATTAAGTCGCGATTGGGAATTGCCGAACAAATATGTGATTCGTTGCGAAAAGGGCTGGCTCGCGTGGAAGGTGGGCGACGCGAATCACGTTGAGATTGGCGCAAGTGGAAGCCGTCACACAATTTTGGGCGAGACACTGGAAGATCATTCATCGGCCGCGAACTATGCCGAAAGCTTTGTTGCGCAGCTCGCGAACTGCGTCGAAGCGATCAGCGGTGACGAGAAGTTGGTTGTTCCTGGTGAAGAGGGAATTCGAAGTTTGCGGTTGATTGAGAAGTGTTATCAAAGCCGCAAATTATTGCCGATGCCCTGGCTGACAGAAGTTGAAATGGCTCGCGCAAGTGAATTGGCTGTATGAGAACAATCGCGGTCATCGGTGCAGGGGGCTTCGTCGGAACGCGATTAGTCGAGATTTTTTATCTCGGCGGCGCGGCGGAGATTCGGCCGGTCATTCGGCAATTTAAGAGTCTCGCGCGATTGTCGCGATTCGAACTCGATTGTCGCATGGCCGATGCCCGTGATGAAGCGGCGTTGATGAAGGCTTTCGAAGGTTGCGATGCGGTAGTGAATGCGGCGGTTGGCAATAATCGAACCATCGAAGGGATTATCGAGCCGGTGTGGAAGGCCTGTGTGGCGGCGCGCGTGCGGCGGTTAGTTTATCTGAGCTCAGGTTCTGTTCACGGTCAGGCACCGGCTCAGGGGACGGATGAGATGACGCCATTGTCGGATCAGCAATGGTATTGGTACAATAACGCGAAAGTGCATGCCGAGTGGAAGTTGAAGGAGCTTCAAAAAACGGGGGGAGTGGAATCCGTAGTGTTGCGGCCGACGATTATTTTTGGACCTCGTTCGCGATGGGTTTGGGATGCGGCAAAGGAAATTGTGGACGGACGCGCATGTTTGCTGGAAGGCGGCAAGGGAATTTGTAACACGATTTATGTAGATAATCTGATTCACGCGATTCAACTGGCGATCGACAAACCGAGCGCCGCCGGAAAAACATTTTTGGTCGGCGACGAAGAGACCGTTACGTGGCGCGATTTTTACGCACCGATTTGCCAGTACCTAAAGGCGGTCGAGCCGGCGTCTGTTCCAGCGCGCGAGATGACGGCAATTCGTGAATTCAGCCTTGTGGAAAAAGTTCGCGGTATTTCGGGAATGGAAAAGATCTTGCCCTTGATTCCAGATTCTTTAAAGCGCATGGTAAAAGGCGCCTTGAGCGGGTGGTCCGAAAAAGAGAAGCCACCGTGGCGTTTGCGAGAGGCGAGGCCGATCGGGCTCTCTTCGGAAATGAATGCCCTCCAGCAATGTCAATGGCGCTTACCGCATAAGCGGGCGGCCGAGGAATTGGGTTATCGCGCGTCGGTGAGTTTTGAAGAAGGAATGCGCCGCTCGCTCGCATGGCTCGATTTCGCGGGATTCAACCTTGCTCGCTAATGATTATATCGGACCTGCACGACCCGGCACGGCTCTGTGCCCACGCGAGCTGCGTTAATTCTTCTCGAGATCGCAAGTTTAACAAATCGGCCTGTACTGTTGAAATTGGCTAATTGCGTTTTTCACGAAAATATTTGCAGGCGGCAGGTCCACAAGGCCGACCCACAACTTCTTCTACAGACAGGGCAGAGCAAAATTCCCGAAAATCTTCGGGAAAACGTGGTCTGATTTCGATGATTGTCAGGCGAAGGCCGTTGCATTTGCTCCAGGCAAGCTTACCTGTTCGCTTGAACACCTCAGTTCGCAACGGGTAAGGTGTCCGCTACATTTGCCCTACATTTTCGCGAACTTTACCTCACAGTTTCCGGAGAAACGAAAGAGGAACCGCCGGCCGATAGCGGATTCTTGCGATGTGCACCAGCCCCTGAAGCATGAGCGCCAAACCTTTATTTTCTGGAATGAGCCGACTCGGCGTTATCGCGAGTTTAGCGGTGCTGGAGTGTGGCCTTCTTTTGGTGGGAAACCTATTTCCTTGGACCAACGCGGTCGGAAGCGCGTTCGAAAGCAATGGGGAGCATGTCATATGGAGTGTAGACCTTTGAAAAGAGTATTTTCAATTTTCTCGCTTGTAGCTGCAGCTGTGTGGAGCGCAATTCTTCCGACAAACGCGCAAGTCAACGTGACCCAGCATCACAACAATATTTCGCGTGACGGCCTGTATGTCGATTCGGCCTTCACGCAAGCGGCTGCCGCCAACCTAACGCGCGACCCGAACTTCGACGGCACGATCGTAGGCGCCGTTTACGCGCAGCCGCTTTACATCGAGGGCGGTCCGAGCAGCCCAATGATCATTGCGGTCACCGAATCGAACAATGTGTATGCGCTCAACGCCGTGAACGGCACCATTATCTGGCAGCGCAATGTAGGCGCTCCGGTGCCCCAAGCCGATCTCGCCTGCACTCCCCCCGCGTGGAGCAGTTCCATGGGTCTCACCGGCACTCCCGCTGTTGATCTTGGTTCACGCGCGCTCTTTTTGAGCGCAATGGTTACACCCGATGGCGGCGCGACCATCAAACATTACATCATTTCGCTTAATGTGGACACGGGCGACATCAATCCAGGTTGGCCCATTGACGTGGAGCTGGCAGCCCAATACAACGGAACGACCTTCACTCCAGCGACCCAAGGTCAACGAGCGGCCCTCGCCATACTGGGCAACATTCTTTATGTTGGATATGGGAGCCTGGATGATTGCAACCTGTATCATGGCTGGCTGCTGGGCGTGCCGATCAATAATCCGGTCAGTGTAACAGCGTGGGCCACCAGTGCCTTCGGTGGCGGTATATGGGGAGTGGGCGGTATCGCCAGTGACGGCACCAATCTGTTTGCTGCCACCGGCAACACTTACAACACTGGAGGGATCTGGAGCGGGGGCGAAGCAGTGATACGGTTTCAACCGGGCCCGATCTTTAGCGGATTACCCGTTGATTACTGGGCTCCCACGGATTGGTTCACCCAAAAGGACCAGTTTAACCAGGACATTGGGAGCTCGGGCCCGTTACTGGTGGACGTACCGGGCGCGACGCCCTCCCAGCTCATTGTCGCAATGGACAAAGGTGGTTATGCCTACTTGCTTAATCGCAATAATCTTGGCGGGATCAGCGCGCCGCTAAGTAAATGGTTGGTTTCCGGCAGCGGCATCCTCAACGCAGCGGCCACCTACCGTACAAATCAAGGCACATATGTTGCTTATCGCGGTCGTAGTACTCTACTGGGTGCTTTCCGCATTAGTGCAACCAACCCACCTGCTATCGAGGTCCCCCTGGCGTGGAATGTGACCACGACCGGATGTGGGTCACCTTTCGTGACCTCTACGGATGGCACTAACAATATGGTTGTGTGGATTGTAGGCACCGGCGGCGCGGGCGACAACCGCTTACACGGTTACGACGGAGATACTGGTGCTGTTGTTTATACCGGAGGCGGCGCCAACGAGACGATGGCGGGGACGCATTCGTACAGCACTACCGGCATTGTGGCCCGCGGGCGCATCTACG
>JBKPOB010000195.1:0-9552 GCA_046732875.1 Verrucomicrobiota bacterium | reverse complement strand
TGGGTGCCTTGGAGGCATCGTCTCGTTTCTATTCACGCTGGGATTGCAGTCCGTTGGCTTCTTTGCCGATCGTCACGACACGTTCGCTGCGATGGCTGGGATGGGCGTTGGTTCGGCTGCGTTTATCGTTCTGGTGCCTTTGTTCGTCATAATCGGACTGTTCATTGGCAGCGCGATCATCCATCTCTGTTTGATGATCGTCGGTGGTGCGAATCAATCATTTGAAACCACTTTCCGCGTCCTTGCTTTCTCTCAAGGTTCCACTGGTCCTTTGCAGATGATCCCGGTTTGTGGCGGAATGATTGCTGGCGTCTGGGCGCTCGTTTGCAACTGCATCGGGTTGGCGCGTGCCCATGAAACCGACACAGGCCGCGCGGTTCTTGCCGTTTTTCTGCCGCTGATTGTTTGCTGCGGCGGCGTATTCGTCATCGCGTTCATGTTCGGCGCGTTGGGGGCTTGGAGCGGGTCACACCATTGATTCCCCGCGGCAAAATGCGCCTTCACGTTCGCCATCTTGCTCCAAGTGAAATCGATCACGAGTTAATCTGGCTAAGCGTCTCGCTTGTGTCGCTCGGCCTGGCGGCAGCCTGGCTAACGGTGGGTTTGCCATGGCCGCGCTGCGCGTTTCATGAGATTACTGGTTTGCCATGCATCACCTGCGGCTTGACCCGTTGCGGGATTCAATTTTTTCATGGCCACTTTCTGGCGGCGTTGAAATGGAATCCGCTCGTATTCATCGCACTCTGCGGACTGGCAGCCTTTGACCTCTACGCGTTTGCGACGCTTGCAGCGCGCGGGCCGCGTTTGCGGATCTGTTTTGACACGCAAACAGCGAAGATATTTGTTCGCACCGCGGTCATCTCAGCGCTCGGGCTAAACTGGATTTATCTGCTGATGCATTCGCGCAATTTTTAGCGCGCGCAGCGTCCAAGCGCGGTAGCCGAGGGCGCTGACCTCGGCTGGATAAGTTGCGCCCCGGGCGGGGCTGCGGTCAACGCCCGCGGCGACAGCTATGGTCCACGTGCCATGAAAATCTGTGTCCATCTGGGCCATCTGTGGCTAATTTCGCGCCATGCGAATTCTCGTCACAGGCGGAGCTGGTTTCATCGGCTCCCATCTCGTTGAACGCTTGCTCGCGGCCGGACATGCCGTCGTCATCCTCGATGACTTCAACGATTTTTACGATCCACAAATCAAGCAGGCAAACATCGCCGGTTTCGCCAAGGATGTGACCGTTCATCATGTCGATCTTCGAGATGGCGCGTCAGTGCGAAACTTGTTTCATCGCGAGAAATTCGAAGCGATCGCGCATCTGGCCGCTCGGGCTGGCGTTAGACCATCAATTCATCACCCAGAACTCTATTATGACACCAATGTCGATGGCACATTGCGTCTGCTCGATGCTGCGCGCCTGATCGGTGTTGAAAGATTCGTCTTCGCCTCGAGTTCATCCGTTTATGGCGCCTCCAAAACTGTGCCCTTTTCTGAAGATCAACATCTGACCCAGACGCTCAGTCCGTACGCAGCGACGAAAATTGCCAGCGAATTTCTTTGCTCGACCTACTCACATCTTTACCAGCTGCGCGTGGTCGCACTTCGTTACTTCACTGTATACGGTCCGCGGCAAAGACCCGATTTAGCGATTCATCAATTCACCCGGCGCATTTATGCGGGTCAGCCGATTGAGCAATTCGGCGACGGCACCACGCGACGGGATTACACTTACGTCGATGACATAATTCAGGGAACGATGGCCGCACTCCAATATGAAGGCCCTCTCTTCGATATCTTTAACCTCGGCGAGAGCGAAACGATACAGCTCAAAGACCTGATCGGTGCAATCGAAAACGCGCTCGGGAAACAAGCGAAAATTAATCTGCTCCCGGAACAACCCGGCGACATGCCGCTGACTTGCGCCGATATCTCGAAAGCGAGAAAGCTGCTCGGTTATAATCCAACAACGCGGCTGAGCGAAGGGCTGCCAAAGTTCATCGATTGGTTTCTGCAAATCCAAGGAACGGCGCGTACAGAGTGACGCGCCCTACCAACGAAAGACATGCATGCAGCGAGGTAGGGCGGGCAGTCCGCTGCACGCCGTTTCAATCATTTGCCGCTGTGAATACAGCTCCAGCTATTATCATTTGCCGGACATCTGTTGTAATCTTTGCCCGTGATTTCGAATCTGCCATTTGATCAACGCGCCTGTTTTATCGCAGGCCAGGCGAAATCTGGAACGACGCTCCTGGTGGCATTGCTCGATAGTCATCCCGAGTTGCTCGTACTGCCGGAAGAAACGGCCTATTTCCCCACAGTTCTGACGAAATATGCGCCCCGCGGTCGCCGCGCGCAGTTTGATTACCTGACCAAACAATCGCTGTCGAATGTACTCTTCGGTGGCCCATGCAAATGGGGCAAGCGAAGCTACGCGACCTTCCCACGCGAGAAATTCTTGGAGACGTTCGAGCGGGCGGCCTTCGATCCCGCCAACGCTCAGGAAGATCTGCTCGTGCTTATGGTCAAAGCGTACGCGGCGACACTGGAACGCTCGCTCGATACCATCGGGCGTTGGGTGGAAAAAACTCCAGCCAATCGTAATCACATCCCAGAAATTCTGAGGCGTTTTCCGCACGCGAAAATTCTGGTCACCCTGCGCGATCCACGTGCCATTCTTGCGGCGCAAATTGCGCTGGAAAAAACAAGGCAAACAGGAAGGTTCTCAACTTATTACGTTATCGCTCACTGGCTGGTCGCTGCCGGACTGGCGAGGCGCGTGCGTGATGGTGAAGTTCCGGGTCTTGTAGTGCCTTATGAGCGATTGGTTTGCGAGCCAGCCAGAATGATGGAAGAGGTTTGCGCTTACCTCGAAATCAATTTCGACCAGGAAACGGTACTGACCCCGACGAAAGTGGGCCGGTTTTGGAGCGGCAACTCAGCAGCCCGGATTAACTTTTCGCAGATTAGTCCAGAACCGGCAACACGCTGGCAGCGCGAACTGTCCGAAGACGAAATCGGATGGGTCGAATGGCATTGCCGCGATCTCATGCCGGAATTCGGCTACGAGCCAAAACTACATACACGCGAGCTCCGATCATTTGTTCGTCCAATTCGTGGTGAACGCCCACGAGAATACGCGAAGTCACGGCTCTACTCGATCCGCGACGCAATGACGAAATCCAAGTGACGAATGCCGAAGGAAGATAAGAGAGATTTCAACCCTACGAACTTCGTAATTCGTCATTCCTTCGTTATTCGACATTCGTGCTTCGTCACTTCTAGTCCCCACTTGCAAACGCGTCCGAAGCAGGCCATAATCAGCCCGAGATGTCGGGATACTTGTTCGGTTTTCCGAGCCTCCGTTTTCTAAGACGATTCAGGGTTTTCGATACCACGGCGCGACGTTTTGCGCCCTGGCTGCTTCGTTTGTTGAGTGCGCGGGCTCGTAGTTTAAGACAAGTCCAATCCTGGCCTTACGAGGCGGAGTTTCCAACGGCGTCGCAGAGTGCCTTGCTTGAATGGGCTCTGGATGATTGGCGTGCTGCGGACGGTGTCCCGGATGCTTTCGGGACGCTCCGCCCATATAACAACTGGACTAAACCTAAGGATCAACATGAACTCTTATTCAACCGGGAGACGCTCGCATCGTTCGCGCGGCGGCTCCCGACGCCGTGGCAACGGTCACGCGCGTCGTCAACGGGGAGAAGCGAAGGAGCAAAAAAAGACATTCTGGCAGCGGATTGCCGCATTTTTTGGAAACGGCACAACCAAGGCAGGAGCAGATGTGCGCAACGGCGCCCAGCCTTCACGACCAGCACGCAAGCCTGAACGAATTGAAGTTACTTCGCCGCGTTTATACGTTGGCAACTTGTCTTTCGACGCAACCGAGAGTGATCTTTTTGAGTTGTTCAACGGCGTCGGACACGTCCAAAATGCGGAAGTCGTAAGTTACCGGCATAACCAACGCTCAAAAGGTTTCGCGTTTGTTCAGATGCAAACCATCGAGGAAGCGAAACGTGCCGTGGAAGAATTGCACGACAAGGAATTCCTCGGCCGCAGGCTGGTAGTGAGCGGCGCCAAATCCGGCGAGCATCGCGCGCGCTGACGACGGATTATCTTTATTGGGAGAGCGCGCGCTTTGTGCGCGCCTCTCCCGATTTTTTGTATCGCAAGAGGCATGTCAATCAACGCGTCGCATTGGCTGCCCGACAGACTCGGATGATGTGACCCCCTACCTTTTGATCTCCAGATACGTTCGCGATAGCACGTGGTTAGTGCCAGGCTGGAGTTCTTCGATGCGCATTTGTTTTAGAAACCAGCGGCCTTCTATTTTCTGCGCGGAGACCACTTCGAAGCGCTTGGCCAGTTGAGCATTCCAATCGTAGCCTTCCATGCGCATCAGCGCGCCGCTCGCCTTATCAACCCACAGCAGCACGTTGGAATACTGCGATTCGCGTGCGGGTGCGCGCAGTTGCAGCTTCCAGCAATTGCGAGTGCGAACATTTTCCTCGCCTAAAACACGCGCGGTTGGCCAGTAGAGAAATTTGAAAGCCAGATCCTCGTAGGTCACGCTGGTGCCGCGAATTCTTTGCTTGAGCTTCGAGGCTGCAAATTGCTCGGTGCCACCGTCGGTCACAAGATCAAGGCGCGAGCTGTTTTCACCAAGACGTAGTTGCAAGACTTCATCGGGATTCGCAAATGAATAGCGTATCAGCGGTCCGTTTTGCACCAGCCGAAATGGAACCAGCAAATCATCCTGGCGAAGTTGGCCCTGAAGATCGATTTGCTGTCGGACCTCCATCATGCGCACCGAGGCGAGAATGTCCTTTGCGGATGGCGGGGGATCTGCAAAAAGCGCCAACATCGCGAACACCATGCAAATGACGAATGTCGAATGACAAATGACGAAGGAATGACGAAGTCCGAATGGCATCTTCGTCATTTGAGCATTCAAGCTTCTTTCGTCATTCGTCATTCGTGCTTCGTCATTGTACCGCATTTGTTTATCAAAGGTTAACGATTAAAGCTTAAGGCGCGGTTCCGTTTGTTTCGCATGGATCAGTCCATCTTTCATTTTATTAATCAACGATGGACGAGTCCCGCGCTCGACTTGTCCATGGCGGCCCTGAGCGATAGCGCGATTTGGGAGCCGTTGTTCATCGCGATTGGAGTGAGTGCGCTCTTACTTGGTGGATTTAGAGCGCGCGCGTTCGTCATCTGTCTGGTCTTGTCTCTACTAATCACAAATCAGGTCACCGATTTGTTAAAATCCGCGGTCGATCGCCATCGGCCAAAACACGTGGAGAATGTGCGGATGGTACAGTTGCAACGGACGCGTCCGGCGTTCCTGACTTTGTTTAAGAAGCCGACAATTCGGTTTTCCGATTCGTCCGATCGCAACCGGTCGGGACCATCGTTTCCCTCGGGACACGTAACCACCAACTGTGTGATTGCTGTTTTTTGCACGTTTTTTTACCGATGGCGCGGCTGGCTTTACTGGTTCGTCGCCTTGGCCGTCGGCTATTCGCGAATTTATCTGGGCTCACATTGGCCTAGCGACGTGATTGCAACATTCTTTCTCGCAGGCGGTGGAGCATTGCTCCTCCTCGGCTTGTTCGAATTGATTTGGAGAAGCGCAGGCCGCAAATGGATGCCGCAGCTTTTTGCGCGCTATCCAAGTTTGATAGGAGGGCATGCTTCCAGCTTGCCATCCCAAAATTCGCAAGCCGGAGGCTCGCGCTACTCTCTATGAGCACAACGCGCGCGGTCTGGCTCTTCATTCTGGCTCTGACGGCGATTCGATTGTCGATGCTGGCAACGACCGATCTCGAATTTGACGAGGCGCATTACTGGATGTGGTCGGAGCGATTAGCCCCGGCGTACTTCAGCAAAGGTCCGGCGATCGCTTTTGCTCTTCGCACAAGTACCGCGGCCTTTGGAGCGAACGAATTCGGAGTGCGCTTTTTCAGTCCCATGCTTGCAGCCGGCACCAGCCTGCTCCTGTTTTATTTTGCGCGTCGGATGTTCAACGCCACCGCCGGTCTGTGGGCCGTCATCGCGTTAAATGTTACGCCCATTTTCAACATCGGCGCGTTTGTGATGACGATTGATGCGTTGTCGATTTTTTTCTGGCTGGCGGCAATGTTTACATTCTGGCTTGCGTTGGAAAAAAGTCCGCAGTTCTCCTGGCACTGGCTGTTGACAGGACTTCTCGTTGGGGTCGGGCTTCTCTCCAAATATACCAACGCGCTTGAGCTTGTTTCAATTGTGTTGGTGCTGGCTCTGGCGCCCCGGCTCAGGCACGAATTCAAGCGTCCCGGATTTTATCTATTGGTCGGCATGTTTGCTGTTTGCACCGTGCCACCGATCCTGTGGAACGCACAGCACGCGTGGGTTACGCTTGCACATCTGCGATCGCGCGGCGGTGTCGAGCACGGCTTTGGTTTGCACCCGCTCGAAGTTCTTTCGTTTATTGGCGAACATTTCCTGGCTTATTCGCCTTTCCTATTCCTGGCGTTGGCGTGGGGTGTCATTGGAAGCTGGCGACGGGTGAACCAGCAATTCAAGGTTCTTTTCCTGATGTGGTTTGGTCTGCCCGTATTTCTTTTCTATTTGCTTGTTTCCTTGAACAAAGCTGCGGCACCGAATTGGGACGGGCTCGCCTTCCTCGGCTTTGGATTGCTGGCGATTTACTATTGGTGGGAACGACTTGAGGGGAGTGCCTTGTTACGCGTCGGGGCGACGATCGCGATACTGGTTGGGTTAATCATGAGCGCGGTGGCACTCGATACAGACTTGCTGCGCGTGGCTGGATACAAATTTCGGCGAAGCGACCCAAGCAACCGGATGCGCGGTTGGAAAAGCGCCACGGGCGCGTTGGAAACAATGCGCAGTGATCTCGAAACAAAATTGGGGGAAAAACTTTTCCTTATTGCCGATGCGCGCGATCGGGCTTCTGAGATTTCATTCTACCTGCGCGATAAACGGGCGGAAGGCCTGGGTCATCCGCCGGTTTATATTCCCGAATCGCAGGACATGGTGAACCAATTCTCATTTTGGCCGCGCTATGATGAATTCGTTGAACTAAAGCCGGGTGCGCCGCAGCCAGGGAGCGAAGTTTACACTGAAGAAAACGGAATCAATTTGTTCGTTGGACGCGATGCGCTCTTTATTCGAGCCGGCGAAAAGCAACGGGTGCCACACAATATCAAAGCAGGCTTTCAATCGACGGAACTGATGGGCACGATTCAAGTATCGCGCTATGGGGAGCCGCTGCGAACCTGGCAAGTGTTTCTGTGTCGAAATTACCGCACACTCCCGCTGTAGGGAAAGGAAGTCAGGCAGCTTGGCTGACTCGGCAGGCTAGCAGCCTGACATCCTGCGTGCTACGCTCCGGACATCGTTGATCGATATGCATCAACCTGCAGTTTCTGTGGTCGTACCTCTCTTCAACGAAGAAGAGAGCATCGGCATCTTGCAAACGGAGCTGCATGCCGCACTAACCGGACTCGATTACGAAATTATTTTTGTCGATGACGGATCAGTCGATCGCACGGCGGAGCGGATCGAAACTACCGGGAATATCCGCGTCATTCGTTTCGAGAAAAATTCCGGGCAGAGCGCCGCCATTTATGCCGGCCTAACAGCGGTGGGCGGCGCAACCGTGGTTATTATTGACGGCGATTTACAGAATGATCCTGCCGATATTCCAAAACTGCTCGCTGAAATCGCGCGTGGCGCAGATCTGGTCTGCGGTTATCGCGTCAAGCGCCAGGACACACTCGTCAAGCGTGCGACGAGCCGAATTGCGAACGCCGTGCGCAGCCGCTACACGAAAGACGGAGTGCGCGATACGGGATGTACTCTCAAGGCAATGCGGCGCGAATGCATACGCGCGTTGCTTCCATTCAAGGGTATGCACCGTTTCATTCCCGCGTTGGTCAAAGCGGCCGGTTATCGAGTTGTCGAAATTCCAGTGAATCATCGTCCCCGCCGCTTCGGCCAAAGCAAATACGGCCTTGGAAACCGCGCTTTGCGCGCCACCATCGATATGTTCGGGGTCCGCTGGCTGCTTTCCAGGCGATTGAATTACAAGGTTCGCGACAAGATTTGACCGACGAGACAGACGAGACAAATGCGACCCATGGACAACATGGCAAATCTCGCTTGTCAACTTTGGCGCTCCCGCTAAGCTTGCCCTCCCGTACCGGGATTTCGCATGTCGTTGGCCAATTTACTTTCTGTCGAGCAAATCATCCCAGAGATGAAAGCAACGGAGCGCTGGGCTGCCATCGTTGAACTGATCGATCTGCTCGTTAGCCTCGGCAAAATCAAAGCGGAAGACCGCGATCCCGTTCTCGCTTCACTAAAACAGCGAGAGGAAACGATGAGCACAGGCATCGGGTTCGGAATCGCCATTCCACATTGTTCTTCCGATCGGCTCGAGGAAGTAGTTGCCGCGTTTGGAAGATCGACAACCGGCATCGAGTTTGATGCGCTCGATAATGCGCCGGTAAGATTCGTCGTGCTTTTCATTGTCCCGAAAAACCAATTTCAAACGCATCTGCGCACGCTCGCCTCGATCGCAAAATTTCTGAACGATCGCTCTGTGCGCGAGAGCCTGGCCAGCGCAAAATCCGCTGACGAAATCTTATCGATCTTTCGTGATCGTTCGTAAGCTGTAGCGGCGGTTTGTGACCGCCGAGCGAATATCGGTGCGGCGCTCACAGAGCGCCGCTACAGTTTCCCGAGTCTCACCCATGGAAACTTTTCAATCACTTCTCGCAAAGAAGTTTTCCGATGCCCTCACTGCCGCCGGCTTGCCGGACGCAGGCGAATTAACGCCCGCGACCGATCCGCGCTTTGGCGATTACCAGACGAATGCCGCCCTGCTGCTCGGAAAACAGCGAGGCGAAAATCCGCGGGAAGTTGCGGAGAAAATCATCGAACACCTTGATGTTGGCGATCTTTGCGAACCGCCAGTAGTCGCAGGTCCTGGTTTCATCAATTTTACGTTGCGTCCAGGCGCCGTTGCTGAAAAAACTGCCAGCGTCCTGGGCGATGAAAGGCTCGGGGTTGCGGAGACAGGAGCGCCTCGGCGCATCGTGATTGACTTCGGATCGCCCAACGTGGCCAAACCGATGCATGTCGGCCACATCCGCAGCACCGTCCTGGGCGATGCGCTGGCGCGTATCGCAACGTTTCTCGGACATGAAGTGATTCGCGATAATCACATCGGCGACTGGGGAACTCAATTCGGCATGGTGATTTTCGGCTGGAAGAATCTCCTCGATCAGCATGCGCTTCAGCAGAATCCACTGTCAGAAATCGTTCGCATTTACAAGGAGACGAACGCGCTGGCGGCCAGTGATCCTCAGGTTCGAGAAGCCTGTCGCCAGGAGCTGGTAAAACTGCAAGCCGGCGACAAGGAAAACATCGACATCTGGAACGAATGCGTCGCCTTCTCCATGCAGGACTTCGAGCACGTGTACGAATTGCTCGATATTCATTACGACATCCAGTGCGGCGAAAGTTTTTACAACGATCGGCTCCCAGCCG
>JBKPOB010000194.1:0-39657 GCA_046732875.1 Verrucomicrobiota bacterium | reverse complement strand
GCGCGAAGGAAAATTCAATCACTTCGCCCAATTCGAAATCATCAGCGGCAAACTGCTGCCGGATGGAAAATATCAGCGGCCGACGGTCGCCTTGCTTTGCAACTTCTCGCCTCCGACAGCGGACAAGCCGTCTTTAATGGCACACCAAGAGCTCGAGACTTTGTTCCACGAATTCGGCCATGCTCTCCATTCGATTGTCACTCGCGCGAAGTACGGCCGTTTCGCCGGCACCCATGTGCCCGGGGATTTTGTAGAAGCGCCATCGCAAATGCTGCAGAACTGGGTCTGGGACAAGAAAGTCGTCGACACATTTGCAGCCGATTACCGCGATCCATCGAAAAAGATTCCCGCGGAAATAATCAAAAAGATGAATGATGCAAAGCTGGCGAACGCCGGCGTTTTCTATCGACGTCAGTTTGCGTTCGCATCGCTCGATCTCGCTTTACACGACCAGCACGCCGAAGAGATGCCTTACGATAGCGTGGCAACTTCAAATCCTATTCTGGAGAAAGTTTTTCTGCCGATCGATCCGAGCACGACCTTTGTTTCCTATTTTGGGCATCTGAACGGATACGACGCGGGTTACTACGGTTACGCCTGGGCCGATGCGATCGCCGCCGATATGGCAACAGTTTTCGAAAAAGCGAGGGATGGTTACCTCGACAAACAAGCCGGCATGAAATTGCGCCACGAAATCTACGAGCCAGGCGATTCGCGTGACGTCAATGTCTCGATCGAAAAATTCCTCGGTCGCAAACAATCGATCCAACCGTTCCTGAAAAAAATTGGTATCGGCTCGCAAGAGAAAAACAAAGCGCCCGCAGGATCGCAGGAAAAGCGCTAACGCTATTCTGTCATTCCGAACGAAGTGAGGGACCCCGCAAACCCCGCTGGACAAGAAAAAATCTGACCAAGCTTGAGTTCAATGCGGCCTCGTTCAGAACCAAATTCCTATTCTTCCCAGTGGTTTGAGTTCTTCCACGTCCGCATCAGCGAGGCTCGTACAACGCAGGAGGCAGAGTTCCTCTGTCGTTGTGCTCCTCTGCCTGGTTTCCGCAAAATTGCGGATGTGTGTTGCGGCATGGGGCGACATGCGCGGGCGCTTTCGAAGCGCGGTTACTCAGTGATCAGTTTTGACCGCGACGCTGATGTAATCATGAAAGCTCGCGCCCTGGCTGGTGGCCCTACCTACATGATCGCCGATGTTCGCGATTACCTGCCGGATTCCGGTGCGTTCGATGTTGCGATAATTATGTCTCAGAGTTTTGGCTATTTCGATGCAACAACAAATCGAGAGGTCCTTGGAGGATTGGCTGAGGGAGTTCGTGAAGGCGGTCGAGTTATCCTCGACCTATGGAGTGCCGACTTTTTTGTTGCTCATCAGGGTCGATATGAGTTCAAGACACCTTGTGGAGTAGTTCACGAGACCAAGCGCGTACAGGGAGATCGGTTGTTCGTACACCTAGATTATCCGGACGGTGGCGAAGATAATTTCGAATGGCAATTGTTCTCGCCTGATCAAATGATTTCTATGGCAGAATCGGTTGGCTTGCGCCAGTTACTCGCGTGCACAGGTTTTGACGAGGTAACACCTCCATCTCCCTCAAATCCCCGCATCCAGTTTCTTTTCGAACGCTATCGCGGCTGACGCAGCTACAAACGTTTGCGATGCTCATTGAGCGCCGCTACAGAAAGAGCATGAAAATTTCGCACTGGTTAGCCGCAATCTCTCTTGCCGCGGCAACGTCGCTTCTAGCGGCCGATGAATTGGCTTTGCGCTTGGAACCGGCGCTGGAGACGATCACGCCCGATGGTTTGCTCGCACACATCAACGTCCTTGCGTCGGACGAATTCGAAGGGCGTGCTCCAGGAACCAAAGGCGAAGATCTTTCGGTTGCATATATCACTGATCAGTTCAAGAAACTCGGCTTGAAGCTTGGAAATCCAGACGGGACTTACACACAGGAGGTCCCGTTGGCTGGAATCAAAAGCGAACCACGAATGTCTTTCACAGTCCGCGATGGGACAATCGACCTCAAGTATTCCGAAGACTTCATTGCGTCCTCCGCGCGTCTTCAGCCGGAAATCAAGATCAACAATTCGGACGTCGCCTTTGTCGGGTACGGCGTCGTGGCACCGGAATACGGATGGGACGACTACAAAAATATCGATGTTCGCGGCAAAACGCTCCTGATGCTGATTGGAGACCCGCCAGTTCCCGATCCGAAAGATGCATCAAAACTCGATGAGAAAATGTTTAAGGGCAAAGCGATGACGTACTACGGCCGCTGGACTTACAAATATGAGATCGGCGCACAAAAAGGAGCTGCGGCCGCTGTGATTATTCATGAGACTGGGTCGGCAGGCTATCCGTATTCGGTCGTAAAAACGAGTTGGGGCAAGGAAAACTACGAGATCGATTCACCAAATAAGAACGTGGACGCCGTGGAAGCGCGCTCCTGGATCACGCTTGATGTTGCAGAGAAATTACTGACCGCCTCCGGTCAGGATTTCGATGCCCTGAAAAAATCGGCCGTCACAAAAGAATTCCGACCTGTGCTGCTCAATGCAAAGGCCAATATCGACATCAAACAGCAGCTTCGCTCCTTTAAATCGCACAATGTCATCGGCAGACTCGAGGGAAATGATCCGAAATTGCGAGACGAATATGTCATTTACACGGCGCACTGGGACCATCTCGGACGTCGTCCCGAATTACAAGGCGATCAGATTTCTAACGGCGCAATCGATAACGCGTCCGGTGTGGCGTCTCTCATTGAACTCGCGGCCGCGTTCGCGAAATTGAATCCGCCGCCGAAACGCTCGGTCTTATTCATGGCCACGACTGCTGAAGAAGCAGGATTACTCGGTGCAAAATTTTATGCACTACATCCGCTGTATCCTCTGGAAAAGACTCTGGCCGACATCAACATCGACACCGTGAATCCGTGGGGAAAAACCCGCGACATCGAGGACCTTAGTAACAACAATTCAATGCTCGACGAGCTATTGGCCGAAGCTGCGAACCGCAACGGGCGAGAGATGAAACCAAACAGTCAGCCGGAGAAAGGCGGTTTCTATCGTGCCGATCATTTTGAATTTTCCAAGCGCGGCGTGCCTTCGCTTTACACCGCGGGCGGCAAGGATTTCATCGGGAAACCAGCAAATTTCGGCCAGGAAAAGAAAGACGATTACACTGCGCATCACTATCATCAGGTGTCGGACGAAGTTGATCCAAATTGGGATCTCTCCGGCGCAGTGCAAGATGTTCAACTCCTCTTCGAAGTTGGTTATCAAACTGCCAACGGCGACAAATTTCCAGAATGGAAATCTGAAAGCGAGTTTAAGGCCAAGCGAGATGCGATGTCAAAGAAGTGATTAGCTGGGATCGAATTTTCGGCCTAATCGTCTAATTCTCCGAGGGGTCTGGCGCGCCACCGATACAATCATACACATCTATTAGCATCTTGTGCTTAGTCGTGCTTTGCTCAGCGTTTTGGTCAGGAGCAGGTCGTTCATCCGGATTCCCGCGAGTGGCGACAGTTGTTTGACCTGCCATTCACAGAGCCGCAAGAAATCCCTACGACCTCGGACCAAAGGGCTCTTCGAGCTTCTTCGCGCACCATCGCACGTGCGGAGCATGGCTATGTGTTTTACGCGATTTGGGCAGACCGGTATGGAGTGCCTAAACGGCTGTTTGCATCCGGTGAATAACAACGGCCTAGCTAGGCGACGCGGCCGACCGCTGCCGGCGCATGGGAATCATGGCTCGAGCTTCTACCGAGTTCAGCAAAGAACCAGGTTGCAACCCGCGCGATTAAGTGGTTGAATCCGGACTCGCAGGTTTGAAAATTGAATGGGCTCTCTCAAGAAAAGACGCAAAGCGAAAATTGCCAAGCACAAGCGTCGCAAACGCATGAAGGCGCATCGGCATAAGAAGCGTCTGCGATATAAAGCGTAACCCGCGGCGACAGCCCCGAGGGAAAACATCCAACGCTCAACGCCCAACGTCGAAGGTCAGCCGCGGCGGCCTCGGGATGACAAATCGCGGCCGCAGACTAACATTAAGAGCGTGAGGCAGCGGAAAAAGAACTGGGGCGTTTCGACGCGCCTATGTCTTTTTTTGACGCTGGTTTTGCTTACGACAACGAGTGCGGCAGCAAGCCCAAAGCAGAAAAGTTCATCACCAAAAACCGGGTCTTCATTAGCGACAACGAAAAAGCCCCTTCGCCAGGACGATTCATCCAATTCCAAGCCGGCTGCTGATCTTGCACTGCGCTCAGAAGGGGCACACAAGGCGGATGCGCTGACGCATTTCGTTGAGGGAATGTCTCTCGAAGAAAATGGCGAGATGGACCGCGCATTGGAGGCGTATCGGAAAGTGCTCAATGTCGATCCTGGACAATCGCAACTTGCCTCGCGCGTAGCCGGTTTGCTGATAGAGCAGGAGGATTTTCCGCAGGCGATTGATGTTTTGAAAGATGCAATCAAGGCGAATCCCAAGGATGCCGACCCATATCAACAGCTCGCATACATTTATGCGAAGTATCTTAAGAAAACCGATCAGGCTATTGATTATGCCAATCGGGCCATCACCCTGAATCCCGGGGACATCGAAGGTTACCAGCGCCTGGTCGAAATCGAAGTTGCGTCCGGACAAGAGAAAAATGCGTTAGAAGTTCTGGATCGCGCCGCGAAAGTTCGCAGCGACGACGCCAACTTTTGGATGCGGCTCGGCAAACTCTACGTGGCGATTCTTTTCAGGTCCGATTCGCAGCCGAAACCCAACGATCTGAAACGGACCAACGAAATCTTCAAGGAGGCAGCCGAACACGCAGGCGATGATCCTGCGATTCTAAAAGATGTGGCCGACTACTATGCAGCCTCGCAGCAATTGAAGGAGGCGATTCCGCTTTATCTGCACGTTCTCGAGCTGCAGCCAGACGATGCAAACGCGCGAGAGAAACTCGCGACCGGTTTTATCCTGACGAATCAGCGGGGCAAAGCAGTTGAGATGCTCGAACAAATCATCAAGGAGCATCCTGACAAATATCAACCCTACGACTTACTGGCGCAGGTGCTGGATGATGAAGCGAGGTCGCTCCAACGCGCAAAGAAAGCTGATGAGGCAAAAGCGACCTTTGCGAAAGCAGCCGCAAATTATGAGCAAAGCCTTCTGATCAATCCAAATCATGTGGGTACTTACCTCCATCTGGCAGAACTGTTGCTTGGACCGTTAAAAGATGCCGATCGCGCAGTCAGACTGCTGACAGAAGCTCGGCGCCGGTTCCTGGGGGCGCCGGAGATCGTTTATTATCTGGCCATTGCTCAAAGTGAAGCGAAGCAGACCCAGCAGGCCGTGGCGACTTTTGAGGAAGCATTGCACGAGGCGCAACTCGACCAGGACAATGACATCGTAAACGCCAAATTCTATTTTAACTACGGCGCGACGGCCGAGCAGGCAGGTTTGTACGACAAGGCGGCTGATCTTCTTCGCAAATCAATCGCGCTCGATCCAGCGAACTCAGCGGAAGCCTGCAATTATCTCGGTTACATGTGGGCCGATCACAATATGAACCTGGATGAAGCTGAAACGATGATTAAGCGTGCCCTCGAAATGGAACCGAATAATGCTTCCTACCTCGACAGCCTCGGTTGGGCAGAGTTTCGAAAAGGCAAGTTTGATCAGGCTTTAAGCAATCTGCTCCTTGCTGCAAAAACTGCTGATCACGATGACCCGGTTATTTTCGAGCATATTGGCGACGCCTATTTCAAATTGAATCGTATTTCCGAAGCGCTGGAATCCTGGCAAAAAGCGCTAGCGCTCGATCCAAAGAATAAGAACCTGGCAAACAAGATCGAAAGAACGAAGGCGCCAATTGGCAACGGTCCACCAGCAAAGACCAATCCAACCCAGTGATCACAACTAACACGAGTGATTACCCTACGCCGTGGCAGCGTAAGATGATGTGGGCGGCGCTCACGGGGTTCTGTGTGGTTCTCCTTATCTTAATCATCGGCACCGTGATTTGGGCCAGCGCCAATATTATTAGCTTCCTCCAACCAATCCTGATCCCGGTCGCGATTGCTGTAATTCTCACTTATCTGCTGGATCCGCTGGTAACGAAAATGTCTCGCGGGACGCTCGGTCGCACGAAGGCCGTGGTTCTGCTTTTCGCTATCGCCTTCTTCGCCCTCGGCGGATTGGCCGCATGGCTCATCCCAACCATCTCGATCCAGAGCGCGAATTTCGCGAAGCAAGTCCCCGCGTATACGGAACGAGCCCGTGACTATATCGTGGATCTAATCTATCGATTCGATCAAACGTTCGGGTTCCTTGGCGGGGCACGAGGGAAATCTGCATCGACAAGTTTTACAAACTGGCTCATCGGACCGGCGCCATCTCCTTCTCCTCACGGGCAACCGACCGCTTCTCCCACACCGAAAGCTTTTGAAACTGCCCCTCCTCCTGAGACGATCGCGCCGAGCCCACCAAAGCTGACCACTGCCGAACGCCAGCGCATTCAGGCGTACGTGGAAAAACAAATGCCTAATTTGCAGCAGGCGCTTCCAACACTGATGGAAAAGTTCTGGGATATTCTCAAGAAAAGCATCGGCGGCTTTCTTGGCGTAACGGGTTTTTTGCTCAGCCTCATCCTGGTGCCGATCTATCTATTCTTTCTACTGAACGAGAAGCCGCGAATCGAAGCACACTGGAGAGAGTATTTGCCTCTGCGCGCATCGCCGTTTAGGGATGAAGTGGCGGACGTCTTGTCGGAAATCAACAGATACGTCACCGCTTATTTCCGAGGACAACTACTGGTCTGTCTCGTCGATGGCATCCTCATTGGCGCCACATTGATGGCTTTCGGTCTCAATTTTGCGCCTGTGATTGGTGCGCTTGTTGTTGTACTGACAATGGTCCCCTACATCGGGATCATTATCTGCTGGGTGCCGGCCGTTCTCATTGCAGCGTTCCAATGGGGCGATTGGACTCATCCGCTCATTGTGACCGTCATTTTTATCGCAATACAAAATCTGGAAGGGATATTTTACGCCCCACGAATCGTTGGGAATTACGTTGGGTTGCATCCGATGACGGTGATCGTATCGATCTTTGTCTGGGGTTTGATCATTGGCGGAGTAATCGGTCCTCTCCTTGCTGTGCCGCTTACGGCCACCGTTAAGGTGTTGCTGGGACGATATGTTTGGGGCCGGCGTTTGAGGGAAGAGATTGAAGACTCGGTGAAGTCAATTCCTGTAATTGAAGAGCCGGAGGTAGCCACTCACTCTTAGCCTCGGTGTCCGCATGGGTGTTATGGGAAGAAATAAGCGGATGATTGCGCCCCGGGAGACAAGTTGAAAATCGCCGAACGAATCGAAGAGGCTGGAACCAGGAGAATTCGCCAATCGCTCTCTGATCTCGACTCCTTCCTCCGACGACAGCTTTGGCCAGCGCGTCTCGCTTTTGTCGTCGGTGGATTGGCAATTGCTATTTTGCTGGGATCTCTTTTTGTCAGCTACGGCTTAAGAGTATATGGGGACTGGCACCAAACCCGCTTGTTAAATGACGCCGCTTCGAAGCTGCAGGAGGGAAGATTCAGTGAAGCAACGCAAACGGCGCGAGAGCTCCTGGCACAACGCCCCGATTCTCTACCAGCTCTCTACGTATTAGCAGAAGCAGCGGAGAAACAGAATCTCGAAGAGGCGATTTCGTGGCGCGAACAAATTGCGCGCCTGCGGCCAAAAGATCCGGACAGTCAGCTTAATCTCGTTTCCGCGGCACTGCGCTTTGGAAAGCTCGATCTTGCTCGAAAAGCGCTCGATCAAATTCCTGCCAGTGACCGTGACCGGGCCGCCTTTCACGTTGTTGCTGGCTGGCTGGCTTGTGCGGAAGGAAACTTTGCCGAACAAGAGGAACAATTCGCCGCTGCCGTAAACAAAGAGCCAAGGAATGATCTCTACCAGTTCAATCTCGCAGCATTGCAAATTCACGATGCACAAAAGAACGCAAAGGCCCGCGAAAATCTCGAGCGACTCAGCAAGCTCGCTCCCTATCGGATCGGCGCACTGCGCGCATTGCTTAATGATGCTGTGGGACGCGATGACCTGTCAGCGGCGGATAACTTCGCGCAACAGCTTCAAATGTCGCAGGAGGTCACTTTCGGCGATTATCTCCTCTGTCTGAACTTCTATCGGAAACTTGATGAGAAAAAATTCCGCCTCTTGCTCGAGCGAGTAAAACCTTTTGCTACAAAAAATCCATCCGATCTCGCATCGCTCATGGATTGGATGAACCGAAACGGACTTACCGGAGACGTCGTTAAATGGATCGAGAAGCTTCCGGCAGAGAAGCTGACTGTCCCGCCCGCTTCCGTTGTGGTAGCCGACGCGTACGCAACCGCAAAAAATTGGACGCGCTTGAAACGATGGACCCGCAAGGGAGTTTGGGGCGAATCCGATTACCTGCGGCTTGCATATCAGGCACTCGCCACACGTCAATCACGAGAAAACACTGCGGACACTGAATTCGACAAGCTCTGGCGCGCTGCGGAACAATCTGCGAACGGTCAGCCCCAGCGCGAACTTGTCCTCGGGCGTCTCGCTTCAAAATGGGATCTGAAGAAAGAATCCGAACAACTATGGCTGCGCGTGGCAGAGAATCCGCCTCTGCGACGCGAGGCGCTGGACGCGCTTCGCCGGCTCTATCGTGGAAATAACGATACTGGAAGGCTCTACGATATTCTCCAGCGTCTGCACGAAAGCTCTCCCAACGAAGCGCCAATCACAGCGGATCTCGCGCGATTAGGCCTAAACCTCGAGCGAAATGTCCAACGCTCACACGATCTGGCGAAAGAGGCGCATGACCGCGCGCCGAACGAGCTCAACTGCGCCGTAACTTATGCCTTCTCTCTTTATCGCCTTGGGCAAAACGCTGAGGCTATTGCGATCATTCAAGCATTGCCGGCCGGCCAATTGCACGATCCGCACGCAGCCGTTTACGCGGCATTACTGCTGGCTGATGCAAGCCAAATCGATATAGCAAAGGATTATGTAACCGCGGCAGTCGACGGAATCTACCCAGAGGAAAAAATAGTGCTCGACGAAGCAAGAACGAAAATCGTCAGCGCATCTGCAGCTCCGACAGTTTCGGCCGTTGCTGTTCAACCAAGCCCAACGCCAGCCGCCTCACCGCGTTAAATCGTCGAATCGTCAAACAAATCACAAATCACTCGGTCTTGCTCCGCTCGTTCGCCTCCTTCGCGATCGCCCTTGTCCAATGCGCAATATCCTTGGCATTCATCTGGACGCGTGCCTGTAACCTTGCATCGCGAAATCCCCGCTCTTGAATATCCAGGAGATATTGCTTTCGCGAGAGTAACGTGCCGTTACAAATTCGGCTGGCTTCCGCAGTTCCCTGCTCGCTCCGCACCCGCGCGATTAGCTCATCCATGACGGCAGCAGGAATTTTATCGCGCTCGCCTGGGTAGATGTAACCAAACAGCACCAAATGGCTGAGCAACACACGCCAGTCCGGGCCAAAGCGACGGACCAGATGCGGCCAATCAAGTTCCTCCGCACAGCTTTGAAGAATGTGCGCAATATCGGCGCCATCGAATCGTTCGCGTTCCATGATGAACGCCTTCATCCAAATCATTTCCTCTGGCGCACAAAGCTTCACCTGTGAGTCGAGGAACTCGCTGCTGTGCGCCCGCTCGAACCATGAGTCGTCCACTTCACACAATCCGTTGCCAGCCCGAAAGATTAGATCAACACAATCGCGACCGCGTTGGGCTTTGGCGAGCCAATGCGGAAACGTCCTTTCTGTCTTGTATCCGGCGCGCTTGAGTGCATCGAGAGCCAAATCCACGTGTTGCGGCCGCAGGTATAAATCGAAGTCCTTCGTCCGACGGGAGACGCCCGCGTAAACCTCCACCACATAAGCGCCCCCGATCAAAAACGGAATATCCGCATCCTGCAATGCGGCCACGGATCTGAGATGAAGGCGATCGCCTTTATCTTTCCTGGCTGTTGTACTCTTCACACTCATCACCTTTCATAACGCAATCAAAGCCAATAATGAGTGCATAGGTAAGGCGCGGGACAATCATGCAAAAAGCGTCCGTAGACGATGGCGGTTACGTTTCTCAAGGAGAATGGCTAAGCGCGCGCTACGAATCGCCGCGACCGCGGACCTTCATTACGGCAAACACTCCCGTGGCACATTGCATGAAGCGTTTGCCGAAATCTCGAGCAATGCCGATATCCTGCTCCTTTGTGGCGACCTCACCGATTACGGGCTTCCCGACGAAGCTGAGGCACTCGTTGCTGATATTCGACCCGCTGTGAAAATCCCGATGGTTGCGGTGCTGGGTAACCACGATTTCGAATCAGGACAGGCGGCATTGGTTAGCAAAGTACTCGATGACGCAGGAATCAATGTGCTCGACGGCGAGGCTATCGAAGTCGCAGGAGTCGGCTTCGCAGGCATCGCTGGTTTCGGCGGCGGTTTCGGGCGGCGGATGTTAAACGCATGGGGCGAACCGCTCATTAAACAATTTGTTCAAGAATCGATTAGTCATGCGGTCCGCTTGGAACAGGCGCTTGCAAAGCTGCAAACAGAACAGCGAATCGTAGTGCTGCATTACTCTCCTATTAGGGCGACGCTGGAAGGAGAGGATCCCGAAATTTTTGCCTTTCTCGGTTCCAGCAGGTTGGAGGAGCCGATCAACCGGTTCCGGGTCAACGCGGTGTTTCACGGACATGCGCACAACGGCATTCTCGAAGGAAAAACTTCGACGGGCATTCCCGTTTACAACGTCTCTGCGCCAGCGCTTCGCAAAACCGGAAACCCCTACCGAATTGTCGAGCTGTAGCGCGTCTGTATCAGACACCAATCGAACCGAGCGGTTCCTCGGCCACAACGCGCCATGATTCTACATCGGCGCGGCTTCGAGTTGGCGAAATGCATCGGACAGCTTTCAACGAGTCAAACGTCACTTCGGGAAACGGAACTCCAATCGAATGCATAAGCCGACGTCGATCCTGAATTGACATTCTCTTATAGAGCAGGCTTAAATGGGGATCGAGCTGGTAATCAGAGGAATCTTGTGCCGCGTGACGAATGCCTTGGTTGAGCTGCCGCAATTGTCGGTTCAAAGCGAATTGCACAAAAAGCGTCTTAATAAACTCAGAGGAACTACTGATCCCAAGCGCCTGGAGCGCGATTGGTTCGCAATCTCGCATGGCTGCCGAAAGCACCCCGTCAACCATGTCCGCACAATTCGCTCCGACGTGAATCGTCACATGAGGCTCGAACGCAGGCCCGTCATAACGCCGCGCGAGATCATTAATGAGACTCTGGAAAGAACTACGCGCCGGCTCGGCCGGAATAAGCCAGTAGGCAGTCACGATCTTTTTCATGCTTGAAGAATGGGCGGCGTTTTCTACGCGCGTTTCCAACAATCCAATATTTAACAAAGCGAATCGCCAATGCTAAACTGCGTGCCGTGCCGACGAACGTGCTGGGAACGGAATTGAAATGTTGTTGTCGCGATCCAATGACAGGCTTCTATCGCGACGGATTTTGCCGAACCGGACCTGAAGACACCGGGCTTCATACGGTCTGCGTGAAAGTGACGCAGGAGTTTCTCGATTTCTCGGTGCTCGATGGAAATGACCTCGTTACGCCGCGTCCGGAATGGGGGTTTCCTGGACTGAAGCCGGGCGATAAATGGTGCGTGTGCGTGACGCGCTGGAAAAGCGCATTGGATCACAACCGCGCTGCACCGGTCGATCTCGCAGCCACGCATGCCTCCGCGCTCGAGTTTGTCACGTTGGAAGAACTGAAGGCGTACGCACTCTCCGAGTAGAACGCACGGTTGAATTCGCTCGAGTTTGCCGCCACGCTAATCCCGAATTGAACCTTCCGTTTAGTCTTTTCCTGGCGCTGCGGTACTTGAAACCGAAGCGCACGTTTCTCTCGATCATTACACTGATCTCGATCCTTGGCGTGATGCTCGGCGTGACGGTGTTGATTCTCGTCATTTCCGTCATGACTGGGTTCGATCGCGAGCTGCGCCAAAAAGTGATTGATTTCGATGCGCACATCCTTGTAGGCACCGAGGACGTCTTACGTGACTGGCGAACGCTCAAAGCAAAAATCGACAACACACCGGGCGTGGTTGCGACGGCTCCCTACATCCAGGGACCGGTAATCGTCGAATTTCAAAACAAGCGAGTTGCCCCGTTGATTCGGGGTGTTGATCCCGCGGAGGAAGAGAAGGTCATTCCGCTGCGAAAATTTATCAAATACGGAAAGCTTGATCTGGAAGGTGAATCGACCGTGCTCGGGATTGAGCTCGCGCGAAAATTGCAGGCAAGCGTCGGGGACAAGATCACCATCTATTCGCCGGGCAATCTTGGTCAAATCCTCGATGGGATTAAGAAATTGGAGAATGCTAAGGGAGACGAAGAAAAGAAGGCGATCGACCAATTACGCGATGTGATCCTGCCGAAAGAACTAACGGTTACGGGCATTTTTGAAACCGGACATTACCTGCACGATTCCGAGTTTCTCTTGGTGCCGGTCTACGTTGGACAGGAGTTATACGGCCTGGGAGACGCTTTGCACGGGATTACGGTAAGGACCGACAACCCCTATGGCGCTGAGCGCGTGAAGCAAACAATCCAAGAATTTCTTGAGCCACCGCAATACGCGCAGACTTGGATCGATATGAACAGTCAGTTTTTCGAAGCCGTGCGGCTCGAGCGCACCGTGATGTTTTTCCTGCTATTCTTCATCGTGGTCGTTGCGGCCTTCGGAATCATGAGCACGCTGATCACGGTAACGGTGCAGAAGCGGCGGGAGATCGGAATCGTGAAAGCGCTCGGGGCGAACATTGCCCAAATCATTTGGGTTTTTCTCGGACAGGGCACCGTTGTGGGACTCTTTGGAACTCTGACGGGATTAGGACTCGGAATGACGTTAATCCGTTACCGCAACGAGTTTAGTCACTGGCTGGCCGCGACATTCCATATCGAGGTCTTCCCGCGGGAAGTCTATCAATTTTCGTCGATCCCGGCAGAAGTGATCCCGCGAGACGTCGCCATCATTTGTATTGCCGCGTTTTTCATCTGCTCGATGGCCGCGCTCATTCCCGCGTACTTCGCTGCCCGTCTCGACCCGGTTAAAGCGCTGCGCTACGAGTGAGTGTAGCAACGGCTCTGTGAACCGTACTCTTCCTAACCGCCGACAGGGCGGCGGCTACAGTGCGTAAGAAACATTTCCAGCACGCCAGACGCGTATGCATATCCCTCTGGCCATTCACTCTGACGCGGGCCGGCCACGTTAAGAATGTCGATCTTGTTCTCGCGGACAAAATCGACGATTAATTGCGCGGCCTTTTCAGTACAAACGCTGGAGGCGTTAATCAGGTAGTGCGGTCGCCGTCGCTCGACGCAGAAACGGACTGTTTCCTCTGTCCCGCCGCTCAATTTGCTAAAGTAAATGATAACGGTTCCGTCGGAGTCTTTGACGTTCTGCAGCGTTCGCTCGGTGAATCCACCCCTTTCCAACTCCTCAAGTGGATATGGATCCGGAATTTTACCGAACTCGTCGAGACGTCCCGCCGGACACCAACCGCCGGATTCGATTCCATGTTTTAACGCAACATCCAGAGCTGCGCGATCCACGCCTGTTTGTCCACCCGAAATGATTTTCACTGCCTTTGGCGCGTTTAGTCACCGGTAGGAACAATATCCGCGCGTTCCACCATTAAGATCACGGTGCGTTCTGGTGCACGTGTGCGATGGCGTACACCTTTGGGCACGACGAAACCCTGCCTCGGCGCGAGATCGACGACTTGTTCCTCAAGATCGATCAGGAAACGTCCATCAAGAACGAAAAAGAATTCATCAATGTCTTTGTGTTCGTGCCAATGATATTCACCTTGGATAACCGCCAGCCTGACAACAGAGTCGTTCACTTTGCATAGCGTCTGGTTGTACCATTTGTCCGTGCACGCATCTGCCAGTTTCTGCACATCGATAAGCTCAAGTGGACCATGCAGAATGTTAAGGTAAGTCTTGTACCGAAAATCTTGCGGAGATTTGCTGGAATCCATGAGTTCAACTTAAACGCACAGCGCGCGCTAGTCGCAAAATAACTGTAGTGGCGGGTGTCGCTCCCACCTAGATAGCGCAGCCGGCATCCGCCTCACGCAGACGACCACAGAAAAAGATTCACTCTTCGCCGTCTAAATAATCCGTTTCTTTTCCCTTCACGACAACGCGATCCGCCGTAGACGACTTGTTAACCTTCCATTTCCCGCTGTCGGGATAATAGCACGATTCGCCGATCGGATTGTCTGCGATCACGTAATAAATGAGGTCCTCTTCATCGGGGTTACTTAGTTGATGTGGTTCGTCTGGCCCGAAAACGAACGCGTCTCCCGGCACAACTTCAGTTGTGCCATCCTTGTGACGAACCTTTCCCTTTCCAGAGACAACCAAGTAGAACTCCCACTGAGCCGAATGCGAATGATAGGGAAAAGCGCGTTTTCCAGGAGGCACGCGATTCCATTCCAGATCAAACGGATGACGTTTGGATAAATCGAGAGAACTTGGTTCGCGCCCGAGTGCTTCCGAAATTCCCTTGAAAGACGCTGCATATTTCCCGCCTGGCGACTGCCACACCTCTTCCTTGATTTCGCTAAGATTTACCTTGCGCATTTCAGCCTTTTGTCATTCCGACGAAGTGGAGGAATGGAGCGAGTGGGACGAGCGACATGGACGGTTGCGCCGCGAGGGTAGCGGCGAGAGAGTCGGGAGACGAACGATTCAATCTCTTGCTGCTCTACTAAATCAAGAAATGTCTCGACTTCGCTCGACATGACAATTGTTCATTCTTCGCCATCAAAATAGTCAGTCTCTGTCCCTTTCACGACGACTTCGTCCCGCGCATCTCTTGTCACTGCCCATTTTCTGCTGTCGGGATAGTAACAGGAATCACCGGTCGAGCCGCCGCTGCGCGGATTATCGGCGATCACGTAATAGACAAAGTCCTCGTCGCTCTCATTCCAAAGTTGATGTGCCTCACCTGGTTGATAGAAAAACGCATCGCCCGCTCCAACTTCGGTTACCCCATGCTTGTCGCGGACCTTGCCGCAACCGGAAACGACGAGGTAAAGCTCCGATTCAGCCGCGTGCGCATGATAAGGACAAAGAAACTTGCCTTTTTGAATCCGCACTAAGGTCAGATCAAACGGGTGTCGCTTGGACAGATCGAGCGACTCCGGCTCGCGCCCAAGCGCGACGGAAATATTTTTCATGAATCGCCCAAACTTCCCCTTCGGCGATTTGCGTTCCTGCTCTGGAATGTCTTTCAGATTTGCCTTGCGCATGTGCAGAGATTTTCAATTTAGCTAGACGAGAATCGCTTTCTAGCCGCGATGGAAAAAACAGCAATCCCGGCCCAGATCACGTTCACAAAAGACGAAGGATACGCCCGATAAAAGATCGTGTTAGCGACCAGGAAAAGGCTGCCGGTGATGTTAAGAAGTTGGTAGGCAGTTGAATCCGCGTCCAATTTTTTAGCGGAAATCATTGCGTAAGCCACCAGGAGAAAGGCTGCTCCCGCCCATCCAATCGCATCGAACCAAATGTGGTTGTTCATTCTTAATAATTGTTTTTCGTGTCAATCCTAAGTATTCCACTTCTTCGGCAGCTTTTGTTTCAGTTTCTCCACAGGCTCGAAGAGGTCGCCGAATTTTTTAACACGAGCTAACACTTGGTCGGACCGGAATTTTAGAAGATCGGCTTTTTTCTTTTTCAAACAGTTTTCAACCTCGTTCCATTTCACTGGAGTTGAAACGGTGGGTTCTTCCCTCGCGCGGAGCGAATAGACACAAATGGTGGTCTTATGTTCGTCGTTCTGGCTCCAATCGACGAAGACTTTGCCTTTGCGCACCGCCTTGGACATGTTCGAGGTCACGAGATTGGCATGCTCGTGTTCCAAGTATTGGGCGAGAGAGCGCGACACATCCTTCGTTCGATCGTAGGTCACTGACGTATTCAATGGCACGTAAACCTGCAGGCCTTTTGAGCCGCTTGTTTTTGCGAACGATTTCAGTTTCATTTTGCCTAACAAATCACGAAGCCACAGGCCGACCTGACAACACTGGACGATGTCGGCAGGCGCGCCGGGATCGAGATCGAATACCATCATGGTTGGGCAATCGAGATTGTTTTTGCGCGAAAGGGACGTGTGCAGCTCGAGGTCGGCGAGATTTGCAGCCCACACAAGCGTCGGCAAATCATTAGCGAGGCAATAATGCATTGTGCGCTGGTTGCCTTCGCTCCACACCTTCGCCGTCTGCACCCACTTGGGTCGGTGCGACGGACAATTCTTCTCATAAAAAAATTCGCCATCCACACCGTCGGGATACCGTTTCATGGTAAGGGGACGATCCCTCAAATGCGGTAAGAGAACCGGTGCAATCCGGATGAAGTAATCGATCACCTGCCCTTTCGCGAATCCGACTTTTGGATAAAGCACCTTGTCGAGATTCGATACTTGAATCTTGCGATCTTCGACGACTAGCTCGGCTTTTTGAGGCATTGGTGAAAGGCAACGTCCACGCTCAACGCCCAACGTCCAACGCCGAATTTAAAGCACGGTCACGCGAAGAACCGTTCAGGCGGAAGCAGCGGCTGTGGTTTGCAAATGCGCGCCACGCAATGTTCCCAGCTTTCGTGGCCGCTTAGGATCTCAATTTCCACCCGCAAGAAATAAATGGGTACCTTCACTTCCGCCTCGGGCAAACGCGGCATGCGCACCGAATCTTTTTCGGTTGTCACAATCATTTCCAAGTCGCGCCGAATACAGCGTTTGATGAAACTGATTAGCTCCGTTTCGGAATAGTAGTGGTGATCGATGTAACGCGTGGCCAGGTCGACGCGCGCACCGAGCTTTTGCAATGCGCCTTCGAAGCTTTCCGGCGCAGCAATCGCGCTGATCGAGCCAATGAAAGCGTCACGCAAGCGCTCCAGCGGTACTTTTTCTCCGGTGAAGACATTCTGCAGATAGAGCGGGTTATGAGCGCATTCGATGATCTCGGCTGTGCGATTGTAGCGACGAATGCGTTTGATTAGCGCGTCATTCGGCTGGCCGGTATTTTTTGTGATGAAGATGTAGCTGGCACGCCTGAGGTTCCGCGGCGCCTCACGCAGCGTGCCCCGGGGAAGAAGGAATTCATTGCCGAACGGCGCCTGGCGATCCACAAGGACAATGTCCAGCCGATGCTTGAGGTGGAGATATTGCAAACCGTCGTCAAGCAGGAGCGTATCAACTTTCCACTTATCGATCGCAAGCAGGCCACTTTTAACGCGGTCTTTATCCACTAGGACGATTACGTTCTTCAAGTTGTGCGCCAGCATGTACGGCTCGTCCCCGGCGGTACGCGAATCCAGCAAGAGCGATGTTCCGTCGGAGACAATCCGTGGAGGATCGGGATTTCTGTCGGAGAGCCGACTTAGCAAGCTTCGCCTGCGCGGCATGCTTTTGTAACCGCGACTTAAAATCGCCACCCGACGCCCGCCTGTTTGCAGCGCGCGAGCAATCTTTTCCACAATTGGTGTCTTGCCCGTGCCTCCAACTGTCAGGTTGCCCACGCTGATCACGAGAACGCCAAGTGCTCGTTCGCGAAAAATTCGTTTGCGATAAAAATAAAGCCGGAGTTGCACGAGCCGTTCGTAAGCGAATGAGAGCGCATAGAGGATTCCCCGCAAAATTGAAGCCCGAACGCCGTGACGACGCTCGAGCACAACGTCGATTCCAAATTGTTCCAGATTTTCAAGCCGCCGGCCCATTGGGTAATCTCAAATTTTAGACTTCAAATTCAAAATCCGTGCGCCTCGGTTATCGGCACGCGTGACGATTGTACGCGACAATGACGACGGGGCGGCACGCTTCATGGCCGCAGCAACCCGATCTGGATGTTGCAACGTGATGGCGCAGATTGCCGAGCCACTGCCGCTAAGGAAAGCGCCAAGGGCACCCGCTTTTTCGGCACCAGCGATGACGCCGGGAAGAAACGGCATCAGTTTTGTGCGAAAAGGTTGATGAATGAAATCAATGAATGCCCCCCGCAGTTTTTTGTAGTTTTTTGAAGCGAATGCCGCAGTAATTGCGCAGGCGTTGGCACAATTCTCAACCGCTGCGGCATGTGCAATTTTGGGCGGTAGGAGTTTTCGTGCTCTCGAAGTTTGAATTTCAAGCTCCGGAACAAGTAAAACGAAATACAACTGCCGCGAAACTTCGAAGCGCTGAATGGTAGGGACGGCGCGGCGCGCCGATCCGATCACTACGGTAAAACCGCCGAAGCTGGCCGGCGCAGCGTTGTCTGGATGACCTTCCAAGTCTGCACACAATTGGAAAATCGTCACTCGGTCGAGTGGACTGCCACTCAGCTGGTTGAGCGCACACAAAATGCCGAGGCGAATTGTCGCGCTGCTGCCAAGGCCGCGCGACTGGGGAATTTTTTCTACGATTGAAAAGGAAAACGGAAACGCCCCGCGACGCGCCTGTTTGAAAAATCGGCCGGCCGCCTGCGACACAATTTGCGGATGGGGTTGTTCGGTGATTCGCCCGCTGGTAACTGTTACGCTGTTATAAATGCGCAGCGCGACACCAAGGCAATCGAAGCCAGGACCGAGATTCGAGGTGCTCGCTGGAACGCGAACGGTAACTTGCTGCATTCGGAGACGGAGTGTAGCGACGCACCGCTTCAGCGGCAACCGATCCGTTAGGTCATATCGAATCGAAAGTATGTCCGTAGATACGGCCGACGAAGATGAGTTCTGGCTGGATTGATGCAGGCTTGTTTCGCAATTTCCAAGCCGAGGGAACGGACGCGCACCGGCTCTGCACAATGGAGGACGGATGGGCGGAACGCTTCGGACACGACATACTCATCTCATTTAAGCGAGTCATGGTCCGCGAACGGCTCATTCAAGAATTGAAGGAATGGGCGAACGGTATCCCTTTCAGGTTCGAACGCATTTTCGCCCGATTCGTTCCTCGAAAAAGTGAACAACGCGAACCACCGCGGCTCATATGTGGCAACGCAGCTGAAAACCTGCAGACAATCGCTACAGAGCGAGGTTTGAAATTTGGGATCGATTTCGGCGCAGGCTTCTCAGTGGGCTTGTTTCCCGATCAAAGAGGAAATCGCAGCTTTGTTCGTCACCTCGCACCCAAGCGCCTGTTGAACTGCTTCGCCTATACCTGCTCATTTTCTGTGAGCGCGGCTCATGTTGGAGCAACGACGTTCAACATCGATCTTTCCAAGAAATCTCTGGCACGGGGACGCGAAAATTTGGCGTTGAACAGCCTACCCACAATGGGCCATCGGTTCATCGCCGACGATGTGATGGCGGTATTGCCACGGTTGGCTCGCAAAGGTGAGAGATTTGATGTCATCATTCTTGATCCACCAACTTTTTCGCGTTCGCCCGGAGGAAAAACCTTTCATGTTGAAAATGACTTCGAAAAATTGCTCGTTGATTCCCTCGAACTGACGGAGCGAAACAGCCATGTTCTGATCTCCACCAATTGCTCCACATTGCGTGAGCATGCACTGGAAGTCATGGCCCGTTACGGACTCAAGGCAGCCCGACGCGCCGGGACTTTTCTTCGATCGCCTCCGTTGCCTGATTTCCCGGCCGGCACAGGCGCAAGCTCGATTTGGCTGACATTGCGTTGACAGCTCGATGCGCGCAGGGCAGCATCAGAATCCGAATCATTAAACGAAATGGACCGCTCATCTGTTGACGTTGCTGCCGAATTTCCGGAACGCGGACTGCATTGGGTGAAGGAACAAGTCGAGACGGCTCTCAGTGAGACTGAGAATTACATTCGCGAAAAACCGGCACAGTCACTTTTATGTGCGTTTGTGGCAGGCTACATCTTGAACCGGCTGCCGCTGGTCCGAATTCTGAGTGGTCTCTTGCGTTTGCTCGTCGTAGCGCTAAAACCCGCGATCCTGATTTACGGAGCCGCCAAGCTGTATCAGGCGGGCCAGGAAGAAGAATGATGCTGCAGAGGCGCGTCGCTGCGAAGACGCCTACCTCAGAATCGGCGTATTACCGCAAGGCGGTAGATTACTCCTCGAGTGTGAACCCGATTTTGAGCGTCACCTGCCAATGACCAATTTTGCCGTTCTCAACGTCTCCGCGGGTCTCGGTCACCTCAAACCAGCGCATGTTGCGGACGGTTTTCTCAGCGCGTGCCAGCGCATTCTTTATTGCGTCCTCAAATCCCTTCGGCGAGGAACCAACGACCTCAATCTTTTTGTAAACATGATCAGACATGCGCTCATTATTTCCTGACGACATGATCGAACACAACAAAAAGCCGAGCTTCAGCGCGGCGGAGACGTCTTGTGTGTAGAGGTAAGCAGGCCTCAGACTTGGCGGCTTATTACGAAATTTGCTTTACAAACACGTCGTAATTTCGGCAGCCTCGCTGCGTGCAGAAATTGCTGGCGATCTCGGTATCACTCCTGACTATTCTTTCCTGCCTCCGCGCCCAGGATCAAGAGCGCAAGTTGGTCGATCGCCTGCTTAGGCCCGACATGGCCTTGCAAAACAGCGAACAGAAGAAAAAATTCATCGCTGATGGCACATCAATAAATAAAAAAGCAAACCTCGGTACGTTTTACGTGGAGAAAAAATCCAGGTCGAAAACGTTTTCGGGGACACGTGAACTCTCGACGCAGCAATTCAATTCTCGGCCTTTCCACGGCAATCGCAGCGCATTCCAGAATTCGTCGCGGCAGGCAGTTGGAAAGTCTCGACTTGCTTATCCAACTCAATCGGCCCGTGATCCGCGCGACGCCTCTGAATCGGACAAAAAGGTCGACAGCCGAGCCTACGCGGGCAACCGGCCTTTTCTGGATCAAGGTAAAAGCCAAAAGTCGCTCAACCAGAAAAACGCGCCGCTCACGATCGACCAGGTGCGCGAGTTACTGAACAAAAACAAGTAGCGCGCGGGGCGGGCGCGCTATTGTTGATCATGCCACCGGATGAAGCTCTTGCGTTGTTAAAGCAAGGCGCTGCACAAATCATTGACGAGGAGGAATTGTGCGAAAAACTCGCGCTTGGCCGACCCCTGCGGGTGAAATTAGGCGTCGACCCAACTACGTCCGATATTCATCTCGGGCACACGATCGTCCTCCGAAAACTGCGCCAATTTCAAGACCTGGGACACCAGGCAATTCTGATCATCGGCGATTTCACGGGAATGATCGGTGACCCGAGTGGTCGCTCGGTGACACGGCCGCAATTGACGTACGATGAAGTACAGGCGAATGCGGCGACTTACCACGAGCAGGCCTTTAAGATTCTTGATTCGGCGCGGACAGAAATCGTCTGCAACGGCGACTGGTTTCGAGGCATGTCGTTCGAAGACGTTATTCGACTCAACAGCCGCGTGACGCTGCAGCAAATGTTGCAACGCGAAGATTTCAAGACGCGGATCGATAACCAGCAATCGATTCGCGCCCACGAAATTCAATATCCAATCATGCAGGGCTGGGATTCAGTGATGGTAAAGGCCGACGTTGAGCTCGGGGGAACCGACCAGCTCTTCAATATTTTAATCGGGCGCGATTTTCAAAAAGAGGAAGGGCTGCCGCAACAGGTCGTTTTTCTCCTACCGATTCTCGAGGGCTTGGATGGCGTCAGAAAAATGAGCAAGAGCGTCGGCAACTTTGTCGCAATCAAAGAACCGGCCCCTGAGATGTTCGGGAAACTGATGAGCATCTCAGACGATTTGATGGCGCGCTATTATGAGTTGCTCCTTGGACGCACTCCGCCGCGTGAGGTGCATCCGCTCGAAGCCAAGAAGCAGCTCGCATTCGAGATCGTTCAAATCTATCACTCGGCTCCTGTTGCAGAAAAAACGCTTGATGAGTGGAACACTCGCTTTAGCAAGCGCGATTTAGAACATGCCGATCTCCCAGTATTTTCAGCGACTTCAGAGAAGGGACTACCAGCCGTCGCGCTCGTTTCGAACGTTTATCGCGACGTATTTAATCTGGAGAAATCGCATAGCGAAGTCTCGCGACTGATCAAGCAGGGAAGCATCGAAATCGACGGAGCGAAGATTCGCGACCCAAAGGCCACAATTACCCTTAAACCGGGTCAGACTCTTCGCCTCGATAGAAAACACGCAGTGCGAGTGCGCTAATCGATGAGCGGACGCAACCCGGTGTAAACAACGCTCCGCGGTTCTTCAGATGTAACGTTTTGTCAGGCGGTAGCCGTTTGAAACATCGGCAGCACGCGCTCGTGATCCAGGTAGCTGGCCGCGATGCTTTCGAAGTGCGCACGGATACTGCGCAGTTCGGCAGTCACGAAACTGTCCACAAAGTGCAACCGGCGATCCAGCCACGCAAAGAGCTTATTCTTGATGTCATAGTGAACCGCGAGCGTGACTTCGGTGCAATTTGGCCGAATCTCAGCGAAATCAACGATCCCCATTAGCTCAATATTACCGCCCACGGACTCGAATGCGTACTGGTCAGGCGATTCGCTCTCGACCGACAGCAGGACCGTGTGGGCTTCAAAGCCCAGCGGGCCTCGAAAGCTAAAATCGACCGTTTTCGACGAAGTCACAGTCGCCCGTGTAACCATTAAGAATTGCCGCCGGTACGACTGAATGCTGGCCAGCCGAGCTTTGCACTCTTCCACGGGCTGGCTCATGTGTAAGGTTTTTTGTAAGAGCATAAGGATAAGCGTTGTTTGTGAATAAAAGAGAGCAACAGCAATGCCATTCTCATTTCCCCGTGTTATCGTCTGTGGATCCTGTGAAAGGTGTTCGTTTTTTTTACACTCCTGTATCGACGTGACACGCTACCGGCCGATTGACGAATCAAGCATAACTCGCCAGTCGACAGGCAATTCGGTCAGGTTTTCGCCTAGTCCGCAAAGCAAAGGAACATCGAGAATTTTCCTCAGAATATCGGCATTCGTCAGAGCGGCTATGCCGTCGGTTTCTTGACCGTTGTTCAGTACAAGCCCTACACAGCGCAAGCCGTGCCCCAGGATGCTTTGCACGGTGAGGACTGCGTGATTAAGGCAGCCGAGTCGGTTGTATGTAACGGCCAGCACCGGCAGCTTCATCACCGCAGCCAGATCGCTGACGAAATAATTGCGTTGAATCGGTACCATCCAACCGCCTATCCCCTCCACAATGACGTGTTCAACCCGGTTTTGAAGAGCATGAAACGCCGCGAGGATATGATCGACATCAATATCCACTTTCTCCATCAAGCTACCTACGATGGGTGCCGCAGGCGTTTTCAACCAAACTGGATTAACATCGTCGATTGTCAGGCCGTCACTGCCAGCCGCCAGTAAAAGCTCCGGATCGCGACGATCTCCACAGCAGATCGGTTTCATGCCGGCACAAGAAACGCCAGATGCCCGCAACAAATGCAAAAGCCTGGCGGCGGTATGCGTCTTGCCGACAGCCGTGTCCGTTCCGGTGATGAAGAGACTCACGCGACCTGCTTCACGTGCTCCGATTTGTCGGTCGCACGATTCGCACTAATCGTTTGCACCATTGACCGGAAGATTTTAGCACCATCCATGCTGCCAAGCCGCGCATCCGACGCGCGATCGGGGTGCGGCATCAGTCCGAACACGTTTCGCTCTCGATTGCAGATGCCCGCGATGTTTTCGATCGACCCATTCGGATTTGCCTCCGGAACGATGCGACCCTTGCTATCGGAATAGCGCAGAATCACTTGATGATTCATGTTGAGCTCACGCAACGTCGCTGCGTCCGCGAAGAAGCAACCTTCGCCGTGTGCTACCGGTAGTCGGAGGAGTGTCCCCTTTGAGCAACCGTGCGTGAATGGTGAGTTATCAACTTCGATGCGGGTGATAGCCATGTCACATACAAAACGTAACGAACGATTGCGAACCAGCGCGCCGGGCAACAGACCAGCCTCGCATAAAACCTGGAACCCGTTACACGTCCCGAGGACAAGCTTCCCAGCTCTTGCATCACTTATCACTGCCTTCATGATCGGCGAAAAACGCGCAATGGCGCCGCAACGCAGGTAATCGCCGTATGCAAATCCACCAGGCAGCACAATTGCGTCAAAATCGTCCAGTGAAGTTTTCTTGTGCCAGACGTACTCGGCTTGCAAGCCGTCGAGTCCATTGATTGCCGCAACGCAATCCTGATCGCAATTTGAACCGGGAAACTGAATAACAGCAAATCGCATGATCATTCAGTGCGCAGCGGCGGCACGCTGCTCCGCGTGATAATCATTGACGACAAGGCATGCGTGAATAACGCCCGGAATCCAGCCTAGCAAAGTCAAAAGGAGACTGAGGAAAAAACTGGCGACGCGACCGGTTAACAGCACCGCAAGAGGTGGCAACACAACGCAGAAAAAATATCGCAGCGCTTTCATTTTCGTCTCTTCATCTTTGGTCTGCGCAATTGAGCATTGGACGTTGGACGTCGAGCGTTGGAGATTTTCCTCTGCTCTCCGCCCTCCGCTTTTTGGAGTTCGTAGTCTTCAATGACTGGATTCGAAAGCAAATCGCGACAGAGGCCGCGTAAGCGCGTTTCAAGACCGCCATTTTGCCCATCAATATCTATCTCCATGTACTTCCCGATTCTAACGCTGCGGACTTCCGGCATGCCCAGATGCCGCATAGCATCACGCACTGCATTGCCCTGAGGATCAAGTACCGCAGCCTTCGGCATGACGATGACCTTCGCTTTCACCTCTGCACCATATTTGCCTGCGTCGTGCGAACAAGCGCAATTCAAAAATGGCACTACTTCAAAACAACGACGTCCAGTGCTCCTTCACGGCGAAGCACATTGACGCCAACGTCCCCTTCGTCATGTCTGGTAAGCAAAAGATCGGCGCGCCCATCTGCTACTTTCAATCCGCGAATTGTCACCTGCTGGAGGAAACGCGGCAAGACCGGCTTCGAGAATGTTAGCCTTTGTTCCGGAGCCGATACGCTCAGGCCCAAGCAAGCTTGGAGTAGGAGAAAGACAGCGGCCGATGCCCAGGATTGTGGAGCACAAGCCACGGGATAAAGCGTGGGCGCTTCGCCGGGACGTCTGGGAAAGCCACAAAACAGTTCGGGGAGACGGTGCAGATCAAAGAACAGGCTCGCATCGAGCAGACCTGCGAGGACTGTCGCTGCTGATTCTTTCAGATCGTAGCGCGCGAACCCTGCCGCAATTAACGAGTTATCGTGTGGCCAGACCGATCCGTTGTGATACGACATCGGATTGTAACGCGCCTCGCTGGTAGCGACGGTCCGAATTCCCCAGCCGGAAAATGACGTTTCACCTGTCAGCGTCGCCGCGATGTGACTGGCATGCTCCGCGGATGCGATTCCGGCAAAAAGGCAATGACCCGCGTTCGATGTCCGCACCTTGCAAGGCTGCTTCCTGCCATCGAGCGCAAGCGCGTATGTGGAAAGTTCATCACACCAGAAACTTTCTTCGAATCGTCGGGACACGATTTTTGCTTGCTTCGATAAGTCACGTGACCGTGCATCATCGCCAAAGAGCTTGGCCAATTCGGCCGCCGCCAGCTTGGCAGCGTATACGTAGCCTTGCACTTCGCACAGAGCAATTGGTCCTTCGGCAGACGTGCCGTCCGCGTGGAAAATCGCGTCGTGAGAATCCTTCCAGCCCTGATTAATCAGACCGAGTTTTGACCTGCGAGTGTATTCGATAAACCCATCGCCATCGACGTCGCCATAATGATCAACCCATGCGAGCGCGCGCTCGACGTTTGGCCAAATGGATTCAACAAACGCGCGGTCACCTGTGCGCTTGTAATACGCGCCAGCGAGCATGATGAAAAGTGGTGTTGCGTCGATGCTGCCGTAGTAACGCTTGAACGGAGTCTCGCCCAGGATCGCCATCTCACCAGCGCGCGTCTCGTGAAGGACCTTGCCCGGCTGCGCATCTTGCTCCGCGTTCTCCGTGTCCGCTTGCGTGGCAGCCAGGTACGCTAGCACGCCGCGCGCTAGGCTGGGATCGAGCCACAGGAACTGAAGCGCCGTTATAATTCCGTCTCGTCCGAATTCCGTGCTGAACCAGGGAACGCCAGCGTAAGGATACGACCCATACGGGGTTTCCGTCCGCATCATCTCGATATCTGCAAGGGAGCGATTTAACAAATCATTAAACTGTTCATTTGAAGTGAAAATCAGCGGCTCCCGGGCATGCGCCGATTCCAGCGCGCTCGCCGCCTCGTGGACGACTTTTTCGTAAGAAGGCTTGATCTGTCCTCGCGAAGGAGTGTCCATTTCGCAGGCGATTACCCAGCGGTAGCTGGCCTCCTCGCCAGGCCTCAGCCGAATTTGATAGTTAGCCGCAGACTCGCTTAACCGTGTCGGCGGCGGATCGAAGACGATCCGCGTCCGTCGAGGACGTCCATCCAATCCCTCGTAAGCGAGCACGACACCATCCTGCGCAATCTCTGTCTCTATTCGGCGTCCACGGCGTTCTCGCGTCGTGCCTCGGAGTTCGAAAATGTCAGCGAAATCGGCATCGAATTCGAGCGAGAAGGAAAAATCCATCGCCCCGCGCCCATAGTTATGGATCCGAAGTCGCTCCTGACACGTTCTCTTCCACAAAATCTTCGAGCGAAAAATGTGCAGGGTTCCCCGCGGAACCACTGTCTCGCCATTGCGGCAGACATCCGCGTTCGTCGCGTCCACGGCCAGAACAGCATTGTCTTCTCTGACGGTAGAACTGAGCAATAACGGGCGGTCTTTTCCCAGCTTCAGCGTCAGGCGCGACAGAAATCGGGTATCCTGATAGTACATCCCGAGTTCACCGGTACCGAACGTGTCGATGTCGCCGAATCGATCGAACACGGCAAACGTGTCCCCTTGTTTGAGAACGCGAGTGCGAACGTCAATGCGAGATGACGACGAGCGAATGTAAAACGCGTCCCGAACGCGTATAACTTCCCTGGCCATTACGCACGCGCCTCCAATGTGTGGGCCTGCTTGTTGCTGATTAGCCGCTCGTAAACCTGTACATAGTCGTGCGCCATTCGAGTGGCGGTAAAGCGTTGCTCGAAAACTTTCCGACAACGCCTCCGGCTTAGCTCAGGCACTCGCTGGACTGCTCTCACAGCATCTTCCAGTGCCTCCACGATGAAGCCGGTATGACCTTCTTCCATCACCTCGGGGACCGCGCCCCCGCGGTATGCGATCACTGGCGTTCCGCATGCCATCGCTTCGATTATCACGAGCCCAAATGGTTCCGGCCAGTCGATAGGCAAGAGCAAAGCATAAGCGTTGCCTAAAAACTCGTTCTTTTCCCCGTCGCCGATCTCACCGACATGCTCAACTAACGGATCGCCCAATAATGGCTCGATTTCTCGCTTAAAATATCTCTTGTCCACTGGATCCACCTTGGCGGCAATCTTAAGCGGAATTCGAACTCGCTTGGCAATTTCGATTGCCCGGTCCGCTCGTTTTTCAGGCGAAATCCGCCCCAGAAAAGCAAGATATCTTCCTGGTTCCTCACGGAACCGATACATGTCAGCCGGGATTCCGTGGTAAACCGTAGCCTGCCAGTTTGCCCAAGGTAAAGGCTCTCTCTGCACATTCGAGATCGAGATCACCGGCATGTCCCGAAACTCCTGATACATCGGAACGAGATCTGGAATATCGAGCCGACCGTGCAATGTCGTCACATGCGTTATCGGCTCACGGCGACTCAGGGGGAAATGCAGGTAGTCAACATGAAAATGAATGATATCGAATTCCGCAGCGCGTTGGAACACACGCTCAAGCATCAAGATTTGATGCGACAATTGGTCCACACACTGCTTATTGAGACGCAGCGAACGGCGGCATGCCGCGACAAGATTCGCCTTGGTCACAGAATCACCGCTGGCAAAGAGAGTCACCTCATGCCCTTGATGAACCAATTCTTCAGTGAGATACGACACCACCCGTTCCGTTCCCCCGTAATATTTTGGCGGCACACTTTCGTAAAGCGGTGCGACTTGGGCGATTCGCATAACAATCCCAAACCCTACCTTTTAGGAACTGCTTAAGATTTTTCGTCCGACCGCCAAGGTCAAATCACCGCGACACAAACTAAGGCCCCTTAACTCTCGCGAACAACTTGGGTAGGTTTTTTGTCTTCGCGCAACCCAAGGAACACCGGTGCACGCAATTTTTTGTCTCGCGTCCACTCAGCGAACTTAATTTCACAAACGAAAACTGGATTTACCCAATGCATTTTGCGCATCATTGAAGGCGTGATGTCCTGGACCCATTGTCCATTTTGCTTTGACGGCAGATCGACAAATGGGCAATCATCGCGCCGTTCCTTCTGGAATTTCTTGTAAAGCCTCGCCAACGATTTTGCAGTGAAACCGGTGCCGACCTTGCCAGCAAAAACCAGCTTTTTGTTCTCATAGTAACCAACCAGGATTGCGCCAAAATATTTCCGCGATCCCTGCGGCGGAGTGTATCCGCCAATAACGAATTCCTGTTCGCTAACACACTTGAGCTTGATCCACGCACCGCTTCGGCGCCCTGCCTCGTAAACCGAGTTGCGCCGTTTACCAATGATCCCCTCGAGCCCGCGTCGCTTCACCTCTTCGAGCAATTGGCCGGCGTCCCCGCCAATCGCACCAGAATAGCGGATGGGATCGCCTGTGTCCGCGCAGAGTTTTCCCAGAACGTTTTTGCGTGCCTCCAATGGCAGCGAAAGCAGACTTTTTCCATCAAGCTGGAGTAGATCGAACGCATAAAAATAAACAGGGCTCTTTCGCCCTTCCATTTCGCGGGCTTGCAAGAGTTGGAAAGACGAGCGGCCCTCCTGATCGAGCGCGACTACTTCGCCATCGACGACGCATTCGCGCGCTGGCAAAGTCTGAATTGCTTCGACGATCTCGGGGAATCGCTCAGCCAATTCGTTTTTGTTTCGGGATCGCAATGAAACCTTTTCGTCCTTTTTAATTATAATCAGGCGGATGCCGTCGAATTTGAGTTCGTAAATCCAATCGCCCGCCGCTGGTGGTTTCTCAACCAGCTTCGCTTTCATCGGCTCGATAAAACGAGCCTTTGCCGAGGGCAAATTCGATATGGACTCCAACTCAGCGTGATCGCTTCGGTTGTCCCATGTCGCGGTCGCCACGCGGTGCGCCTGCCCTACGACTTTACCTTTTTCCTTTTTTTTTATGGCGGCGCGAATGCGCGATTTGAATTGGGACGTGGGGCTCTCGTCCGCTTCGCGACCAGATTCCCACTCGGCATCGCGAGCTTCTGCGATTTGCTCCATAGTGCGTCCGGTTTTGACCGAACGGTCTTCCATTTTTTTCGATATCGGCTTGCCATCATCTCCCGTTTTCAGGATCAGCCACTGATTTTTCTCGTCGCGACCACGAATCCGTACGAGGGTCCATTCACCTTTTGCTTTGTCTCCGTCGAGGACGAGATGAAGCTTGCCTTCCTTAAGCGATTTCACCGGTTGTTCGCCGTAAACGCGGTAATTCCCGCGGTCCCATACCATAACCGTGCCGCCGCCATATTGCCCCTCCGGGATAATTCCCTCGAATTCTTCGTATTCAATGGGATGATCTTCCACCTCCACTGCAAGATGTTTTTCACCTCGTTTCCAAGGAAGGCCCTTAGGCAATGCCCATGATTTTAGGACGCCCTCCATCTCTAGGCGGAAATCATAGTGCAAGCGGCGCGCTGCGTGTTTTTGAATGACGAAACGCGACGCGCCCTTGATTTTTTGTGGCAACGGTTTGCCGCCAGTCGGCTCAGCCGTTTTCCTGAAGTCGCGTTTCCGCTTGTATTCGGTCAGTCCCATCGCTGGTAAAACTTAAACGCAGATTACCGGTCTGCACGCCAAGTTGTAGAAGCGCTTGTGCCAAGCGCGCATTTCGGCGTTCGGCGTTCGCCGGGCGAACGGTGCTACAACCCTCACCCCTCGCTCGGTAGCGGCTCGCCGACGAGGTAACGGACAAAACGGCGGATTACGATGTTCTCGCCCAGTTCAGAAATTTTGGCACTGAGCAAATCCTTGATGGTCATATCAGGATTTTTAATAAAGCCTTGTTCGAGCAAGCAAACGGTGCTGTAGAATTTTTCGAGTTTTCCTTCGATAATTTTGTCGGCCACGTTCTCCGGTTTACCTTTGACTTGGGCCTTGTAAATCTCGCGCTCGGCTTCGATGAGATTGCCGGGCACATCGGCGCGGCTGACGTAAAGCGGGTGCGCTGCCGCAATATGAAGTGTGATGTCCTTCACAAACTCGCGGAAATTCTCGTTCCTCGCCACGAAGTCAGTCTCACAATTGACCTCGACGAGCACGCCAACCTTTCCCTGGAGGTGAATATAGGAAGCCACCACGCCTTCTTTCGTCGCGCGCGAAGCTTTCTTTCCAGCGCTGGCAATTCCTTTGGTCCGCAAAATCGCCTCCGCTTTTCCCAGATCACCGCCGCTCTCAACGAGAGCGCGCTTGCAATCCATAAAACCAGCGTTGGTTTTTTCTCGGAGCTGCTTAACCAATTGGGGATCGATTTCGGTAGTTGTTTTCATCACATCGTTAAAGCGTTAAACCCTTGAATCGTTAAAGCGGATTCAGCGGCTATCAGCTATCAACCATTAGGTATGAGCAATCGAGTTGGCTACGCTGAAACGCCAGCCATTTCGACTTGTTCGCGGATGCGCGCTTCGTTGCTTGCCGAGACAATTGCATCCACGAGCTTCTGCAAAATCACGCGAATCGCGCGGATCGCGTCGTCATTGCCCGCGATTGGGTAATCAATGATGTCTGGGTCCGCGTTCGTGTCGACGATGGCAACGACTGGAATTCCGAGGCGCCGGGCTTCGTTCACAGCGTTTTGTTCGCGGATCGTATCGATGACGACAAGGGCCTCGGGCAATTGCGACATTTCAAGAATTCCGTCGAGATTGCGGCGGAGCTTTGCAGCCTCACGATTAAGAGCAGCCAGTTCCTGCTTGCCCATCTTCCTGTATTCGGGGGATTGTTCAATCTCTTCGATGTATTTTAGCCGTCCGATGCTCTTGCGAATGGTCGCGAGATTGGTCAACGTCCCGCCGAGCCAACGCTGATTCACGTAAAATTGACCGCAAGCCAACGCAGCCTCTTTTATCGCTTCCTGCGCCTGTTTCTTGCAACCAACGAATAAAATTCTGCCTCCCCGGCGCGTTACTTCTTGGAGAAATTCCGTGGCCCGCCGAAGCTGAAGCACGGTTTCATCCAAATTAATGATGTAAATCTGATTGCGCTGCTCGAAGATGAACGGCTTCATCTTTGGATTCCAGCGCTTCGTCTGATGCCCAAAATGAACACCAGCTTCCAAAAGTTCGGGTACTAATTCTGTCGTATCTGCCATAGGAGAAAATCCGCGAGAGGGGAACTCCAGAGCGGGACGGTGAAGATGCTACAGCACGTGTCGATGCGCAACCTGAAATTCCGCTGTCTGACTTGCCTCATTAGGTGCTGCAATGGGGCTCGTGCTAGCCGACTTCGGATGTCGATCCTCGGCACTTCGAGATGCAAGGCGCGGTCGGGTTCGAAATTGACCGGAAGGGCGTGTCCTCCTTCCCAGAAAGATGTGGGTCAGCAGCAAGATTGGCAAAGCCAGGCCGACGGTGAGATGGATCCAACTCGTCCACGCACGCAGTCTTTCGCCGCCCGTGTAATAAAGGCCGTAGCCGGTGATGGTTAAAACGGCGAATGCGCTCAGAAAAACCGACCCGTTCGCTCGATTGCGGCGCGCGCGCCATGCGAATCTTACGTGCGCGCTTAGGAGCATCCCGACCAGCACTAAAACTGTCATCGCCCCGGCTCCATGGATTTTCATCGCCCAGGTTTTCGCGTTTGTCTCAAAATCCCCCGGCGACGCAGCAAGGTAATTCCAATATGCCCATGCCACGCCGCTTAACAAAAGCAGTGTCAACACAGCGTACAGAAAATATCTCTGCAAGCGCTTCAATCGAATCGAATCCGGTCGCGGGTGTCGCATGGTGAGTGAAACATCCATGATGGCGCGCCATCGCGCTCAAGCAACAACGCATCCGCGCGATATTGCGCCAGCAGGTCCGCGGCGTCTTCGCGCATTGCAAAGACGATTTTCGTCAGTGCATCTGCGGTCACGCACTCAGGAGCCGCCACGCTCACGCTGATGAGCTCGCGCGCACATCGACCGGTTTGTCCGTCAAGCAACGGACCCACATATTTGCCGCGATGTTTTCGACGCGTGAAATAAATTCCGGAGGTTGCCATGGCACGTTCGCGCAGTCGCACCGCTCCCGCTATGCGTGTCGGCTCGGCGGGATGGCGCACGTGAATAATCTGCGCGGCCTGTCCAAACGTTCGCAGGTCACCGCCTGCGTTTACGATTCCAGCTGTGACGCCATTATTTTTCAAGGCTCCAACAGCACGATCAACCGCAAAGCCTTTGGCGATGCCTCCCAGATCAACGATCACGGGACGCCGGAACCGAACGTTACAGTGATCTTCGAGGACGATATCGCGCCAGCTTCCGTCGCCGTAAAGCCCCGTATTAGGTCTCGGAAGATAATTCCATTTCACGAGTTGCTGGGCCATCGTGATGTCGAAAACGCCGTCGCTTTTACGTGAAAATTCCTGTGCGGATCTCAAAACGCTCCACGTCCACGGATGAACTTTGACTGACTCATGCGAGGCCTCGCGATTCATTCGCGCGACATCGCTCGTAGAATCGTGAAAACTCATCAGCCGGTGCACCTTTTCAATCACCACACAGGCACGATCGATATCATCAGGCGATCCCTGGCATGCGATCTCGACAAGCGTACCGAGTAATGGGCGGCAGCGGCGAACTTCAATGTTTGAGGACGATCTCATAAAATGCCAGAAGGCGTTTCACGCCGTCAGTGATGTGCCGGCAACTCAACGTTGCTCCACTGATGTTTTTGATATCGCTATCGAGTTTGAGCGTCGATTTGCTGGTCTTACCGACAAATTGGGCACGCCATTTTTGATCTCGAATCTGGCCGCCGTAGGTCTCGCGATAATCCATAATTTCAATTTGTTTCACTGAACCGTCCGGGTTCAGACCGGCCGCGTAGGTAATAAATTCATGTTTGCCGACAACTTCATCTACGATGAACCAGCTTCCGCTGGTTACACGCCACACCTGTTGTTCATCGCGAAGGACACGCACGCCGCTGGCCTGCTCAATCGCCTTGCGTTGGGTAGTTGTGAGTTTCATCGGCGCGGGTGTAAACGTTTTACCGGGAAAAATCGCCTCCTGCGCTTGATCGACAGTCAGGTATTGAACCGCGAATGTGGACGGTGCGACTAGGGCCGAGATCGGCAATGCGACAAAAGCGAATTCGGATTTCATCGCACTCTAAAAATTTATTCCGAACCTGAACCGCACGTAATATTTCTCGTGCTCGTCGCCGAAGATGTAGCCGTCGTGCGCGGCGAACTCCTTGTTATCGTGACTGAACGCCTGGCCTATCGGTAGTTGATGCAGGAATCCAAGGGTTGCCCACCAGCGCTCGCCGCCATAGTGAATCGTTGGCCCAAGGAAATAGGCGGAATGCTCGTGCACAGTGGCATCGGCAAATTCGTGATGGTTCCAAAATTCCAAGCCTGCTGACAAATTGCGCATGAAACGATAAGAAATGCCGGTGAACCACTCGAATACTCCGTCGCGTTCCCAGGCGTCGTCCTCCTCTTTCTCGAATTCGAGCTCGTAATTAACGTTGAGCGCCCAGGCAAGTCGGTCTTCCAGCCAATTTTTTTGCAGGATGATTTTCCATTCCAGCTCGGTCTCCTGATCGCCAACTGTCGGTTCGAAGTAAAGCGCGAGGCCGATCGGACTCTTGTACGGGCTTAGCAGCCGATAAATCGATTCGAGGGATACTGACTCGAAATGATAGCTGTCGAACGGTTTGAACGGATTGTGTCCCGCGTGCACGTCTTCACCGCCCGTTTCATAAACGCCCGGCAGGCGTTTCCCGGGACGCGCCGGATCTTCAGCGGGTACGTCGTCGTTCGCATAGACGTAATGATGATTGAGATAGAGCGCGAGTTGGAAATTATCGGTCACTCCGTATTCGAACTCCTCACGGAAATCGATAACGCTATAGCTGCCATGCTCCTTTTCCCAGCGCGTGGTAATCCATTGTTCAAATTCGCCGTGACCTTTCGGGGTAAGATCCGTTGTGTAAGTCCACGAGAAGATCGCTTCGTGCGCATTCGCGGTCGAAAGACCAAACAAAATTGCCGCCGCAAAGCCTAATCTGAATTTCATTGCAACGATGCATACCACGCAGCGATGAATGTTGCTGCCGGGCAGTTGCTAATTTTTGACGCTGGATTGCAGCGCAATCCAAGGCGTGCATAGCAACCCACAGCTACCTGGAGTTTCGCGAGTCTTTTTCTACGTACCTGGCGAGTACCCAGCACAGATCCGAGAGGCGATTTAGATAGCGCAAGATCTCGACGTTGAAGTCCGCGTCGCTGGTGCTGAACGCAGCAATGTGCCGTTCGGCGCGACGGCATGTTACGCGAGCAAAATCGAGAGCCGCGGAAACCGGTGATCCCCCAGGAATCGCCCAATCCTTGGGGTAAAGAGATCCATCTTTCTCAAGACTTTCAATGACCTCTGTGATGCGGTCGACCATCTCTGACGTGGTGATATGAAAGCCATCTTTTGCGTAACGGTCTCGATCGGCTGGCGCTGTTGCCAGTTCCCCCATGACAATGATCAGATCTTTTTGAGCGGCTAAGATTTCGTCGGAAATGAATTTGTCGGTCGCCGTCGATCGAGCTAAACCAAGCGCGGCAGTTAACTCATCGACACAGCCATATGCATCGACGCGCGCATCGCTCTTCGATACGCGATGGCCGTACATCAGCGACGTTTCGCCTTTATCGCCCGTTTTAGTGACGATCGACATCAGGCAATTGTAGGGCGTTTCTATGAAACGCCAATCCATTAGATGGCGTCTGACCCAGACGCCCTACAATCGCTTACCCGATTGCTGGCTGCGGCTCGGCTTCTTCAATTACCGGTGCGCCGATCGGCTCACCTTTTTCGACCAATTTGATCTCGCGGTGCTCAGGAAAACCAGTGCCGGCGGGGATCAAGTGACCCATGATCACGTTTTCCTTGAAGCCGCGTAGTCTATCAACCTTACCCAGTGTAGCCGCCTCTGTGAGAACACGAGTCGTATCCTGGAACGAGGCGGCGGAAATAAAGCTGTCTGTTTCGAGTGAAGCCTTCGTGATACCGAGTAACACCGGAACGGCTTCTGCCGGCTTGCCACCCTTCTCGACGACCTTCTTGTTTTCTTCCTCGAAGTCGAGTTTGTCGACCTGATCGCCCCACAGTAACGACGTATCGCCAGGATCGGTAATCTTCACCTTGCGCAACATCTGGCGCACGATGATCTCGATGTGCTTGTCGTTAATCTCCACACCCTGTAGCCGGTATACCTCCTGCACTTCGTTGACCAGGTGCTCCTGCAAATCCTGCGGTCCACAGACTTCAAGGATTTCATGAGGTACTACTGGGCCTTCCGTAAGTTGCTGACCCTTCTTCACGAAATCACCCTTAAACACAATAATATGTTTGGTAAGCGGGATTAGGTGTTCCTCCTCCGCTCCGGTATCGGGATCCTTCAAAATCAGGCGTCGCTTTCCGCGAACAGTGCCGCCCATTTCAACGACGCCGTCAATCTTGGCAATCTCGGCCGCATCTTTCGGTCGGCGAGCTTCGAATAACTCGGCCACGCGCGGCAGACCTCCCGTAATGTCTTTGGTCTTCGCCACTTTCCGGGGCGTCTTTGCCAACAGTGCACCAGCGCGCACCTTCTGACCTTCTTCAACGATGACGTGGGCGCCAGCCGGGATGGAATAGCTCGCGAGCACTTCCTTCTTGTCATCCACGATAACAATTTGTGGGTGCAAGTCCTCCTTGTGCTCGATGATAACCGTGCCCATCAGGCCAGTCGCTTCGTCGACGTCGCGCTTAATCGTGACTCCCGCGATCATATCGCGGAATTCGATCTTGCCGCCTTTGTCGGTGAGAATCGGCACGTTGTACGGGTCCCATTGAACGAAGGTCTCGCCCTTCTTAACGTCGGTGCCGTCGCCTTTAGAGATCATTGAGCCGATCACTACGTTGTAGCGCTCAAGTTCGCGTCCTTCTGCGTTGTGCACGCTAATCGAGCCATTCTTATTCAACGCGATCCAGCTACCGTCGAGCGCCTGCACGGTCCGCAGATCGTTGAAGCGCACTGTACCATCGTTTTTGGCCTTGATGATCGGTTGCTTGAAGGTCTGGCTGGCGGTGCCACCGATGTGGAACGTGCGCATCGTCAATTGCGTTCCTGGCTCCCCGATCGATTGGGCCGCGATAATCCCTACTGCTTCGCCAAGCTTTACGAACTGACCCGTAGCCAGGTTGCGCCCATAACACATTGCGCAGACGCCTCGGCCGCATTCGCAGGTCAGGACCGAACGAATCTTCAGGCTCTCAACACCCACTCGCTGGAGCTCGGTGGCAATCTTTTCATCAATTAACTGATTCGCTTTGACGATCTTCTTCTTTTTGTCCACCGGATCAGCGATCGTTTCGCAGCTTACGCGTCCGATAATGCGCTGACCAAGATCGACTACTTCTTCGTCGCCCTCATAGATTGAGCGCACTACGATGCCGTTTACGGTGCCGCAGTCCTGTTCATTAATGATGACGTCCTGTGCCGCGTCGACCAGTTTGCGCGTCAAATACCCAGAGTCAGCCGTCTTTAGCGCCGTGTCCGCAAGACCCTTTCGAGCGCCGTGAGTGGAAATGAAATACTCGAGCACGCTCAATCCTTCGCGGAAGTTCGATGTGATCGGTCGCTCAATGATTTCGCCGGAAGGTTTGGCCATCAAACCGCGCATACCTGCGAGCTGACGAACCTGTTGGCGGTTGCCACGCGAACCGGAATCGACCATCAAGAAAACAGGATTCAACTCCTTACGGCCATCGTTATGTTCTAACGTGCGGAACATAGCACTGGAAATCTCGTCACCTGCGTGCGTCCAGATATCGATAATCTTATTGTACCGCTCGCCATCGGTGATAATGCCTTTGCGATATTGCTGCTCAACCTGGCGAATCTGCTTATAAGCATTCTCCAGCTCTGTCTCCTTCTCTTTCGGAATGATCATGTCCGAAATTCCGATCGAGATGCCAGCCTTGGTGGCTTCGGCAAAACCGAGCTCCTTTAGCTTGTCCAGCGTCGCCACCGTCTCCGCAGGTCCGGCGATTTGATAACAGCGCCAGATAACGTCGCTAAGTTGCTTTTTGCCCGCGGGTCTGTTGAAAAATCCAAGCTGCTTGGGCCAAATCTCATTGAAAATGACACGGCCCGCAGTGGTTTCGATCGTTCTGGCCTCCGCGTTTCCGTAGATTGTTTGCTTACCGACATCCGGGTTTCTAAGCCGGATGCGGTCGTGCGTATGAATGCTTCCTTCCGCCATCGCAAATTCCACTTCAGTTGCATCGGCGAAAAGGGGGAGCCGCTGTCCGTCCTTGCCTCCACCGCGCGGGCTTTGAGTCAGGTAGTAACAACCGAGCGTGATATCTTGAGACGGCGTGGTAATGGGCTTCCCGCTGGAAGGTGAAAAAATGTTATTCGGAGCGAGCATAAGCATACGCGCTTCCATTTGCGCTTCTACCGATAGCGGCACGTGCACCGCCATCTGGTCCCCGTCGAAATCGGCGTTGTAAGCCGTGCAAACTAGCGGGTGAATGCGAATGGCTTCACCCTCGATCAATTGCGGTTCAAAAGCCTGAATCGACAATCGATGCAAAGTGGGCGCACGATTAAGCAGCACCGGGTGGCCCTTGGTCACTTCGTCGAGAATGTCCCAGACCTCGGGCGTCTGGCGCTCGATCATCTTTTTCGCGCTGCGCACGGTGTGCACGTAGCCTAGGTCTTTTAGCCGTCGGATGATGAACGGCTCGAAAAGTACAAGCGCCATCTTCTTCGGCAAACCGCATTGATGCAGCTTCAGCTCTGGACCGATCACAATCACGGACCGGCCTGAGTAATCGACGCGTTTGCCAAGCAGATTTTGGCGGAAACGCCCACCCTTCCCCTTGAGCATGTCGCTCAGAGACTTGAGAGGTCGATTGCCAGCGCCGGTCACAGCACGCCCATGTCTGCCATTGTCGAACAAAGCGTCTACTGCTTCCTGTAACATTCGCTTCTCGTTGCGAATGATGACGTCCGGCGTTTTGAGCATGAGCAGATTTTTCAGTCGGTTGTTACGATTAATAACCCGGCGATAAAGATCGTTGAGGTCGGACGTCGCGAAGCGCCCACCTTCGAGGGGAACCAAAGGACGCAGATCCGGCGGAATAACTGGTAATACATCCAGAATCATCCATTCCGGACGCGCGTGCGAATTTTGGAAGCCCTGGATCAGCTTAAGACGCTTCGCTAATTTCTTGCGAATCTGTTTGCTTTTCGTGGCGCCCATCGCTTTCTCAAGCTCCTTGTTGAGCTTATTGAGATCGATCTCGGCCAAAAGTTTTCGGATTGCTTCCGCGCCCATGCCTGCGACGAAATCTTCGCCGTACTGCTCCTGCGCCTCGCGGTATTCGACTTCGTTAAGCAGTTGTGTTTTCTGCAACGGTGTCTTGCCAGGGTCGATTACGATGTAATCTTCGTAATAAATGACGCGCTCGAGCTGGCGCGCACTCATATCCAGCATAAGCCCAATGCGCGAGGGCATGCATTTGTAAAACCAGATGTGCGAGACGGGCACCGCCAATTCGATATGCCCCATGCGTTCGCGACGGACGCGAGCCAGCGTAACTTCCACGCCGCAGCGGTCGCAGATGACACCCTTGTGCTTGATGCGCTTGTATTTTCCGCATGAGCACTCCCAATCGCGCGTCGGACCGAAAATGCGTTCGCAGAAAAGGCCACCCTTCTCCGGTTTAAAAGTCCGGTAATTGATTGTCTCGGGGTTTTTGACTTCGCCTTTGCTCCACGAGCGCATCGTGTCACTCGACGCGACGCCAATCGCGACCTGATCAAAACCCACTGGGCGTTCTTCGCCCACTAACTCACGCCAGGAATGTTCGTTCATGTTTTTTCCAAATAATTTGTAATTTAAAAATTATGCGACGCTCTCAAGAAACGTAGGCGCCTGGCCACCGACTTTTACGTCGAGACCCAGACTCTGCATTTCCTTTATGAGAACGTTGAAAGATTCGGGTGTACCCGCTTCAAGCGAGTTATCGCCTTTGACGATTGACTCGTAGATCCGGGTCCGCCCTTGGACATCATCGGATTTAACGGTGAGCAATTCCTGCAAAGTATAGGCGGCTCCGTAAGCTTCCAGCGCCCACACTTCCATTTCACCGAAACGCTGGCCACCATATTGCGCCTTACCGCCGAGCGGCTGTTGAGTGACGAGCGAGTACGGTCCTACCGCGCGAGCGTGAATCTTGTCCGCCACCAGGTGACCAAGCTTCATCATATAGATGTAGCCAACCACCACTTCCTGATCGAAAGGATCGCCGGTGCGTC